>JAGVWP010000009.1 GCA_018304985.1 Candidatus Pacearchaeota archaeon
GTTTTGCAAAATAGCAATTTTAAAACAGTAAGAGAAGCGATGGATAGAATTTCAAACTATTTTGAAAAGGAGGGAAGTATTATGGTTTAGTGTAGTTAACATACTTATAGCTCCCTTTATTGATCTTGTGTATATAATATTTATTATTGGAAATATTGAAAATAAAATAGTTACTATAAATCCTCCGATAAATAATCCCTTGAAGGTAGTATGTTCTTTAAAATAGAAAATTATTTTGATAAGTATGAAACTAGAAATGATTAAATAAATAATAACACTTAAGAAGAATATTATATCATTAAATTGAAAAATTGGTAATAATTGTCCTTCAGAATTTTTAAGTAAGCCTTGATTATATAGATTTATCCTTAGATATAAGTCTCTAAAATATAATTATACTACTTAAAATAATTCCAAGTATAATACTTTTTTTAATATCGCTCCAATTTTCCCAACCTATAATATCCTAAATTCTTTTAGATATTTAAAGTATTGCCTCGCTCGCTACGCTCGCGTATCTAAGACACCTACGGTTTCTTTAGATGTCAACTTCCCTGAAGATAGCTCACTCAATCAACTCAGGGTTCGCTGATTTCGTGTTATTTTTTATAGTTTGAAAATAAAAACAGGATATTAAATTAAGCAAGTTTAGATTTGAGATGTATAAATTAGGTAAAGTTATTATACTGATTCGATAATAATTTCAATCTTTCTTATTTCTCACAAATCTTTCCCTGAATTTCTCACCTGCTTCTTTTGTTGGAGAATTACATACTGGGCAAATAGGCTTAAGAGTATAAGTATTGCAAGATTTATTTGAACATTTTTTTAATAACATCTTTTTCTATTATTTTTTAATGTTATTGGATATTTATTCTTTTTCCTTTCTAACGAAAGATTTATAAGTAAGAATTTTCTTACTTAATTGATTAAAATGAATATTAAAATAGTTAAAGTATCTGATAAAGGCCAGATAGCAATTCCTCAAGAAATAAGAAAGAATCTAGGAATTGGTAAAGGAGATGAAATTATTTTAATTCAGGATAGCGGAAAAGTATTGATTGAAAAGGCAAGTAATTTAGCTAAAAAGCTGGAAGATGATTTTAAAGATGTTAAAAAACTGACGGAGTTGTCCTTAAAAGAAGTTTGGGATAATAAAGAAGATGATATTTGGGAGGAATACTTAAAATAGCAAGTCTAATAAATCCTTTACAGAAAGAAATTGTCTTGCTTCCTTATCCTTTTTCAGATTTAGAGAATAGAAAAGTTAGGCCTGCAATAATTATCTCAAATAATCCTTTTAATAAAAAATCTCATGATTGTATAGCTATACCTATGACTAGTGTAATAAAAGAAATACCCTTCTCTGTTTTAGTTAGTCAACAAGATTTAAGCGCTGGAAAATTATTAAAAATAAGCAGAGTAAGAGTTGACAAGATTTTTAGCGTTGAGAAAAGGCTTATACTAAAGAAAGTTGGAATATTAAACAATCAAGCCTTTGAAAAGATAAAATTAGTTCTAGATAAGATTTTCTAAAATTCTTATTTTTATTTTCTAACAGCAAACTCACATTTTTCCTTTTTTGAGTTTCTTTCAACTTCTTCCAGAATTTTATTAAGTTTTGAATCTGCCTGTTTTAAATCACGGGATTTTGTTTTTATCATAAATTTTGAGCTGCCCAAATAAGCAATATTTTCATATGGAGCAAGCAGCTTTTTTATCCTTATTATACCATCTGCCTGATTGCAGGAAAGAGAAAATTCTTTTTTTATTTCTTTTTCTTTTTCTTTTTTTTCTACTAAAATACTAGTTAATTTTTCAATTTCGTCTTTTGAAAAGTATTTCTCGGATAATTTTGGGTTTTGTTTTGCGCTTTCAAAGAATTCTACCAATGAAAGAGAGTTTTCAGATCTTATTTTATTTATTATTTCCCCAGATTTATTGCCCAGAAGCTTTTTAATAAAACTTTCAAGGCTCTTTTCTTTCTTGTAAATTTCTAAAGCTTCTTTCTTCTCTTTATCTTTTACTCTTCTTAAACTTAAAAATAGATGATCTGAAGCAATATAGAGAATTTTACAAACGATTATTTTTTTAGGCACAACATAGTCTCTTATATTTCTGATTCTTCCGGGAGCGACCTCACTGAAGACTATGCTTCCTTTTATTCCATCTAGTGTTTCTACAAAGACTGTTGTTTTAACTACATCTTTAACTTCGCAAAGTATTATATCTCCTTCGTTGTAAGTTTTCATAAAAATAAGATAGAGAAGAGGTTTTTAAAGTATACGCTCGCTTCGCCCGCGTGAGATTGTCTGCTATGTAACCTCGGTGCTCGGTTACTCCGCAGTTATTATTCATTTTGAAATATGTAAAATAAAATTAAATGTATGAAGTAGCTATTAAATTTAACCTAGTAACTTTCACATTAAAATTAGGCAAGGATATGGCAT
Source organism: Candidatus Pacearchaeota archaeon (assembly GCA_018304985.1). GTDB lineage: Archaea > Nanobdellota > Nanobdellia > Pacearchaeales > GW2011-AR1 > JACPLR01. The sequence goes on from JAGVWP010000009.1 coordinate 2,451, forward strand.
GATTTCAGAATTAAGTTTTGAAAATATAACAAACAAATTATTAAGATAAGCAAGTTTTGAGTCTTGAATATCTTTAGTTTAAAATATCAGTAACTTTCACATTAAAATTATGCAAGGTTATTATATGATTTTAGAATATTATATTAAAAGGAGAGTTCATAAAGAGAACCATGGGTTCTTTTTATTTTTATATTTTCACCATTTCAATCTCAAGCTTTTTCTGAAGCATGTCCAGAAATTTTTGCTCATTTTCTTTTTCTACAAGACAACCGGCTGCAAACTTATGGCCCCCAACTTCTCCTCCAACCTCTTCAATAACAGAATTAAGGATTTCTCGGATATTTTTTCCGTTCTTGCCAACAACTCTTGCAGAGACTTTTATTTTATTTTCGTTATATGCCATTGCGATTATTGCTTTCCCTTCTTCATAAGTTCTTGAATTTGATAATATGCTTGCTATTGTTCCGATTATTGTATCTTTTATTTTATTTTCTGCATGTATGATTATATAATTTTTCTGCTCTATTTTTCTTAAATTTGGAAGTGAGCCAAGAGCATTGACAATACTTTGCCTGTATTGGGCATAAATATTCTCAGCCTTTGCTTTTGCTTTCTTGTTTTGAAGGCAAAAAGCAATTGCTGTTCTGCTTTCACCTAATCTACTACAGGCATTTATCATAGCACTAATTTGTCTAATATCTTCAACTTTATTGAAAAAATTAACTAAATAGATATTTCCAATTATTTCTGATGAATCTTTTATATTCGTGCTTTGAAGAGAAATAGCCGTAATTAATTTTGATAATTCTTCTGGATTAAGTTCTATAAGATTTTTATACTTATTATTTACTCTTTGTATGCCTATATCTCTAAGAAATGCATTAACTCCTGATGCTGATCCGCTTACATTTGGAATGTAAATATCTGAGCTATACTCCAAGACTTTATCTATAGGACGTGTTGCAGGGTATAATGTCAAGCCTTTTTTAATTATAACTTTAGAGTCTTTTAGGATATTTGTATATATTTTTCCAAGATTTTTTTCAAGCATATCTCCCACCATGCCTATTGCCGCTAGATAAGCTAAGTCTATATTTTCATCACTTAATTCTTTTGCAAATAAATACGCAAGCCCTGCCCCGGAGATTTCTTCTTCATGGAATAAATGAGGATTTATTATAATTACATTCTCAGGAATTTTAGATATTATCTCGTGATGGTCTAGAATAAATACCGGGTTTTTTAAATCTTTTATATACTGAAAGCTATTTGAGGCAAGGTCTAAAAATAGAACTACTTTATCTTCTGGTATCTCTTTAAATACTTCTGAATCCAATTGCTTTACAATTCTTAATGAAAATTCCTTATTCATCCTTTGCAATGCCCTTGTTATGATTGATGCAGAGGTTATCCCATCAGTATCATTGTGGCTTATTACTTGTATCTTTTTGTTTTCGGTTTTTTCAAGGAATTGCTTAGCAACTTTGCTTATTGATGCTAACATTCAACCCTCTTTTTTATTTTTATAGACTATAATTCTCAAGTTTTTTCTTTAAAGACAGGTATCTTACTATCTCCCTTTCAGCTTTTTTATCCTGCTTATTTTTAGCATAATGGGATTTTATATTCTCTATTTTTTTATTTATAAAATGCGAGTCATTTGGGTATTGCACTTTATGGTCGCTTAATATTCTGGTTATCTTCTTTCCTAGAACACTTATTTTATGAACTCCATGCTTTTCCTTAAGTATCTGGCCTATTTTTGCAGGAGAATTATTTTGTTTTGCAAGCTCAACAACTAGGCTTTCTATTTCTTCAGCTTTCATTCTTTCAGGCATATCTAAGACACTTGCTTCTTTAGATGTTAACTTCCCTTTTTCTTGTTTTTTTCGTGGCATATTATTCTTTCTGAAACTGTGTTTAAAAACCTTCCTTTTTATTTTGTTTTATCGACGATGATTTTTCATTAATATTAAGAAGTAGCCCCGCCAGGATTCGAACCTGGGTCCCAAGCTCTCTCCGAAGTTCGCTCGCGATATGATTATAATTTTGTCTCGCAAACTCCCTCGCCAAAGGCTTGTATCCTTGACCGCTGGACGACGGGGCTATAAAATTCATAGCCCGTGGGGATTTATAAAGTTAATTAGTATCTCTCCTTATATCTTCCTCTGGATTCTACTTTCTTTAATCGTTCAATTGTTTCTTTATGGTTTTTTGAGAGATTATAACCTTGAAGAATATGGTTGAAGTATTTCTCGTGATTTTTATAGTGTTTTGCCTCTAAAGCTTCCTTAATTAAATGAAGATCAACTGCCTTATCTTCCAGTTTCATTGAGTGGAATCCTAAGCCAAAGTCAATAAACCATACTTTTTCTTTTTTGTCTAGAATTAAATTGCTTGTTGTTAAATCCCCATGAATAATGTTATTGTCATGCAGTTGCGCAAGTGAGGCGCCTATTTTTTCACAAACATTCATAGCATGTTTTTCTGAAAGTTTATCTAAATATTCTGAAAGTTTTTTGCCCTTTATGAATGGCATGGTTATTTTTGTTGAATTTTTATCTTTTTGTTCATTTGGCAAAGGAGAATCAATAATTTTAGATGCTTTTTCAAGAAGTTTAGTTTCCTGTCTTGTTCTTAACTTTCTTATTTTAACATCTAACTCTTTAAGCCTGTATGATTTTTCAATCCTATCTTTGATTATATAATTATCTTTTTCATTTAATAGTATCTTTGCTTCAGCGCCTTGCTGGATTAGTTTCTGATTTTCCATGTTAGGGGAAGAGTTCTTCTGAAATCAGCTCGGACGATTTAATTATTTGATGTAATGTCCCTTTTTTGAGAATTTGGTGATTTGGAATAGTTAATTTTATTGTTTTATCTTTAGTATTTTTCTCAAGTCTTACATGAGAACCTTTTTGTCTTACAACAACAAATCCAAATTTTCTAAGTCTATTAATTAACTCTTTGCCAGAAATTTGTGGCAGTTTCATATTTCGATAATTTTAGTTTTTGCATTATCTTTATAAACAATAATTTCATTTTCATCGGCTTCTAAATATAAATTTATTGCCTCTTTAATATTTTTAATTGCTTCTTCTACTGTTTCTCCTTGAGATATACATCCTGGTAGTGAAGGTACATAAACTGTGTAACCTCCTTCTTCCTGTTCTTCTAAAACAACTTTTATTTCCATAGTAATTCTATTTGCTTAAAGTTTATAAACTTTACTTCAGCACCTTGCTGAATTAGTTTTTGATTTGACATTTTTAATGATTTTAATTATTTTATTTAATTCCAAGTTTTAACATGAGCATTATATATTTTGATATGCTCAAGAATTGATTGATTTAGCTGAAATTCATCATACCATTTAAGTGCATGAATAGAAGAACTATAAGTTATTTTTAATAATGTATGTTCTTTTTCATGAAAAAAGGGATTTTTAGGTATTTTTGAATCTTTTATTGGAGTATTTGTAATAATCTCTCTAAATGGCAGGTTATTTTTTATTAAAAATTCCTTGAATTTTTCAGCTTCTTCGCAGTTTGGCGTTGAATAAAGTTCTAATTTCATTAAAAACCTAGAACCGAAATATATATATCATTTTTCCTTATTGATTTTATAATTAAGAAAAGTGAAAGGAGGTGTGAAAATTTAGATAATATGAAAAATAGAGAATGGGTTGTTGCAGTGGCTGTTTCGCTGATAACTGCTAATATTACTGGAAATGTTGTTATAAGGCAGGGATTTGGAAGACAGGTTCAAGTAGCTAATACAAATGACGTTTTGAATATGTTGAATAAGTGTGAAATGACTGATTACCTTAGAAAAGAAGATTTTACAAGTGTCAATGGATATAATTGTAATAGTCTTTGCAATAATAAAAGAAAAACCTGTATCTCCTCTTTTTTAGTAATTGAGGATTATCCTGAGCCTAGCAATGGGATAAATTTTATTTCAGGGATTGGAGATTGTTCATTCAACTTTAAGGATTATTTTGATCTTAGATTAACTGAAGAATTTGGATCTTTTCCAAGAGTTCAATGTGTTTGTTGTTTGCCTTAATTTATTGATTAGTTTTTTATTTTTTATTCAATTAGCTTATTTATATTAAGCCTGTTTTTGAAATTGTGCCCATTTTTTCTTTTTGATTTATTTATATAGCTTTCATAAAAAAGCGAAAGCTTTATAAATAAGAGAGGCTTAATTGTAAAAGGGAAGAATCTAATGAAGAAGCACGAAAGAATATACAGGGAAATATTGATTGGAGTTTTAAATAAAACAGAGAGATTTACCCAGTTAGGGCTATCAAAGAAATGTTATGTATCTATTTCTTTAGTAAACAAAGTTCTGAAAAATCTTGTTGAAATTGGAGCTGTTGAGATTTTTCCCATGCAATTCCGTGTTTTAGATCCCTCGAAAATAATTTTTTATTGGGCAGCTAAAAGAAATATTCATAAAGATATAACCCAAAAATATTATCTTGATATGAAAATAATAGAAATTGAGAAATCACTTCCATTTATTCTTACAGCATTTTCTGCATGGCGATTTTTAAGAAAAAGCGTACCTTTTGAGTATAATCAAATTTATATTTATGTTCCAGAAAGTGAAAAGAAACTATTCGATTTATGGTTGAGAGATAAGCCTGTGAAAAAAGGCCATGAGAATCTTTTTGTTATGTTTACAGATGATAGACATTTAATAGAAGTTAGCAAAAAAAAGGTAGTTCCCATACCCCAAGTTTTTGTTGATATTTATAGTTTAGCTGGATTTGAGAATAAATATTTTATAAATGATATATTGGAAAATTATCCTATATTTAAAATATCGCTTGAATAAAAATGGAATTATGGAATGAAATTGTAACAGAGAAAAGCTATAATTTATTGTTAGAATTAAAAAAAACTTCAAAGTTTGTACTGATAGGCGGATGGGCTAATTGGCTGTACTCTCAAACAGCCAAGTCAAAAGATATTGATATCTATATTAATTTTAGTGATTTTTTCAAACTTCAAAATTTCTTTGTTAGTAAAGGCATATCTATAAATTTAAATCGAAAATTAAATAAATATGAAGTTAAAACAGAAGAAGTAGATATTGATATTTATACTCCAGACCATTGCAATTTAATAATATCTTGCAAGGATGTTTTTAATAAAAAAATGTTCAAAGAGATGAATGGTTTTGGTGTAGTTCTTCCAGAAGTTCTTTTAATCTTAAAATTAAATGCTGAAATTCAAAGACATGAAACAATAAAAGGGTTTAAGGACAGGATAGATATTTTGTCTTTATTACAAAAAGTAAAATTTGATAAAAATTTATTATTTAAACTTTCTAAAGAATATGGGGTTGATTTAGGATTAATAAGGCAGATAATAAAAGAAAGCAGCAAAGAATATTCTTATTTTTTTCAGGACTCGGAAAATATAAGGGAACTAAAAAAATTTAAGTTGAGTCTTCTTAAAGAAATGCAACCATTATTTTAATTTAATTTTATTTAAACTTCATCAACTTCTTTTTGCCGAACTTCTTGGCAAGCTTCATCATTTGCTTTTGGCTTAGTTGAGAGGGGTCGCTAATATCTCCTAAAGAACCTGCTCCTGAAGCCATTTCTTTTATTAGTTTATATTGTTTAATTAGCTGGCGAATTTCATTTGTTGATGTTCCAGAACCTTTAGCAACTCTTGAAATTCTAGAAGTTTGCCTTTCTAATAACTCGGGAGATTCAATTTCTTCTTTTGTCATTGAGTTAATTGTGTGCTTCCAGTGCTTTAGTTTTTCTCCTTGAGTATCTAAGAGTTCATCTGGAACTTTTGCTTTTGAAAATCCCGGAATTAATTCAGTTATTTTGCTTAGCGGACCCATAGACTGCATAGAGTTTATCTGCTCGTAGAAATCTGCTAAAGTAAATTTGCCTTCTTCTAATCTTTTTAATGTTTCTTGCTGCTTTTTTTCATCAGTTGCCGATTTGACTTTTTCAATTAAGCTTTCTAAATCCCCCATGCCTAATAATCTTGAAACAAAAGCTTTTGGATTGAAGGGTTCTATGTCCTGAATTTTTTCACCAGTTCCTATAAAATAAACAGGAGCATTTGCCTCATTGCATGCTGTTAAAGCCCCACCTGCTTTTGCTGATGAATCCATTCTTGTGATTATAACCCCGTCAACATTACATGCTTCTTTGAATGCTTGTGCTTGATTTTTTGCAGCCTGGCCAATATCTGCCGCAATAACTAAAATTGTGTGAGTAGGATTGATTTTTAAATTAATTTCTTTTATTTCTTTAATAAGAGATTCTTCTAAAGCATCCCTTCCTGCTGAATCAATTAAAACAAGATCATATTTTTCAAGCTGTTTTTTATATTTCTCATAGATTTTCAGAGCTTTTTTCTCATCTTTATCAATGAAAACAGGCACTTCTACTTTTTTTCCAAGCTGTTCGAGTTGTTCGCTAGCTGCAGGACGGTGAACATCCAATCCAAGAAGAGCAACATTTTTCCCGCGTTTTTTATACCATGATGCTAATTTTGCAATTGTCGTCGTTTTTCCGGTTCCGTATAAACCAACAAATAAAATTGTGTCTTTTTTTCCTAGAATAAGTTCCTTTTTTTCCTGCCCAATTATATTTTGAACTTCGTCATGCAGTAATTTGATTAAATGCTCTTTTTTTTCAACATTTTTTACATATTTTTCCCCCTCTTTTCTTATTTTCTCGCTTAGTTCTTTTACCAGCTGAATATTTACATCAGCCATTATTAATGCTCTTTGAAGATCTTTTACAATGCTGTCAACAAGGGATTTATCTACAAAAATCGCAGAGCTTATTTTTTCAATGCTTTTCTTTAATACATTTCCTAATCCTTGCAACATAAAAACCTCCAGCGGGTTTCTATGCATCCCGCAACCATTATTTTAATCATAGAAAAACTAGGAAAATGAGAGTTAATAAAGTTGTGGTTTGTGAAAATTTCATAACTTTAATGGGCATAATATAATTAGTTAGTATAATTAAAGATAAATTTCTTAATAAAAATTAAATATGTAATCTTAAAAAATCATTTACCCAACAGGTGTTTGTAGTGCTTTTTTAAACTCTATTGAACGCTCGCGATATATTCTTTCACCTTCTGTTTCTAGAGTTATTTGCGAAATTTCACTCTTAATTGGCTGGTATTCTTTATTCTTATTTAAAAAATCTGCAATTTCTTTAGAAGTATCTCTTAATAGAAGATATAATCTTCTTCCGTCTGTAATATATGCAAAATGTTTTCCAATGTTTGATTCCGAATCATTTAGATAAGCATTAACAATATCTTCAGCATCTATTAATCCTTCATTTCTTTCTGCTTGATTCATTTTATTAATTATGAGTATTATATAATATATAAAGATTATTGTAATCTTTTTTAGTCCAAGCCTAGATTTACAATAACCTCTTTTGGGTCGAATTTCTGCAAGTCATTGTATGTCTGGCCAGTTCCTAGGAATAGGATCGGTTTGTTTGTTACATGACCAATTGAAATTGCTGTTCCGCCTTTCTCATCAACATCAGCTTTTGTTAGGATAACTCCGTCAATACCTGTAGATTCATTAAAATTCTTGGCTTGCTCAACTGCATCATTTCCAGTAATTGATTCTGCAATAAATATTTTTGAGTCTGGTTTAGAAACACGGATTATTTTTTCCATTTCTTTTAGTAAATCTGATTTTGTATGCATTCTTCCTGCTGTATCAATTAAAACAGCTTTTATTCCGTGGGCATTTGCATATTTAATGGCATCAAATGCAACAGCTGCAGGGTCTGCACCATAGTTTTGTTTGATTACTTTGATATTAAGATTATTTCCGTGTTTTTCTAATTGCTCTATTGAAGCTGCTCTGAATGTGTCAGCTGCTGCAAAAACACATGAAATTTTATTTTTTTGCAATAAATTAGCTAGTTTTGCAATTGTTGTTGTTTTACCGCTTCCATTTATGCCAAAGAAAACAATAACAAATACTCCCTCTTTCTTTTTTATTAATTCTATAAGGTCAAAAGGAGGCATAAGAATTTCCAATATGGATTCTTTTAATGTATTTTTTATTTCCTGTTCTAGCATTGGCTTTTTAATTTCAATATTTACCAGTCTTTTTTCCATGTCTTCACGAATTTTATCAACAACACTTAATGCTACGTTATTTTCAAGCAAAATTGCCTCGAGTTTTTCGAAAAATTCATTAAAAGTTTCTTGATCCAAACGAACTGTATTAAGTTTTGTCGGCAGTTTTATTAATTTTGAGAAAAATCCCTGTTTTTCTTCATCTACTTCAACAGGTTCTTTAGATGTCAACTTCCCTTCTTTTGCTTCTTCTTTTATTTCCTTTTCTTCAATTTCTTTCTGGATTTCCTTTTCTTCAATTTGTTCTTCAAGCTCTTCAATTTCTTCATGAAATTTCTCTTTAACAATCGCTTTATCTATTAATTTTTTCTTTTCTACTTTGGGTTTTTTGACTTCTTTCTTTTTTTCCTTGGATTTTACTTCTTTTTTCTCAACTTCCTGTTTTTCAGGCTCTTTTTTGCCAAATCCAATTAAATTCTTTAGCTTTTCTTTGAATGAATTAAACATAATTTAATTAAAATTAAAGAGGTTATAAATCTGACTATTTATTAATAGAGATAATTAAAGTCATTCAGTAATTTATTGTATATAACTTATAGGATATTTTAATCTATATAGGATAATTAATAAAAAATTAGAAACTTACTCATTAAAATTAGGCAAGGATATGGCATGATTCAAGAACTTTTTGAAAGTAATGCAATATAAAATTTCTCGTTTAGAGAAATTCTGCCTTATTCATAGTTTATTAACACAAGTATTTATGTTTATAATCATTCAATTATTGGGTAGTTTTATAGAACCATAATCCATTTAAATCAGGTATTTTTCTTCTTAATGAGATGATTACTTATAATGACATTTATGAAGCATTAAGGAAAGAGAGGTATAGTGAGCAGTTACAGCTCCTGCCCAAGAAATTCATTCAGGATGTTTCTGATTATATAAAAGAAAAAAAGAAGGTTTCTAAACAAAGTAGCATGGAGGAAGGGGATAAAGCGCTCTTTTCTGATGAGGAAGCTAAGATAAAAAAACAGCTTGAAAATGCTACTGCTATATTTAATGAGCTTATGCTTTTAAGAAAAAAGAAGCTTTTAGGACTTGTTTTTTTGGCAAGTGAGACTGGGATAAGCAAGAGAGATTTTGAAAATATGATGGAATTTGAAAAAGAGCTTTTTGATAAACTTATAGTCAGTGTTCAGGAATCTGAGAAAATCCTAGCTATAGAAATTAATAATTCTCATGAAATAAATGATGCTGATAAAGAGCTTAAACTTATTTTATTTTTAGAAGATATTGACGAGCTTATTGGCTTAAATGGAGAGGCTTTGGGGCCGTTTAAAAAAGATGAGATTGTTAATCTGCCAAAGCAAGTTGCTGATATCTTGATTTCTGATCAGAAAGCAGAAATTGTGCTGGAAGAATAAAAATATAAAAAGAGATAACAGGTTATGATAAGTTAGTAATTCCAGCGAATAAATTATGGAGAGATAGTCAGGATTTAAGAACAACCTTTTTGAATCACTACAATGGAAATTTTTCTATGTGAAAAATTTTGCATGATTTAATGTATTATTAAGAGCTCTGTCCGGAGTCCCTGTTTTTTGAAGATTATGATAGAAAGTTTTAAGCAATGTTTTGAGTATCTTGATGAATGTTCACTTATTTTGATCAGATTTTTTAATTCCGGACAGAGCATTATTAAGCTAAGTTTTATTAAGATTAGACTTAGTTGATTTTGTTTATTAGTTTTGTCAATATAGCAATGTTTATATAATTCTTTATCATTACTTATTTATGAAAATATCTAAAAAAGAGCTGACTAGTTTAGTGGGTGTTGCTGGTATTTCTATTGCTTCAGTTTTTTCAAGTGGTTGCGAGACACTTGATAACAGCTATGCACTTGAGGGAGGTCTTTTGGGTGCTGGTGCAGGAGCAATTATAGGAAACCAACATCACGGACAATCCGGAGAGGGAGCAGTGATTGGGGGCATTCTTGGAGGCTTGCTTGGATCTGGAGTAGAGAGGGGAAGTGTAAGACAAAGACAAGTTTATCAACAGGAAAAAATTCTTGTGCCAGAAAGTTATGTGCAGGATCGCAATGGAGACTGGGTAAGAATTCCAGAGCATTATGAAATAAGAGAGTATAGGGTTAGATAAAATAGTTTATTTTTAAAAATTTTCTTGATTTATATTTTATTTTTATAAACAGAAAAAGCCTCCGGAGAGGATTGAACTCTCAACCTACTGCTTTCTTACAAGCAATTATTTAGCTACAAGGCAGCTAAGCGAGTTTAGTCTTACACTAAAATTCTTTGCTCTACCATTGAGCTACAGAGGCTTAATATCTGTAAAGAATTAGCTTTTTTAAAGATTTACTTATTATTATAATAGAGTCTAGTAGTGTATTAATAATAAAATGTAAGAGACTTGCACATTAAAATTAGGCAAAAGTATAGTATGTTTTCAGAATAGTTTTGAAAATACCGCAATAATTTTCCCTGATTTATTCGGCTGATATGTTAATTTTATATTTTTTCTTTAATTTTAAAAGGTTTTGCGCAGAATTAATATATATGCTCTTCGTGGCTTAGCTTGTAATTATGTATTTCGTCCTTTGAGAACCATAAAGCAATTTCTTCTTTTGCATCATCTTCATTTTCAGAAGCATGAATTAAATTTGAAAGAGCTTTTTTTGCAGATTTTGCATAAGCCTTGCTTGCGTGAGCAAAATCTCCCCTTATTGTTCCTATATCTGCTTCTCCCGGATAGGTATTGCCTACTATTTTTCTAACATGAATTATTATATTGCTGCCTTCCAAAATCATTGCAACAACCGGAGTTGCAGTGAGGTAATCCAAAAGGTAATTTCTGACATGCTCCCCATGTTTATCAGCAATTGATTGCTTGTAATGCTTAGAAGCAAATTTTTTATCAACACTAATCATTTTCATAGCAACAATTTTTATTCCTCTTTGCTCGAATCTTTTTATTATTTCTCCAATCAATCCTCTTTGTATTCCGTCAGGTTTTATTAGAACAAGTATATTTTGGATAGTCATTTTATTCACCTTCTTTTTTAGATTCTTTCTTTTCAATATATCCTTTTTGATCTTCAACTCCAATGAATCTTATTTCACATAAACCTAATGGATAAACTTTTTTTAATTTGGTATTTAATTCTTTTTGTATTTTATTATTTATAATGTCTAAAACCAAGTTCCCAAATGATTTTTCTTTAACATAATTTATTAAAAACTCTTTTGCAGCCTGTCTTAGAGCATTTCTAACCGCCCTTGAGACTCTTTTTCTTGTTATTAAAAATGGTTTTATCCTAATTCTATGATCGCTGCATTGTGATAGGAAAGAATCTTCAACATAATCTGTCCCTTTCCTCATCATCCTCCTTATATAGTATCCCATTAGATAAATTTCTCTTGGTTCTGCAGTTGGTTTTCCGTCTTTTAATTTTATTTCTAGGTTTAATTCCAGACTTTTTCCTCTTAATTCTGGAGTTAAATCTAATTTAACAAACCGGTTGTTTAATGATTCATTTCCAGTTCCCACTAATTCTATTTCACGATTTATTAACGGTATCTGCACTTGCAAAAATTTCTTTTTTTCAACTGCCATTTTATTTTTATTATATTTTTTTAGTTTTGGGAACCTTTAAAACTGATAGGTTTTTTGCTTGTCTTTTCAAAGGTTCATTCTAGCATTACTTTGCTTATTCGCATTCCTTTTTTAGATTGATGTGACTTCTTGCATGTCTGGCAAGTATAAATAAACACTGCTTTTTTTGTGTTTTTTGTTTTTCTTTTCCATTTTGTAACTGCTGGCTTACTTCCCCATCTTCCTTTATTGCCATATCCTCTTCCCCTTCCTCTTAATTTAGCTCGGTCTATACCCCCTTTTTTAAGAGTTCCTCTCTTAATTCCGGTGGATAATAATTTTATCTTATGGTCTGTTCTTTTATTACAAAACGGGCAATATCTTTTTGTTGCTTTTGGCTTTTTCATTATAAAGACAACTAAGTTTTTTATCAAACTTTCCTTTTAATAGTTAAGTTTTCTTTTATGAAGCTTCCTTATAAGAAAGTCCATAACCTTAGTTAATTTAATATAAGAATTAATTATCAAAAGGCTTTTTAAACGTTGCTCTTTATAATTTATCAGATAAACGGCCTTGTTGTCCAACGGCTAAGACGCCTCTTTGACGATGTGGGAGAACCAAGGTTCTCCTGATACTACCTCTCCTTTAGGGAAGAGAAAGAAACATCAAACTGGAGGAAATCTAGGTTCAATTCCTGGCAGGGCCATTTTAATTATTTTGTTAATTTTATTACCTATGTTAATACTTACTAACTTACTTAGTAATTAACTTAATAATAAGATTTATATATCGAAATTTCATGGTTTACTATATAATTGCTTAATTGCTACTGATGAAAAAGAGGGATAAAAAATATGAAAAAGTATTTGCTTCTTATAGAAGATGAAAAACTCTGGGAAAAGTTTAAGGAAATCATAGAAAAGGATATTAATAGTGAAATTATTGAATTAATAAAACATAAAATTGGAGGTAAGAAATGATGGGTAAAAGAGGTAACAAGCGAGGTATTCGCGTTTTGACTTTTAATCATAGCAATTTACTTAAGTCGAAATGCTCACAGATTACTATTTTTATAATTATCGCAGTGCTTGTTGTTGCATTGGGAGTAACTATTTATGTTCTTAGAGACAAGCTTTTTACTCAACAGCCAAGTGAAGAATTTAGTGAGGTTTATACTTTTTTTGATAGTTGCATTAAACAAGATACTTTAGAAGGATTGAAATTGGCAGGAAGACAGGCGGGATATGTAAATGTCCCTGATTTCAAGTCTGGAAGCAATTATGCCCCTTTTTCATCGCAGCTTGATTTTTTAGGAAATCCGGTTCCGTATTGGTATTATATAACTGGCAATGGTTTAGTTCAGGAGCAGGTTCCTTCAAAAACACAAATTGAAAAACAATTAGAAGAATTCTTGAATGAAGAACTAAGATTCTGCGATTTTTCTTCTTTTATAGGAAAAGATATTTCTGTTGAAACAGATAATAAAATAGAAACTGATCTAAAAATCTTAGATAATAATGTTGTTGTAAGTGTTGGCATGAGTTTAACTGCTTCAAAAGGCAATTCAGCATCTAGAAAAACACTACATGAAGTTAAAATTGATAGCAAATTTGGAAAGTTTTACAATTTGGCTAGAGAAATTTATGAAACAGAAAAAACCGAGGCATTTTTAGAAAATTATTCTGTTGATGTTATGTATAGCTATGCTCCTGTAACTGGAAGTGAATTAAGCTGCTCACCAAAAATATGGAATGCGCAAGAAGTTGTTGATGATATTAGAACTGGGTTAAGTGCAAATATAGGCGCATTAAAAGTTAAGGGAGACTATTATGATTTGGATAAAAAAGAGAATAAGTATTTTGTAGTAGATGAAATTCAGACTGATGAGCAAGTTCGCTTTATGTATAATTCTGAATGGCCAACAAGAGTTGAAGTTTGGCCTGCTGATGGGAATTTATTAATTGCAGAACCTGTTGGATTGCAGCAAGGTATGGGAATAATCGGATTTTGCTATGTTCCTTATCATTTTGTTTATGATATTTATTATCCTGTTTTAATTCAGGTTTATGATAATGATGAATTATTCCAGTTTCCTGTTGCAGTTGTTATTGATAAAAGTGTTCCAAGACAGGCAATTGTTGGAGAAAGCGCTAGTAGTGAGGATACTATTGATGAAATATGCAATTATAAGAATACAAATATGGATGTTTATACTTATAATTCTGATTTAGAGCCTGTTGAAGCAGATATTAATTTTGTCTGTTTTAATACAGAGTGTGATATTGGAAAAACAGAAATAAAAAACAAAGATGCTATGCTTTCAACAGCGTTTCCTCAATGCATTAATGGTAAGGTTATTACAAAAGCAGAAGGTTATCTTCCTGGAGAATTAATTGTTTCAACAAATGAGCCTGGAACTGCTAATATCTTAATGGACAAGCTTTATGAGATTGATTTAAGGCTTGTTATTAATGGACAGGAGTTTAAGCCAAAAGAGAATGATATTGCAGTAATTAATTTTGAAAGCGAGAAAAATAGCTTTTCTGCAGTGTATCCTAATCAGAAGAGAATAAAATTAAGTGAAGGATATTATAATATTTCTGTTCAGGTATTTTCAGGAAGCGCTCTGACAATTCCTTCAAGCTCAACAAGACAGTGTGTAAGCGTTCCTGCAAAAGGAATCTTTGGTATTTTTGGAAAAGCGGATGAACAATGCTTTAATATTGATATTCCAAGCCAGACATTAAGCAATGCTTTAAGCGCTGGAGGCAAGACTAGCGAGTATATTTTAGAAAGCAGTTTGAAATCTGCAAATAGTATTGATGTTTCTGTTGCTGCATTGCCAATTCCTAGTTCACTTGATCAGTTACAGCAGAATTATGAATTATATGAAAGTGCTAAGGTGCATATAACACTACGATAAAATAAAAATGAAAATTGAAAAGAAAAAAGAGATAAAAGAAGAAAATGATGGGATAGAGGGGAAATTATCCTGGAATATCTTGAATATAGAAAATAACTTAACTAGTAAGCAAGATGGTTATAATAGTAAATCAGATAAACTTAATAATCAACTTAAACTTAATTTAATTAGTGTTCGTAGCAATTCATTAACTAATAATTTTAATTTTATTAATTCAAAAACCTTTTTTATATCTTTAATATTTATTTTAATTTTATTTATATTTTCAATAACAATTGTCTCAGCGCAGGTTAATAATCAAAAATTTGGTGTAGCTGGAGGTGATAGATTTGGTGCGGGAGCAAGCAATACTGGAAGTTTTACAGGATCGGGAAGCGGAAGTTATTTTTATTCAAATCCACAGCATTTAGCACCTGGTTTTGGAGCATATACATCTGCAGAAAGAGGTTATTACTGGCCGCAGTTATATGGGGGAAATGCAAGTTCTGCTAGAGAAATGTGCAGGCAGAGACAGGATTTTATCATTCAGGTAGCTCCTGGTGGCTGTTCGCCAGCAGTTGTTAGAAGTGATTTGCTTGCAGAGCAGAATGTCCCTGTGTTTTGCAAACTTCAGGCAATACAAATAAATCCTGCAATAAGAGCTGAAGATATAAGACAGATAACTTTTTCTTATAGCGGAAAATTGCCCGAAGGAGTGTTAAGCGTTGTTCCGTATAATAAACCAAGATATGCTTTATCACCGTATAAAAGTCAGTTTGGATTTGCGACAATTGATAATGTTGGTTATGCAGTTATTATTCTTAAGCAACAGCCTGATGAGAGAAATTTAAGCGATTTTGTTGCAGGAAATTTAACAGCTAATATTTATTATAATGCAGAATATGGTTTTGGTTTAGGAATAAATGAAAAAACAATTCCGGTTTTAAGCGATATAGAATGGGCTGCAAATTATCCCCAATATACTTTTGCTGGCGGAAAAGCTTTCTTGAGAGTTGATGAAATTCAGGGAGATCAAGCTAGGGTTTCTGTTTATTCTGATGCAACACATAAAATTGATAGTTTCACAGTTAGTAAAAAAATTCCTGCTGAAAGATATTTTCCAGGAGGTTATTGCAGTTTGGGATACAAAGTAAGTTATGTTGGAAGTTTTAAACAAGAAAAACAGGTAACAATACAATTTGATCAGGATACTTATGATGTTTACAAAGGAGAGAGTTTTGCAGATGGAATTTGTGAAGTCACAAGCATTGCGACAAGCGGGGCAGGAGCTGGAACAGCCAATATCCGATGTAAAACAACTGAAGGATTAAGAACAATTCCTTTAACAATTGGATTTAAAAATATAAAACTTGATTTTTCAGGAGCAAATCCTCAAGGTTATTCTGCTGGAGAATTATTATATACTGGAGGAAATGCTGATGTTTATCTAGGTGCTGTTGGAAATAATAATGGCAATGTTCCATTTGTTGTTTTAGTTGCTTTAGATAAAGATGAATTATTTACTGATTTGATACAAAAAGAGATTAATAAAGTTAATTTATTATCTAATGTTAAGAATATTAAAGTAGGAGATAAAATTTATGATATTGAGATTATTAGGCAGGGAGAAGAAATTGGAGATTATCAAGGTAAGAATGTTAAGTTTTCAGATTTTGTTTCAACAACGCAGGAAGCTACTGGAGACAGCGCATTTGAAAATTATTTTGACAATGCAATAGAAGGATATGAAAGTGTTGAAAATGATTATGGAGAGATAAAATTTTACAATAATGAAAAAACATATGGATATAATTCTTTGGTTAATGTAATTGAACTTGCAAGAGATAAAGGCAAAGCAAAAACACTTGCTGATTTAATTGCAAGATTTAAAGAAAAATATCCTAATGAAGATCTTTCCGGAATTGTTTCAAATGATGGTTTGACAAATTTTAATACAGATGATGCAGGATATGTTTTTGATCTTTACTGGCAGAGACATACGGTTATTCTTAGAAGTGTGCAAGACCCGAATTCTGTAAATGATGGTGGAGCAAAAATCTTGGTTGATGGTTCTCCTAAAACTCTTCAGGAAGGGGAATATATTGTTGTTCCTGGAGTTGATGAAGACAATAAAAAGACTTCTAGCGTACAGCTTAGCAGATTTGATGATGATAAAATAACTGTAGTTGGCAGATGTGTTAATGATGGTGGAGGGGCTAATTCTGAAACAGCTGAGATTTTTGTTGGAGGGAGAAAACCAGTTTGCGGGTATGATATTTTTGTTCAGCAAGTTATAATAAATAAAGCTGCAAGAATAAGATTAGATCCTATTGTTAATAATCTTGGATCTCAGACAAATATAAGTTATGCAATTGGAATTGAGAAAAGAGCAATTAAATTAAATCCTGAAAAAACCAGAGAAAGAATTTCAAAACTTAATGAAAGCATTGCAAAATGGCAGAATATTTCTGAGAGTCTTGGAAGTGTTGTCAAAGGAATGAAGGCTGCTTGTTTTGCAACAAATGCTGCACTGCAAGTTAAGAATTTATTTTCAGGATTAGGAGGAAAAGCATTAGCAAGGCAACAAGTTATGAGGGGAGATGGGGGATGGAAAGATATTTGCAGCCAGGAAATGAATGATAATCCTGGGAAATACGTGAGCCTGGAAAACTGTTATATGGATCATAGCAAGGAAATTGAGAGAGATGTTAGCGCTGTTGCAAGCAAGATGGAGAGAATAAATAACAGAATAAAAAATATGGAAGCCAGCACTCCAGGATTGATTGAAAAATCAGGAACTTTTGGAGGAAGTTCTGTTAATTACCAGAAATCAGCTGATGTAAATGTTGCTTATTTAAGTGGAAAGAAAGATTTGGCTCCTGTAGAGTTATCTGATAAAGATGGAAAGAATAAAATAAATCCTCAGGAAATTATTAGAAAATTAAGCAAGGATAGTGTTAGCTATTCAGAGATGAGAGATATTGAATTAAATTTGGAAATAATTAATGACAATACTTTGAGTGATGATATGAAAGAGGCTGCAGAAAAAAGGCTTTACAGCACATTAAATAAGGTTAATGAAATCCAAGTTGATATAGATATTGCTAAAAGATTAGGGGCTAATGCAGAGGACACTGGAATTGCTGGAAAAACAAATGTTTTATTGCCTGAAACACATTTCGGAACTCAAAGGGCAACGGATTATTATACGGGATCTGTTGTTGATAGAACTAATAATAATTTTCAAGGGTTAGATCAAGGAGCTGAGATTACGGCAGTTATTTTGGATTCTAAGACTTATTATGTTCCGCTTAAACAAGTCCCTGGAACTAGAGATATTTATACCATTGATTTTGATAAAGGAGTTTATACAGAAAATGGAAAAAGCAAATTAAATAACGAAAGTGAAACAGATAAAAGTATAATTAATAAGGTTAGAACAACTTATGGAAATCGTGTTCTGCAGAAAGTTGATGCGCAATATTATAATAATTTGTACAAAGATCCTGAAGTTAAGTATTATGAGACAGAGCCGTATAAAGGAATGCCGGCTGTTGTTCCGATTGACTTGAATAATGGATGGTATGCTGCGACAAAGCAAACACTTCCTGCTTTTGGCGAGATAAAAGCTTTTCAGGATTCTGGAAGAGTTTCCAGTTTCTGGCTTTGTAATGTTGGTAAGAACGGAAGAATGGAATTTGATTCTGGTTTGGGAGATGATATCTGCCAGCAGTTTAATATATTCACAGGGCAACCGGCTACAGATTTTTATGGATTGTCCGATAGAGAGACTGCTAAAAAAGTTAGTGATTCTATTCAGGCGCTTGAACAAGCATCAAGCCAATACAAACAGGGAATTCGTTACGTTAATATTTTAGGAAGAAGAATTAAAGTTGGAAATCCTGCAACAAATCTTCCACAGACAGAATGCTCTGACTTTATGTCTCCAAGTGATTGCAAGATATTATTCAATGTTTGTGATCCTGTAATATGCCCTGCAAGCAGATGCAATTTAGGAGGAAAGTTTTATGTTGATGATGTTGTGCAGAGTGGAATTGCGGGAAGTTTATTTTTGTGCTTGCCTAATTACAAACAGGGAATTGTAGTTCCTGTTTGTTTGACAGGAGTTCATGCAGGAATTGATAATTATGTTTCAATATTAAAAGCTTCAAGAGATTGTTTGCAGGAAAGTATCACAACTGGAAGATATGTTGGAATTTGTGATGAGATTACTGCAGTATATCAATGCGAATTTTTCTGGAGGCAGGTTTCTCCAATATTAAATGTGCTACTCCCTAAACTTTTGGAATTTGCTACAGGGCAGAATTCTGTTAAAGGCGGTGGAGAGTATTTGAGCGTACAGTCTGCATGGAGTAATATGCAGAGCTCTATTAATTACTTTACAAATGTTTATGGAGTTAATGCAATGAATTCTTATAAAATGAGATCAACACAGGAAGTTGGAACTCAAATCTGCAAGTCTTTTGTTTCAACTAAATATCCTAAGAAATTCCAGAATTTAATTGAGCCAGATTCGCCATCTCAATTTTCAGCATGGTTTGATGAAATAAAACAATCTGATGCAACAATTCCTGCAACATCTCAATACAAGGTTTATTATCATATTTTTGCAGGAAATGATGCTGGAGTTTATTATTCTATTTATTTGAGGGACTCGCCTGGAGAAGCATTATTCCAGTCTACTGGAAGTGTTGTTGTTGATACAGGATTTGTTGCAAGAGGAGAATATGCTGATCAGGCAAGAGACTTTACAGCTCCTTCCGGATTCAGAGAGTTGTGTGTGAGAGTTAATGGGCAGGAGAAATGCGGATTCAAGCAAGTATCAACATCATTTGGATTAAATTATTTACGGGATCAGTATATTAAAAATCAGATTACAAATACACAAATAACAAATGAAAAAGCCTGCATTTCCGGAACACCTGGAGCATTAGCATTAGTCAATCCAAATATACAATCTGGAGTTGAAGATGTTATTAATCCTGAGATTTACAGCAGGGGAGTTATAAGAGTTTGCGCTACCAACAACCCTGGAGGAACAACTGATGCTGGAAGATGGGTTAATGTTGGTTACTGTGATGATCAAAAAATCGGGTGCTGGCTTGACAAAAATTCTGTGGATGTTGCATTTACCGAGGGAAATATAGGAGTGAGAAATGCGACAATAAAACAATTAAATGAATATGCAGAACAGCTGGATGAAATAGAAAAAGGGAAAAGAGTTTCAGTTAATGGAGATATTGAAAATGAATTGAAGAGGATTGAGGAAAGAATCGCTAATTTGTTTGTTTTTAGTACAGATATTGATTCTCCTGACAGCGAGGCTAAAATACTTTTGGCGAGACTTGATGCTTTGAATGATAAGTATGTTTTAGCAATTGACCAGAGCGCTAGAATATTATTTGACAGAGCTAAGATTTATCATGCAATGGCAGATATTGCATGGAAGGAATTTAGAAGCAGGAAGGCGAAGGTTGTGATTAAAACTGAAGAAGGGATTACACCAGGCGGTGAAGGAGATGGAAGGATTAATTTTGGATTTGTTAGTTATGACAAACGAGAGAGTAGAGAAAGTGTTATTAGAGAGATATTAAAACAAGAGGGGATTAAAATAAATTTAGAAAATGGAGATTATTCTAATAATGGAAATGATTGTAAGGGAACTTGTGTTGGAGGATTAACCGGAGAAACTTTATGGGCCATACTTAGTGTTCAGAATGTTGTGAAAAATATTGAAATTACTGGAGGTTCTGAAAATTTAGATAGGAATGAAGACCCTGTTCATACTTCACAGCATCATAATGGAGAGAAATTTGATTTAGCTTCAAATGAAGCATCTAAAAAATTCTATTCAGACTGGAGAGATGCCACAAAATCTAGCAGCAGTTCTGGGGCTTTAGCAGTAATTCTTTCGTTATTTAATAATATTAGGTTAAGCCCCCAAGAGGATTTTGTTAAGACATATAATTTTCCCGCAAATTCTGTAGAAATTACACCAGAATTTAAGGAGGAGGTTCTTAATCATTATGATATTGCCGTTGATCAAGGCAAGGTTTATAATTATATTAAACAAATACTTGGAGAGCAAAGTAGTTTTCAAGCTGGAGACATTATTCCTGCTAGTAATGTTGAGATTGATAACAATAATTTAATCGGAGAGCCTTCTATTTTTGAGATAAAAATAACTGATAGGATAACTGATAGGAAATATACTCAATCAGATGTATTAAATGCTCTTTCTAAGTCGAGTAAATCTAATGCTAGATGCAAGGAGTATGCTGGTTTGATTTATACTTATTCTAGTCAAAATAATGTTGATCCATTACTAGTTTCTGCTGTTATGATAAAAGAGAGCAGTTGCGTCTTTAATGCTGATTCTGGAAGCACTTCACAAATTAGTTTTTGCCAAGGGGCTTCATATGGGTTAATGCAGATAAGTGGCAAAACTTGGTGCGGAAATTATAATCTGCTTGCAAATGAAAAAGATTGTAAAGAGGATAAAGATTATTCTAATGATAAATGCATAAATGACTTAAAGAATAATGCTGGAAAAAATGTTGAAGTGGGAATAAAAATATTAAAACAATATTATAGCGATAAACAAATGACTTATACTTGCAAGGCTTTTATTAGCAAGAACCAAAATGAACCTGCTATTAGTCATGACTATACTGGCTGGAGTTATGCTGTAAGAAGCTATAATGGAAAAGCTTGCGCGGGTTATAGAAAAGATGGGTCTGAAATATTTGCAGATCAGGATTATGTTGTTAAGGTTAATGAAATTTTTGCAGATCTAAAAAAATCTATAGGCATTATTGATGATAGTTCTACCCAAAATATAGATGTTTCTGGTTATACTGATGAGGAACTTGCCCAAATAACTTAAAATAAATGTAGGTATAATTCTTTATAGAATATAAATTATTAAAAAAATAAAAATTAAGCTACTTTTCTATTTGCAGCTTCTTCAAGTTTTTGTACTTCTTTTGCAACAAATGAAGCCTCACCTGACATTGCAATAAGTCTTTGTTCTAATTCTTTTGGTATTCCTTGCCTTAACATTGCAGACACTCTTATAGGTAAACTCTGTAGTGTATGAATGTTCCAATGGTCTGTTCCAGGTTCACTTAGTTCTGTAGCTTCAGCACTATGTTCATACTCTGGTGCATTAATTGGGCTTTTATTATAAAAAATAAATAAAAATTATGCATCTAAATCTCTATGAATATATCCTTTTTGTCTTAGTCTTATGTATACTGGAAGTAAACATTCATCTAATTTGGTTGAAACTATATTTAAATCTGTTTCTGCTTGTTTAACTTCATCTATTTCATAAACTTCATCTATTTCACTTTTTGCTTCATAATGACGTTGAAAAGCTTTACGAAATACACTTAAGGTCTGATTTCTATTTGTAATCAATTGTTTTACTTCTTCCATAGATATCCCGCATTCTCCAACTGTTCTATCAATAGTTTCATAAAATTCTCTATAAGTTTGATTGTTTCTTAATTGAGAGTATCCTTCGGGATCAGCTTCATCTAGATATTGTTGTAATGGAGTTAATTCCCAATCTCCATCCCTTTTTAGTAATCCTCTTATAGGTGAATCATCGTCAGATTTAGGAAAATGCTTAAAAAAATTATTTAATACTTAGGTTTGTCCTTTAAGCAAGCCAGTTACAACTTCGTCATCTCCTAATTTCTTTAGTTCTTCTATTACTTTAGTATCAACTTGTTTTGTTCTCATCTTTTTATAGAGGGTTTTGAAAAACCTCCGATGAATCTATATACTGCAGTATATAAATGATTAAATTCTCGACGATATTATTTATATTGCCGACGGCAAAA
>JAGVWP010000004.1 GCA_018304985.1 Candidatus Pacearchaeota archaeon
AAGTTAGCGACAACAAGTTTTTAATCTTTTCGTTAGTAAACATTAAATGTTGTATACAACAAATAAGTAGGGATTATTTAAGAAGTAGTGTAGTTAATCAAGCTAAGATTATGCCTAGATAGAAGTTATCGATATTAGATTGTTTTTCTTGATTTTGTGATATGATATTCTTTAAATAGCCTATTTTTTTAGGTTCTAAGAGATGGTATTAAAAATAGGCCATAGAGGGGCTTCCGGGCATGCGCCCGAGAATACAACTCTTTCAGTTAAAAAAGCCCTTGAATTGGGTGTTGATATGATTGAAGTTGATGTAAGGGTGTGTAAAACAGGAGAGACTCTATTATTGCACGATTCTTCTGTTAGGAGATTATTTAATAATAAGGGCCTGATTTCAAGAAAGACTTTTGACGAGATAAGAAATCTGTATACTAAAGAAGGCAATAAGATTAATACTTTAAGCGAGATTTTGACTCTTGTTAATAGAAAAGCACGTATTAATATTGAATTAAAAAGAACAAAAGCCGCAAATCCTGTTGCAGAAATAATAAAAGAGTTTGTTAGAGATAAGAAATGGAGTTATGAAGATTTTCTTATTTCTTCTTTTAATAAAAGAACTTTAAAAAAATTTCATGAAGCATGTCCGAGGGTTAAGATAGGATGGATTTTTTATATTGATGATTTTGAACCTAAAATGGATTTTAAGCCGAATTTTTCCACTAAAGATCTGCCCCTTTATTCTCTGCATCCAAATTTTAGGTTAGTTGACAAAGAATTTGTAGACGAAGCGCATAAGAAAGGGCTTAAGGTTTTTGTCTGGACAGTTAATGAGAAAGAGGATATTGATAAGATGATTTCTTGCGGAGTTGATGGCATTATTTCTGACTATCCTGATAGAATCAGAAATTGATTTGAAAATAAACCTTTTAAAAACAAAAAGGTTTCCAAAATAACTTTTGTAAAAGTTACAAAATAACCCTTTTAAATTAGAAAACCAAACCTTTAAAAATAGGTTAAATTTTAAGTTGATATGGCATTTAAGATAAATATTTCAGAAAAAGGAAAGACTTTTCATCTTGAAACTGATTCAGAAGATCTTATTGGAAAAAAAATCGGAGAAAAACTTAGCGGTAAGGATATAAACGGAGATTTATCCGGTTATGAATTTGAGATAAAAGGAACAAGTGACAAGGCTGGTTTGCCTGGCAAGAAAGATGTTGTAGGATTGGCATTAAGAAAAATTCTTTTGACAAAAGGCCCCTTTTTGCATAAAACTCCCCATAAAGGATTTAGAAGAAAGAAAACCGTTCGTGGAAATGAAATTTCAAGCAACATTGTTCAAATTAATCTTAATGTTCTTAAAAAAGGCGGAAAATCTCTGGAAGAGGTTTTTCCTGACCAGAATCAGAAAAAACAAAAGGAAGAGAAAGCTGAAAGTGCTCAAGAGAAGAGCGAGTGAATATAATTAAGAGTTTAACATTTCGTGGGGGGCATTAATCCTTAGGATTAAGTTAGCTACATAAACCGAATAACTAACGACTATTTGAGTTCAAAGAAGCGACAGGAAGTTGAACTAAAAAGTTTAACGCTCAAAGAGGGAGTTGAACTCTTTTTGTATTAAAAGTTCCGAAAACAATATAAAGCAACACTAATAAGAATATACATGTTGCAAAAGAGGAAAAGTATTAGGTTATTCTTGATTCTCTTAGGTATTCTATTGATAATTTTAATTATCTTTTTATTTTGTTTAAAAACAAGCAATAAAATAAATGGGAACTCTATTCTTTCTATATTTTATGTATGTAATGATACCGATAACACAGTTATTAGAAATTTAGACCTAAGTTATTTTGTTGCTGGCTCGGTATTTTACAGATCAAGTTTTTCTAAAGTAACAAGTAATTTAAAGGATTCGTGCCAAGATAATTTTTATTTATTAGAAGCCTATTGTAATAAAAATAATAAACCTGCAATAATAAAAGTAAAGTGTGATACCTCTTGCCAGAATGGTGCTTGTTCTATAGGTCAAAGTTCTTCGATTAGAGTTGGATTTGTAGAAGATTTTTCAAATGTAGAAAGAAGTAAAGAGATAGATCTTACAGAAAATTTGTCAAGAGATAAAAACTTAGACCTGATGATATTTCACGAAGATTTCTTTAAGGCATTTAGCGAACAAAACGATTATATAATAATTAATAAGATTAATAGTAATACTTATTATTTTGGAGAATCAAACAATCCGAATTTATCTAAAGACATAAAAAGAATTCAAACAATAGCAAAAACATATAAAACAAATATGATTGTTGTTGTTCCAGCTAAAGTGAATTCTGAAAGTCGTGCGATAGTTTTAAGTCTTATTAATTCAACCGGAGATATCTCTTACATATATTACAAATTAGATGGATATTCTTTATTTAATATAACAACAAAAAGAGGCTATTCCATACCTTCTATAGCAATGATCTGTACGGGTCCACCCGATTATTATAGCTCTAATGGAAAAAATAATCTCAATGCATCATTATTCATAAGAAGTTCTTGGGGTCAAATAGAGGTTTTTGCGATGCCAATTATGGAATATTATCAAACTGGAAATATAAGTGATCAGACCTTTAATTTTTTGAAAAACTCTCAAGAACATTCTTTTCTTATGCAACATAATAATATACTAACAAAAGAAGATATGATAAACAGAATTAAGAATAAACTTCTCCCATTTGATTGGATTAATGATGCTAATATAAAATTATCTCAAACAGGAGATTTAAGGAATACCGGTTATTTCTTAATGGCTGATCAAATTGGGACAAATGGTGCATTAAATTTAAATGGAATGAAAGTCAAGAATATTGAATATGGGCAGAATTTCTCATATATAATAACCGATATTTTCGTATAATTCTATATCTTTGAGCAAAAAGTAGAGGAGTTCATCCTTATAACCAAAAACAGAAAGGTTTATATAGCAGTTATAGTTAACATATAACATGGAAAAAACAACTATACAAATCAATTTTGAAACTCTTGAAAGATTGAAATCTCTTAAAAACTTTGAAAGACAATCTTATGATGAACTCTTGAATAGTTTAATAAATAATTGTGAAGAAGAAAGTTTAAGTGAAGAAGAGATTAATGAGATACAAAAAGGTTTAGAAGATGTTAAAAAGGGAAGAGTTTATTCTATTGAGATTGTAGCAAGAGAATTAGGAATTGCTCTAAAATAAAATGTTTCAAATTGAATTTACTGAAACAGCAAAAGATTTTCTTAAAAAATTACAAAAAAAAGATGCTGAAATTGTATTAAACAAGATATATTCTATTAGAGAGAATCCATATAGATTTTTGAAAAGATTACAAGGTGAAAAATTATGGAGATTAAGAATTGGGGATTATCGGGCTGTTGTTGACGTTATTGTTTCTATGAATAAAATTATGGTAATTAGAATTGGTCATAGAAAAAACATTTATGACTAATTTACTATCTCTTAAGGAAAACGTCAGAGATTTAATCCTTAGGATTAAGTAATCGTGGGGGCATGTTACTTAAGGTTAATAATCCCCAAATGTCATCGACGCTGAGGTTTGGGGAGCACTTAATCAGTCATTTTTACAGAGTTTAACTCTATCTATATCTCCCTTCTTGAAATTCCTAACTTCTTACAAATAGGGCAACTATTGCTAAAATTTCTTTTATCAAACTTACAGAATGTAGTGTTTTTGATAATCTCATTAAATTCTTTAAACTTCATTTCTTTTATTTCTAAACCATCAATTATCCTTTGAATATTATCTTCACATTTTTGTTTATACTCCTCCAAGGGGAGTTCAAATTTTTGCATTTCCAACAATGCATGGCAAAATACATTTCCTTTAACCTTTGCAAAGACCATTTTGGTCTTTCTTTCTGATTTTTCATTTTCTTTATTTATCTAAGATTATACTTTCAGGACTCCAACCTTTAGGAATAGAATATTTTTCCTCTAAAATAGCAACAGAGTTTATTCGGTCTATAACAAAGTTTCTCTCATCTTCTCGTAAATGGCAAAAGCCAACAATTACTCCATTATATATCTTGTAGATATCTACAACCCTTACTGTGCTTTCATCATTGTGCGGATTATAATACCTTATCTTAACTTTTCTCTTTTCCTTGAATGCCCTTTTCAACAATATATTTATATCTGCTTTAGAAGTCACATAAACTCTTCTTTTTTCTGGAGATTTCAGCTTTTTAATTATCTTTTTATTTTTGCATTTGGAACATTTGATAATTCTTTTATGATTATCTCAGCATCTTTTTTTTGATAAATAAGTCATAAGTCAAGAAAAGGCGGATAAATTAATAAATATTGTTTTAAAATAGATAGATTTATAAGTATCAAAAGGTTACAATTTATATATCTTTATGATAATAAGATACAGGGCTAAAATGACCTTAAAATTGATTGTTGAAAAGTTAGCAAGAGATAATAAAAAATTTATTTTGGCAGATGAAATAAAAGATTACTGTAGAAAACTCTCTCTTGATTATCTTCCAACGATAAAATACTTGCTTCGTAACAAATATATGGCAAGAGTTTTCAGAGGGATATTTTATGTATACTCTATTGAAGAAAGGAAGTTAGGTAAATCTGAAATGAACTCCTTTGCGATTTTAAAAGAAGCATTGAAAATCAAAGGAATTAAGAATTGGTATTTTGGTTTAGAGACTGGCTTGAAGTTTAATAACTTAACACACGAATACTTTACAATTGATTATGTTATTAATGATATTCTTTTTAGAGCTAAACCAATAATCATAATGGGAAGAAAAGTAAAATTTTATAAGTTATCTTCCAAAATGTTCTTATTTGGGGTAGTAAAGAAAGAGGTTAATTATTCTGATTCAGAAAAAACTTTACTTGACTTGCTGTATTTGAAACATTATACTAAAGAAGAGTTTGAAGAAATTGCTGAGGAATTATCAAAAACAAAACTACTTAAATATGTTAAAAATTACAATAAAAGAGTTATAAGTATTGTAAAGGAGTTGAGATGATAAATAAAGAAATGACAGATTTTATTTCAAAGAGATTGAACATAGCCAATAGAGATTTGATAGAAAAAGAGATCATTATCACTAAAATGCTTTTTTATTTAATGCAAAATAAATCTTTTTCACAAAATTATGCTTTCAAGGGCGGAACTTGTTTAACAAAATGTTATTTGGGACACTATAGGTTTTCTGAGGATATGGATTTTACATATTTGAACCAGAAAGATTTTGTTGGAAAATCAAAAAATAAACTTAGAGAAACAATGTCAGAGAAGATTGACAAATTAGGAAAACTAATTGAGGCTATATCTAAAAAGCTCGATTTGGATTTTAAGATAGAGAAAGATAATAAAAGATACTTTCAGTTTGGAGGAAGCAATGCGTTTGTAACATTTAAGATTTGGTATAATTCTTTGGAATTGGGAAAAGAGACATTTGTTAAAATTCAGGTCAACCATATTGAAAAGCTAAACTACCCTATAAAGGAGTTGAATGCAAATTTTATTGTGCCAAAGAATCTCGAAAAAGACTTTTCTTTTATAGCTGGAGAAGATGCAGATATTCTTTTGAAGCCACTAAAGATTAAAGTCTATGATTTACGGGAGGTTCTTATCGAAAAGGTTAGAGCTATATTAACGAGAAGAGGAATAAAGGCGAGAGACTTTGTCGATGTATTCTTAATAATAAAAGGGAATAAATTAAACTTAAATGATTTCAAGAAAGAAATAATAGAAAAGATAAGTAATATGTTGAAGTTTGAGAAATATACTCTAAACATAAAGAACAAAGAGACTCAGCTTAATGAAGAATTTATCTTGGGTGAAGAAGAGGCTTTAATGCTAATTCCAATAGACAAAGGCTTTCCTAAATTCCTAAAAGAGTTTGATGTATTCCTAAGAGAAATAATAAAGGAATTAAAAATTTAGGTCCGGGGAGCACTTAACTGCTCATTTTTGCAGAGTTCAACCTTAATTATTTTTATTACCTAACTTTTTTAGTGATAAATTGACAGAGTCGATAAAAATTAAAAAATTAGCGGGAGAACCTTAACCTTAGGATTAAGTAATCGTGGGGCGTTGAACCCTTAATATCATTTTTGACATAGAAAAGCTTATAAGTAAGGAAATTCTTACTTTTTTATGGAAGCAAAAATAATAAAAGTTACAGATAAAGGGCAGATATCTCTTCCTGTAAAAGTAAGAGAGTCAATGGATATTGGAGAGGGCGATGAGTTATTAGTTATGGCTAGTGAAAATTCAATTATATTAAAAAAAATCAAGAAGTCTGATTTTAGGGATTTATTAAAACATTCTGAAAAAGTGGCTAATAAACTTTGGAATAATAAAGAGGACGAGATCTGGAATGATGTTTAAACAAGGAGACATTATTGTTGTCCCATTTCCTTTTTCTGATTTAAGCGGCTTTAAACAAAGACCAGTTTTAATTTTATCCAATGATTATGATAATTTAAATTCTGAAGATACGATCACTTGCGGCATTACATCCAATTTAAAAGATATTAAACATTCAGTATTAATTGATTCTGAAAATTTGGAAGAAGGCAGTATTCCCTTGAAAAGCAGAATAAAAGTTGATAAAATATTTACTTTGGAAAGAAAAATTATTAGGAAAAAGGTAGCTAAGGTTGATAGAGGTACATTGATCAAAGTGAAAAATGAATTTTTAAAATTAATTTAATTTTTTTAAAACCATCAGCTTTATAATCCTTGAAGATATTAGATAATTATGAAATCTGTTTTTATTGCAGGAAGCAGGAGATTTTATAATGAGATTAAAAATCTTGCAAATGACTTAAATAAAAATAAAGTCATGACATCTACAGCAGGAGAATACAATTCTTCTAAAAAAGATACATTAACTAGCGAAAAAAGAGCATTACTTTCAGCATTTGATAAAATAAGAAAATCAGATTTGTTATATGTTTATTCTAAAAAGGGTTATATTGGCAAAACAGTTGCAATGGAGATTGCATTTGCATATTGTTTAAAAAAAGAAATTATCGCTTATGATATTATAGAAGAATTTTCAGCTCAAGCATTAGTTTCTAAAGTTTTGAAACCGAAGGAACTTATGGAATATTGCAGAAAGAATTAATAAATGTTTTAAGAATTATTGCATTTATGCCTATAATCATTTTGAGCAGCTTCTAAATTTCTTAAAGCTACATAAGCTCCTGCAGTTGCTCCAAAGTTTCTCATATGGGCGTAAAAAGTTGCCGGGTTAGCCAGTCTCTCAGCAAGACCATCATCTTCATAGTTAAGGTCTAATTTTATTACCATCTTTATTTATATATACTTTCATTTTTAAATATTATTATAGTAACTTAATTAGGTTAATTCAAATCCAAAAACATCACTTTTAAAAAGAGATTATTCTAATTTAATTAATGACTAAAGATAACAATATAGATATAACAAAACTTCCGATATTAAATGTCGGCATGGCAGGGCATATTGATCATGGCAAGACAACTCTGCTTTATGCACTTAGCGGCAAGTTTACAGATACACATTCTGAAGAATTGAAAAGAGGAATTACCATAAAGCTTGGTTACTCTGATATAATTTTAAGAAAAAATAAAAATGGAAGTGAATATGGAGTAAATGAGAAAGATGGAGAGCCTTATAGGTATATTACTTTTGTTGATGTTCCCGGGCATGAAATGCTTATGGCCACCATGCTGTCTGGAGCTGCAATTGTTGATATTGCGCTTCTTGTTGTAGCTGCAAATGAGGGCATTAAGCCTCAGACAAGAGAACATTTAGTTGCGTTGCAAGCTAAGAATGTAAAAAAGATAATTATCCTGCAGAATAAAATTGATCTTGTTTCTAAAGAACAGGCTATAAAGAATTATAATGAAATCAAAGAGTTTGTTAAAGGCACTATTGCTGAGAACTCTCCGATAATCCCGGTTTCTGCACAACAGAAAATTAATATTGATAAAGTTTATAAAATACTGGCTGAAGCTGAAATTCCTCTGAGAGAAGTAAAGTCTGAGCCTGTTTTTATTATTGCAAGAAGTTTTGATATTAACAAGCCAGGGACTTCGGCTTCTGAATTGCATGGGGGTGTATTGGGAGGGAGTTTGATGAAAGGAATTTTGAAAGTTGGAGATGAGATTGAAATCAAACCGGGATTGAATGTAATTGAGAAAAATCAGAAAATCTATGAAACAGTTAAAACAAGGATTGTTTCTTTGCAAAGAGGAGAGCACAAAGTTAAGGAAGCCGGGCCTGGAGGAAGCCTTGCAATTGAAACAGAATTAGATATGACTTTGACAAAAGCAGATAATCTTTCCGGTTGTGTTGCTGGTTTGAATGGAAAACTTCCGGATATTTCACATAATATAAAAATTAAAGCTCAGCATTTTAAAGAAGTTCTTGGAATGGAGGAGCATGTTGATGTTGAGGATTTTAAACCAAGCGAGATGCTAATGCTAAGTGTAAATACTTCGATAAGTGTTGGCAGGGTTAAAACAGTTAAAGATGGAATTTTAGATTTAGAACTTAATATTCCCATAGTTCCGTTTAAAGAGGATAATGTCGGGATTGCCAGAAATATAAAAGGACATTGGAGATTAATAGGGTTTGGGGAGATGATTTAAAAAAATTAATATTCAGGACTTAATTAATAAAAATCAGGAACTTACTCATTAAAATTAGGCAAGGATATTATATATTTTCAGAATGTTTATGAATCTATACAATGCTAAATAATAAAGGCAACCAATGTTTTTCTTTATCAAACTTTCCTTTTATTAGGAGAAATTTAAAATGATTTATAGCTGTTTAAATTAAGGTTTTAAACATTAATGAAATGATTTTAGATAGTTAAATTCGGTAATACTTAGGATATTTTAAAAACGAATCGTGTATGAACGAATAGTTTTTAAACTCATTTATATTTAATTTATAAGTTATTTAAAAGGAGGTAAAAAGTGGCAGTAAAAGATAAGAAATTTGCAGTTGCTATTGTGGTTATTGTTGTATTGGTTTTAGTTTTGCTTTACGTATTATTAATAGGACCTACGATACAAAGTTTTTTTCTAAATACCCAGATAAAAGTACAACAACAGACAATTAATGCACTTATTGAAGGAGTAAATCAACAGGGATCTGTCGGATTAACAGATGGAGTTGATCAGATAGTTTGTGTTAAATATCAACCGCCACAGCAGGAGCAACCTGCAGGAAATTTAACAAATACAAGCGGTTGATATTTATATTAGCTAAGATTAAAATGAGAAAAGAGGCGATATTTGCTGTTGCAGTAATAATTCTAATCTCAGCTGGAGCTTTTGCCCAGACTATTTCTGATTCAAGCATTTCAGAAGGAGTTTCTGATTATGTCAAGTCTTTTGTTTCTGAAGGGGGAATCAAAGAAGAACAAATTAAAAATGTTACACAGATAGATCCAGATAATCTGCCTGATGAGGTGGATATTAAAAAAATTGAGAAAAACAATCTTGGAATTTATCAGGTAAATTATGCTGAAAATAATACTGATAAGAAAGTTTTTGTTGTAACTTTTTCTTCAGATGAACTGAAAAAAACAGAAGAGAAAGAAACAAAGAATATTCAGTTTTTGAATTTTGGATATAGTGGAAATTCAAACGATTCAAGTTATATTGATACTGCTGCTGGAGTAATGTCAAGTGCAGATATAGGCTATGTAATGTTAAGGTCAGGAAGCATTACTGGATTGTCAACTAGTATGAATATTGGGGGAGATGGAAAAGTTAATATTATTATTTATAGAAATGGAGAAGATACAGAATTCAGCAATACCATTTCCTCTTCTGACAATAAAAAGAAGGATTATGATATCCAATCTGAAAACATAATAACCTACGAAGCTGGAGATGTAATATCTGTTTATGTTGAAGTTAATGGAGATGTAAATTGGGGCGATGTAGTTACAATAGTTGAAACTACAAGTTAATTAATAATGGCAAAAAATTCTAGAGCTAACAATAACATGGGGAAAAAGAAGTTTATTGCTATAGGCTTAATAATTTTAATTATTGTTGCGGGGTTTTTCATTTTTAATTATTATAGAACTAGACTGGCAGGACAGGCTGTTTTAAACATACAAACTATTTATGTTCCGAATGAAACCCTTAAAGGAAGCTTGTCTCTAAGCTTGAAAGAAGGGGAGTTAATTCCTTCTAATTCTGCTGTAAGAGTTAGTATGGGTGGGAATAATTATGATTATCAGCTTTCCAGTCTTGTTTCTGAAAGTACAACTAATGGAAAATTTTATGCTGAAGATAGATCTTTAAGCGGGGAAGGAGCAGGGTATGGGGTCCAGGGTGTGAAAGAAACTTATCCCGAGGTTTCTTTTATAATGCAAGTTAATACTGCGAGCGATAAAAATAAAAATAAAGAGACGAAAGCAGAAACAACGGCTGGAACAACAACCTCAAATACAAGTGAAACAATTTCAGAGACTGCAACAGCATCAGCTACCACAACTACAACTGAAACAACACCAAAATCAAACTCTATTAATAAAAATGAGAAAGAAGAGAAACCAAAACAAACAGAAGAAAAAAGCGGGAATAAATCTGGCAATACTCCTGTAACAGGCAATGTTGTTGCAGAATTAAGTGTTGAAATTGAGGGAAAAACCTCTAAAAATAATCCTTATACTCATACTCTCGCAGATGGGGAAACAGTAGAAATTATTTCTTCATCACAGCCAGTATCTCTTTCAGTTGAAGGTAATATAGTTAGTGTCGCAACTGATTATTCTGAAAAAGTTCAAGGATTTGGGCAGGACTATCTTGGAGACAGCACGGCTTATACATTAAATTTAGACTTCTCTTCTTTGAATTTAATTGTGCAGGAAGGAGAATTTAAGGTTTCTTTAGTTTCCGGCAATGAGGAAATAGCTTCTGTTTTAACAGCTCTTAATGTTGAAACACCAGAGCAAAATGCTACTTCGACGACAGAAGAGGAAAATGAAACAGAGAATATTATAGCAAACATAACCACGAACATTACGAATGTCACAACAAACATTACTAAAAATATTACTTTTGCTATTGAAAATCTTAGCGATTACGCTTTGACTGATGAAGAGTTATTTAAATTAAAGGCAGTTACAGGATCTAGCGATGTTAAAATAACAAAATCAGAAATAGCAAATGGAAGGCTTATTATTAGATTTCAGATAGGAAATTACTGGCTTGAGAAATCCTATGATTCTGCAATTGGAAATAGCACTTTATTAAAAGATCAAATGGAACTTGATCAAGCTAAATGGGTTAAAATTCTGGCCAGAAATTTATTAAAAATCCCACAATCTCCTGAAAAAAAGGATGAATTTCTTGGAAATTATAGTTTATCTTAAGTTTAATTTAAAGTATGTAACTTATAGAATATGAGTATTGAACTGTTGAGCAATAAAGTATCAGAAACTTTCATATTAAGATTAGGCAAGAATATGGTATGATTTCAGAAATATTTTGAAAATAATGCAATAACTTTATATGGTTTATTTGCTTGATAGGTTAATGTTTATGGATTAAAAAGTTTTAATTAACTTGAGTTTGACATATTGATTTATAATAAAGTTTAAATACTAATATTAGTACTTATAAAGTATTAAAAAAGTATTGGTGAGAAATGAAGAGGGTTAAATTTGGTGATTTGAAAATTCAGAAACTTAATCGTGTGGCCCTGCCTAATTCTTTGCTTGAAAATCTTGATTTAAAACCAAGTGATGATGTTGAGCTTTTTCTTGATATTGAAAGCAATGAGATAATAATTAAAAAAATAAAGGTAAGGAAAAATGAAAAATAAATTTTTTATCTTTTTAATTATAAGTGCATTATTCTTATTTGCGATTATATATTATTCTGAATCAGCATCTTCATTTACCGGGACTACTTCAAGTTACACTGCCAATTCAAAAGCAGATATAGTTACATCCCAAAGTTCAAATTCTTCCAGCTTTACTCAGAGATTTATTGGTGGGATACAAGCTGTTGCAAGTTATTTTTCTAATTTATTCACAGGCAGATTCGGAGTTTTAGAAGATTCTACAACTAATACTATTATCTCTCAATGCACAAATTTAACATCTGGAAATACAATTTATATATTGAACACAAGTGTTAATTCTTCTGGAACATGCTTTAATATTCTTGTTAATAGCATTACACTTGATTGCAATGGGACTAATATAAATTATTCACAAACTGCCAATGGGTATGGCATTGCAAGCAATGGATATAATAATACTGTGATAAAAAACTGCAATATCAGCCAGGGAAGCAATACAAGAACTAATAGTTATTCTATTTATTTCCAAAATGGAATGAATTCAACTTTTAGCAATAATAGAATTATAACTTATGGCTCGACTTCTTCAAGCGCAAGAAATTATAATATATTCTTAGTAAATTACAGGAATAATACTCTTTCTGGCAATATTTTTAATACCCACGGAAGAGACAGTTATTCTGTTTATTTATCCAATTCCGGAAATAATACAATTTATGCCAATAATATTTCAACAACCGCGACCGGAGGCTATGGAATTCATCTTTTGGGTGGCGGAAGTTCCGGAAATAATTTAACTCTTAATAATATAACTGTTTATGGTTCAACAACTACAGCAGGAGGCGGTATTTTTATCTCAACAAATGTTTTTTATACAAATGTTGCTAATAATAATATAACTGTTAATGGAAGCTCTAGCTATGGAATTTATCTTCTCTCAGGATCTAAATTTAATAATCTAAGCAGAAACACAGTTAGTTTACTGGGAACAAGTTCAGAAGCTATTAGGATGCATTCGGGAATAAGCAATACCTCTATTATAGATAATAATATTACTGCAACAGCTACCGGATCTTTAGGATTTGATTTAACATCAAATACTAATGAAAATAAAATAATTAATAATACTGTAGCTTCTAATTCCTATAGCTTAAGGATTATCAGCGGAAATAATAATTTTATTTATAATAATATATTTAATTCCACTACAAATAATCTTGTGTCAATGAGTTCTGTTTCAAGTTATGTAAATAAACTTAATACAACAAAGACGGCAACAACAAATATTGTTAATGG
Organism: Candidatus Pacearchaeota archaeon; assembly: GCA_018304985.1. Taxonomy (GTDB): domain Archaea; phylum Nanobdellota; class Nanobdellia; order Pacearchaeales; family GW2011-AR1; genus JACPLR01. The sequence continues at coordinate 13,141 of JAGVWP010000004.1, forward strand.
AAATAATATTGGCGGAAATTACTGGGCAAAATCTTCTGGAACAGGGTTTTCACAAACATGCACAGATGCTAATTTAGATGGAATCTGTGATAGTACTTATGTGCTTAATGCATTTAATAGAGATTATCTGCCTTTAGTAAGAACTGATGCAACCGCCCCTTCTATTAATTTATTCTCTCCTATAAATGCAAGTTTTGTAAACGGTCTTGTTATTTTAAGAGCAAATGCATCTGATGCTTCTGGAATAAATAATGTAACGTTTCAATATAAGAATTCCACTGTTGTTTATACAACTTTATGTGTTGATACAAATTCTCCTTATACCTGCAATTGGAATACTTTTGCATTTAGCAATAGTTCTGAGGGATATGTTATAAGAGCTATTGCATATGATGGCCAGAGCAATAGCGCAGAAGATGTAAAACATTATTTTATTGACAGAACAATTCCTATTATTCATGATATGTCTGTTATTTATCCAAGTGGGCAAGAAAGTGTAAAAAGTGGACAGAATGTAACCCTTTCTGTTACGGTTACAGATTCTCCAAATATCTCTGCTGGAATAGACTATGTTCAGGCTAATCTTACAAAATTAAACAGTACTGACATGACCAATATATCTATTTATTCCGGAAGCAAGGCACCTCTGCAAAATAGCACTTGGAGATTAAATGTCAGTATTACTGCAGGTACTACTGGGACTGCAACTTCTGAAGTAAGTGTTTTTGATGCAGCATCTCCCTCTCATAATTCTAAAGGAGGATTATGGCAAGTTATAATTGATAATACTGCTCCAACTTATTCCGGATTGTCTTCCAGCAATCAGATTTATAATAATACTATTGCAAGTTTTGTTGTTTCCGCTGCAGATACAATTGCTTTAGATCACTATATTTTTACACAGAATTCCACTGGAAGCTGGGTTAATGATACAAATGTTTTAATTAACGGCACATCTTATTTTATTGAGCATAATAAAATAGTTTATACAGGAAATTTCTCTTATAGGTTTTATATTTATGATGATGCTGGAAATTTTGTTCAAACTGATATTGGAAGTATTGAAGTTCTTGGACCTGCACCAATTCCTGCTATTTATCTTGTTTCTCCATCAGATGGAATAATCTCTAATAATAATTCTGTTAATTTTACTTATTATTATACAAGCGCGGTTGTTGATAACTGCACTTTGAATTTAGACAGTATCAGCAATGAAACAATGACAAGTCCTGCGAATGATAGTGTTTTTGGCTTTTCCAAGAATCTTACTGACGGAAATCATTTTTGGCATGTTTCATGCATGAGAATTGAACAAGAAGGAGATGTTAATATTACAGCAGAATATTTCAGTGAAACACGTTCTTTGGATATTGATACTATTGCACCTTTAATTTCAATTGTTTCTCCTGAGAATACTACTTATAATTCTTCTATTTTAGATTTTAACATTACAATTAATGATGATCCAAGCCAGTGCAGCTTTAGTATTAATAATGCTGCGAATACAACAATGAGTCTGCTGAATCTGACTTATGCTTATTATCTTTATTCAGGTCTTGTTGAACAATCACATAATATTACATTTACATGCAATGATACTGCCAACAATTATAATGCTACTCAAATAAGATACTTTTCAATTAATTTTCCGGATTTAATTGTGAATATTACCTCTCCAATTAATCTGCAAGATATTATCAGAGGCAATGATGCTGTTGCTGGCGAGGATGATTTGGGTTTAGTTCCCAACTCAATTAATATAACTGCAAGGATATATGATAATGAGACAGGAAATAATATAACGGGTGTTACTTGCCATTTTTATGATAATGTAAGTTACCTTGGGGATTCTTTTACAAATTCTACAGGCTATTGTATTATGAATTACACTAAAAGTTCTAAAGGTGTGGGTAAAAACTCAGTTATGGTTAACTATACTTATCTTGCAGATATTACAAGAGCCACTAATATTTCCCAAGTAAATCTTTCCATTATTAGGTATGTAACTCCTGTTGCAATGACTAATCTTAGAAGTTTTGGCGGATATTTTGATGGGGATGTTTCTATTTTAAGAATTAATATAACTAAGATTAATGAAACAGGAACTTATTTTTATGATCCTCAGAATATAAGCGCTAATGCAACAAATGCAGCGCAGCAGCCTTATACTGGCGGGGCTTCTTATTATCCAAATGGAAGTACGAAAAATATTACATATATTTCACAAGGCCAGTTTTCTGCAAATCAGACAGTTAACACGAGTTTTGGATCTTTTATAAGATGGGAAGTTACTGTCAGCGATAATAATTTTGCAAGTTATTTAGGATCTGCAGTTCATGCTGATAAATCTGTCTGCACTCCGAGCTATAGTGAGTGGAGCGCTTGGAGCGCTTGTTCTGCTGGAACTCAAACACGCTCAAGAACAGATGGGTGCGGAGGAACAGAGGTTCAGACACAAAGTTGATTGAAGATGTTAAAGTTGGAGATTATGTAATTAGTTACGATGAATTATCTCAAGATAAGGATATTGGGAAGGTGCTTGAACTAGAAAGTCCTATGAGAGACCATATGTGCCAGATTATTTTCTCAGATAATTCAATATTGAATCTAACCAGAGAACATCCAGTTTATACTAAAGAAGGCTGGAAAGCAATAAATCCTGAAGAAACAAAAAAAGAAAATAGTTTATTGAATACAGGCAAATTAAATGAAGGAGATTTAGTTTTCTTTAGTGATTTAGTATATAAACAATTAAAAAGAATTTATTGCTGGAACGAAACAATTCAGACATATAATCTTAAAACTATTGATAAATTCAGGAATTTTTATGCAGATGATGTTTTAGTGCATAATAAAGGAGAAGGTGGAGGGTGTTCGGGAACAGGATGGAGTGAGTGGAGCGAATGGAGCGCTTGTGTAGTTAGCGATACATATCCCAATGGATATAGCTCAAGAACACGAATAGACAGTACAAGTTGTGTTGAAACTGAACAAGATACATCATGCGCATGTACTCCTAATTGGCAATGCGGTTTGTTTGGAACATGTGTAGATGGAGTTCACGAGAGAACATGTAATGATTTAGCTCAATGTGATGCGAGTAATTTGACTTATACAGAATCTCAATCATGCATTAATGGATTAAATGTTGATTATACTCCTCAAGAGTTGTTTCTCAATATTCTTATTGGAAATAGTGTTAATTTCCAAGTTACCGCAAGCCTTAATGGATTAGATGCATTAGAGATTAAATGGTATTTAGATTCTGTTTTTCAATCTGGCAATTCTGGAACAAGCAGTGTGAGCAGCAGTTTTTCAAATTCATTTGATAATGATGCACAAGTTAAAGCAGCAATTACCAGCGGAAGCCAAACACAGGAAGTAATATGGCAGATAAATGCTTTGACTGAAGAAGAAGCTAATGAATTAAACGCCAAGGATTGCACTGAAAATTGGTATTGCAAATGGAAACCGTGCGATGCTTCCGGATATAAATATGCAGAAAAATGCCAGGACTTGAACTTATGCGGGACTAATTTAAACAAACCATATAAACAAGTTTGCTCATGCATACCTGAATTTAAATGTGGCGATTGGAGTGAATGCCAACCTGATTATAATATTCAGAATATTCTAATAGGAGAAGCAACAGTTAACGGTAGTCAACAAAGAACCTGTGCTGATTCAAAACAATGTGAGAATGCTACTATTGAAAATAAAGAATGCAATCTTGAAATTCCTATTAAAGCAGTAACAGTAGAATATTGCTATGAACAATATATAGAAATTTATGAGCTTAATCCAACAAGACTTGTTAGCCGGCTTAAAGAATCTTCATTTGAAAATCTAAAGAGAGTTGATATAGGATTTACTATAACAGAATTTGGAGGATATTGCAACTATTGTTATGATAAAGTAAAGAATTTTGATGAAACAGATGTTGATTGTGGAGGTAAAAATTGTTCTTTATGTATTGCTAAAGGCAAATTCTTTGACTGGTGGTATTATGCTAAATCTGGATTATGGATTATCCTCTCATTGCTAAGTGTTTATTTAGCGTATAATAATAGGAAGGTGCTTGTTTCTCTCCCAGAAAAAGCGAGAAGAGAGGCAACTTGGGAATTGAAAAAGATGGAAGAAGAGTTAACAATAATGAAACCAAGACAGGCATATGGCAGGCCAAGAGTTTCAATAGCTTCAAGAATATTGAGAGCTATATCTCTAATTGGTTTAATTCCAAAAGCAGTTTATAGAAAAATATCCGGAATAGAAATAAGAATAAAACTGCCAAGAATAAGAATGGGAAGAAAAGAGAGAGTACCAACAAGAATTTCAGTTCCAAAAGAAAGAGTGATAGTTGTAGAGAGAAGACCAAGAATGAAGCCAATATTCGCTGATTTAACAAGCAAGTTAAGAGAATGGAGAAGAAAAGCATATTATGATACCTCAAGGCTTGAAGAGGGATTGGCACAAAGAATTAATAGAAAAGTCAAGGAATTTAGGAAGAGAAGAACTCAAAGAAAGATGTTGAGAATAAATATGAGATTAGAGAGGAGAAAAGAAAAACTACAAAGGGAAATTGAGAGAAAACAAATAAGGATTAAGAAGAGAGAATTAAGAATACACAGAAAAGCATCCAGAAAAAAATTCAGGGCAGAGAGAAAAATTGCAAGAAAAGCTGTGAGAGTGATTAAGAGAAGGATAAGAAGAAGGGAGATTGCGCATAATGAAGTGCCACAACTTGGAAAGCAATTAGAAGAATGGAAGAAGAAAGGATATTATAATACTGCAAAACTTCAAAGAAAGCTTGACGAGTTCAAGGGGAGGAATCCTTTAAAATAGGATAAACCAAAACCTTAAAAATAACTAAATACTAGTTAATTTAGAAATGATGGCTAAAAAAGAGAGTGATGAAAAATTAAGGAAAGAGTTTTATTCATTTCAAGGCAAGGTAAATAAGCTTGATGAAATAAAACACGAGCTGGAGGTTCTTGACTCAAGAGGCTTGACAAAAGGGTTTGAAAAAGAAGTCAGTATTATAAAATCAAGACTGAAAGATACGACAGCAATTCCAGAATTAGATAAGTTGATGAAGGACTTAAGACAGAAAGTAATGAACAGGAGGGAAGTAAGGAAAAAATCTCCCTTAAAGGAGATTGAAAAGGATTTTAGCAAGGTTTCTGATTCAAATATTCAGCTGAAAAGAGAAATAAAAAGCCTTAAATCAACTTTGAGTGATAGATTGAAGCAAAAAGATAGAGTTGATTCAGATGTTGATTTGTTCGTTGATGAGAGATTTAAGGGTTTTGTTGATGAAATTAAAAAAGATTTGACTAAAAAAGTTAGTGTTGAAGAAAAACAGCTCAATAATAAAATAAGAAATGATTCAAATATCAGGAGGAAAGAACTTGAGGCACATTATAGGGAGCTTCAGGTAAAATTAAAGCAAGAGTATAAGGACAAGACAAAAACAGAGCTACAGAAAGAAATTTCTAAAAAATTTAATGATGAGCTAAGGAAGAAATTTGAAGAAGAAAGAGATAAAATTGATGTTTTTTATATTTCTAAGTTAAAAGAAAAATCTAAACAAGAGCTTGAAAAGCAAAGAAAAGCTCTTGAAGAGAATTTTAAATCAAGATTAAACAGTGAATTAAGGCAGAACAAAGTTTTGCAAAGCGGATTAAATACTGAAATGCAAAATTTACAAATTATAGAAACGAACAAGAAAGAAGAATATGCTCATAAGTTTCAAAAGTTGCAAGGTTTAGAAGAAAAAAAGATTCAGGAAAATAATAGGAAATTAAAAGATAAATTGAAGGGATTAGAGGCTACTAAATCAAGAATAAGGGTTCAATTAGCGGATGAAGCGCATAAAAAACTTACTGATGAAATCGGCTTGCATAGAAAAAAACTAGATAATGAATTGAAAAGGCAATTTGCTTTGAGGATGAATAGTTTTGTTATTGTTCAAAAGCAGAAACAGGAGAGGGAAGTTGAGCAGAAGGTTAAAGAATTGAGAGATGCTTTAGAAAAACAGCGGAAATCTAATGATGAACTGGCTAGAAGACTTGCCGAAAAATCCCAGTTTTTAGAAAAACAGAAAAAGAATAATAAAGAATTAATTGAAAAACAATCAAGAATAAAGCATGAAGCAGGTTTGAAAAGAGAAGAAGAGCATAGAGGATTTGTTGAAAGGCATAAACGGGAAGTCAGAGACATTTCGGAAAAGCTTAAAGGAGAATTTCATGACAGGTTTGATGCTGAATTAAGAAAACATATTAATGAGGAGAAATTAAGGCTCGAGAATGAATTTGACCTTAAAAAAAGAGAGCTGATGCATAAATCAAAAGATATTTCCTCAAAAGAAAGAGAGGAATTAAAAGCAAAACTCAGGAAAGATTATGAAATTGCTTTGAATAAGAGCATAGAGCAGAGAAAGAAAAAACTTCAAGATAGGCTAAGAAGCGAGTATGGAAAGCAGGTTAATGAAAAAATTCTTTTTGAAAAAAGAAAATTAGAAAATAAGCTTAAAGATGTGCAAAGCAGGCATGATGCGAGAGAAGCTGAATTAAAAATCAAGGAAAAAAGGCTTTTGGAAGAAGCAAAAACTAAAGCAATGGAATTAGCCTCTGAGAAGAAGCAGCTTCTTGGAAAACTAAATATATTCAAAAAAGAAGAAGATGTAAGGATGAGCAATGAAAGAATTAAGATGCAGAAAGAGCTTACTGAAAAAGCCCACCAGCATATGATTAATGAGATGAAAAGCAGAGAAGCATTGATTAAAAGCAAGATTGAAAAGCAGTTTGAGCAAAGGCTTAAAGATGTTTTAAGGCATCATGATCTTATTCTTGCCAAGAAGAAAGAAGAGCTTGCCAATGAACTCCAGAAAAAAGCTAGGGCGTTGCTGGGATAAGTTTTGAAAATAATGTTATATTTTTACCTGATTTTTAAGAGTAAGTTATTAAGATTGATAATTATCTTAAATATATTTTAGAATAAAGTAGTTTTTCACTCATAGATAATTCAGAGATATTGTGTGTTTAGAAAATCTTAAAATAAAGTTAAGCATAAACTTTTTCTTTTGATTCAATTTCCGGAAGAATATTTCTTTTAGTCAAGCTCCAATCAAGCTTTATTAGATTTTTAACAAAAGAATTATCAAGATTTAATTTATAATAATCAGACTTTCCAACTTTCCTTGTTTTAATAACAATCCCTGATTTTATGAATTGAGGAAAAAAGATTTTTATTGAGTTATAGCTAACATTACTTTCTTTTGCTATTTCTGTCATAGGGTAGTCAAAAAAATGAAATCCTATTAAGAAATCCAAGACTCTTAGCTGTGGAATATCTCCAAACTGCATAAGGAAGAAACTTTTATTTTCTTTTTGTTTCATGAAATATTTACATAATTGAGATTTATAAAAACTGCGATGGTTGAGGATGAACCTTGGTTATGATAAACCTGGGGCCTGCAACATCTGAATCAATAGCTGTAATCACTAAATTATTAACAATCGCTTTGAAAATACCGCCGATTCTCGGTATTTTAGCCTGCTGTGAGAAAGATTCTATTATTGAATTTATTTCTTCTTTATTTAGCATCATTTTTGTCGGTGTTGCTCTTCCAATGCTTCTTACAGAGATTAATTTTCCAGGGCCAGGGCATTCTATACTTATAACTCCCTGATTTACAATAATCGGAGTTATTTTCCCGAGTTCTAATCCCTGATAATTAGAAAATTGATTATTTGTTTTTAATAGGGGTGATGGAATTTGCATAGATTTAACATTTTGCCTTCGAGGTATTGGTATTGTAGGTAATTGATGCACAATTGATGGAATATCTGGCTTGATTTCAATTTTTTCCTGCAGCATCTCGCTTTTTAATTCTTCTTTTACTTGCTCTTTTTTATTAATATCCTGTAATTCTAATTTCCTTAGAAATTCTTTTGGAGTTGAGTTAATTATAAGCTCTTTTGTAAACTGCTGCAGAAATAAAATATTATGTGGCATTTTTTATATTTATTGTGATATTTTATTTTAATAGAGATTGTAGTTATGAATTATTCTAACTTGCGTAATTATAAATTATATTTATTTGAAATGGTATATTATTTATTTATTCAATTAATATGTTATGAATTTTTAAGTTAAACTTATTTTTTTATTTTTGGATAATTTTTCTTTTTATTTTACAAATTGATTTAATTTAACTATATATTAAATGATTAAAATCTTGGAAGCTGTCTTGGGCGGGTTTGAGGATTTTGACCTTGTTCTGGCTGGAATGCTGGTCTTTGAACAGGCACTTGAGACTGAGGATTCATTTTTTCTCTTGCTCTTTCTTCCATCATTGTCAATCCTTTTGCAATCAGTTTGTTTTGATCAAGAAGTTTATCCAGTTTATCGAGGAATTCTTTATCTTCTTTCGTTATCTTTCCAGCATTTTTTTCAGCAAAAGACTTGGCTGAAATTTCAAATAAATTCAATAATTTTGAAATCTGATCACTTAGGGAATCAAATTTAACACTTAGATTAGTCATAACTCTCTGTAATGCAACAAAATTATCAATTAACTGCTGGTTAATTTCAGTTTGAGAAAGCTTTTTTGCCTTATTTGATGAACTTAAGCCTGATGATGCTGATGAAGCTGCCTTCTTTTTTACCATGATATAGTATATGGAAAAGAATTTATAAATGTTTGTTTAAATAACATTTATAAAACTTATTATGGTATTTAATATATGAAAGATTGTATTTTTTGTAAAATTGTAAATGGCGAATTGCCTAGTGTTAAAATCTGGGAAGATAAAGATTTTATAGCAGTATTAGATCCTAATCCAAATACAAAAGGTATGACTTTAATTATACCTAAAAAACATTATGATTCTTATATATTTGATGATAGTGATGAATTCTGTAAAAATATCATTATTGCATCTAAACGAGTAGCTAAATTACTTGAGAAGGGTTTGAATGTTAAAAGGGTTGCAATGGTTATGGAGGGAATGGGTATTAATCATGCTCATATAAAACTTTATCCCTTATATGGATTTAATGCTAAATTTGAAGAAATGTGGGCTAAAGATAAAGTATTTTTTAATAAATATGAAGGGTATATATCTACTCAATTAGGACCAAAAGTTTCAATTGATGAACTTAAAAAATTAGCTGATGGATTAAAGAAAAATCTAAAGCCTTAACTTCCCCTGTTGCCAGTCTCTTATGACCTGCATTGCCAATCTTGTTTCGTCAATTAAACCCTGTTTTTTAATAAATCCTCTTTTTTTGCAAATTGCTTCTATTATATCTTCTACTTTATTAGATTCAAGTTCTTCTATACTGTATAATTTTTTTATTATTTCTTTATCATCAAATAATTCAAATATTTTCCATAAAACAATATCTAAATTATGAATTTTTTCAGGATTTTTTGATCCAATTAATGCCAGCCTTGCTTCATCTTCCTGTTTTAGCGGAACAACTCCTGGAGAATCCACAATTTCTAAATTTGCAACTGATTTTATCCAGTGCTGTCCGTGTGTTGTTCCTGCTTTTGAAGAAACAGGAGCTTTTTTAGCCAGTGAAAGAGAATTAATTATAGAAGATTTTCCAGTGTTTGGATAACCTAGAACTCCTATCTTAAATCTCTCTTTATTTTTTCCATTTGCAATAAGCCATTCCCTTAATCTTTTTGTCCCTATTTTATCTTTGGTTGAAATAATAAAACACGGGAACTTATCCCTTAGTTTTTCATAATTAATAGCTAATTGTTTCTTTGAAACTAAATCAGCTTTGTTTAAAATTAGGATTAACTGCTTTCCAGATTCTTTAGTTAAAGTTTCAATTTCCTCGTTCCTTGACAGCTCCGGCATTCTTGCGTCAAGTATTTCAAGAATAATATCACTGTTATGAATTATATCTTTTATAACATTCCAGTAGGGCTTCATATTCGTATCCCATGTTATTTTTGGCCTGTTTGCTTTGAATCTTCGATTTATCATTATAAAGACAACCAATGTTTTCTTTATGAAACTTTCCTTTTAGATGAACCTACACTTTTCTTTATGAAACATAAAAGACACCTACGGTTTCTCTTATGACGCTTCCCTTAATAAAAAGAACCAAGGTTCTTCTTATGACATCTCTTTTTAAGTAAAATAAGGCTACGTTTATAAATATGATTTTAAGATTATACTTATGAATAAACCATCTTTTTTAGAAGTAAAAAACAAAAAAATATCTCTTCCAGCATTTTTTCCAGATGCAACTTTTGGTTTTGTTAGAGGAGTTAGCAGTGATGATTTAGCTAAATGTAAAATTGACGGAGTTGTTGTTAATATTTACCATTTACTGCATGCCGGTTTTATTGGCAAAATAAAAAAGAAAAAAGGAATAAGCAATTATATGCAGTTTCATGGAATTATAATAAGTGATTCTGGAGGATTTCAAGTAATGTCCTTAATTCATGATAATCCTTATAATGGAAGAATATACGATGATGGAGTAACCTTTCTTTATAATAACAAGAAAATTAATCTCACACCTGAGAAATGCATTCAGCTCCAATTAAGCATTAAAAGCGGTATTGTAATGTGCCTTGATGACTGCACTTATCCTGATACAAGTTTGCGAGAGCAAGAGGTTTCTGTTAGAAGAACAGTTGAATGGGCGAAAAGATGCAAGAAGGAATTTTTAAAATTAACTAAGAATATGAAAGCAAATGAAAAACCCTTATTATTTGGAATTATACAAGGCGGAAATAATTTAGAATTAAGAAAAAAATGCGCTGATGAACTAAAGAAAATAGGTTTTGACGGATATGCTTTTGGCGGATGGCCTGTTAGCCAGGAGAGAAATTTCCTGCATGATCTTTTAAAATATGTTGCTGAATTAATGCCTGAAGACAAACCAAGATATGCAATGGGTGTTGGAAGGCCTGAAGATATTGTTGCCTGTGTTGGTTTTGGATATAATATGTTTGATTGTGTTATTCCAACGAGAGAGGCAAGAAACAATAGGTTATACGGATTTAAGAATAATATTTTTGGTTTTGGTTTAAAGAAATTACAAAATAATAAAAGATTTTATGAATATATCAGAGTAAGGAATTTAAAATATAAAACTGATAAAAAACCAATTTCGAAAAATTGCGATTGTTTTGTCTGCAGCAACAGTAATTTTACAAGAGCTGATATTTATAAGATGTTCAAAGAAAGAAATAAAGAAGCGATAAGACTTGCAACAATTCATAATTTAAGGTTTTATACAATGTTGATGGAAAGGCTGAGAAACCAATAAGCATAAATATTCTTCTGTATTATATTTTTCATGCCTAAAAAGAAGAGTGGTAAGCTGAAGAAAGAAAAGGCTTTGAAATTTAGTCCTATAAAGATTAATGGACTTAGAGTAAAAGAAAGCCAAGAGAATAAAGAAATTGAAGAAGATATTGAGGATAAGATTATTAATCAGGAAGAAACTTCTGCTTTTGAAGATTTCACAAGGTTTATCAGCGGAGGAAGAGTTTCTCCTGTGATAAGTTCAGATAATACTGGCACTTCAGCTCAGACCCAGACAGAAACTAATAATGAAGGAATTGAACAGCAAGTTAAAAATGCTCCGGTTAGAAATAGGCCTAATGAAGAACCTGTAAGTGAGGAGATGTATGGTTCTGCTCCGGGATATATTACAAAAAAGATTAAAGATATGGATGAAAACCTTGTTGCTGCAAGGAGGGTTGAAACATTTGAACTCCCTGCAAGAGATATAAGGCTTGATTTATGGCAGAGAAATATGGTTGATAGACCAGCTGTTAGGCCTAATAAAGAGGAAATGTATATTACCGAAGCTGCAAGACAGAATTACGATACAAATATTCTTCCTTTTGAAGACAAAGAAAGGAAGAGAAGGATAAATATATAAATTAAATTTCATAGAATATAAAATAGGTGAAAAATGTCTTACGAATATTTATACGACGGATCTGATTCATCATTAAGCCCCAAAAAATATAATGATATGTTTACAGGACATAGAATTCCTGCAGGCGAGCTTGGGGCAACAACAAGTATTCAGACTGCTAATCAGATTAAGGAAGTAACTAACCTTCTTAATCAGGGAATGAAAGTTGTTGAAGTATCAACTATTTCCCCAGATGTTTTTGAAATGATTCCTAAGCAGCAGCTAAAAGAAATTAACAGGCTTTCTAAATTAACGGGCAGTGAGACAACCCTTCATGCCCCTATAATTGATCCTTCAGGGTTTACACAGCAGGGATGGGATGAAACAAACCGGGAGGTTGCAGAAAAACAGTTTACTGAAGTTGTTGAAAGAGCTCATGAATTAAATCCAACTGGAAATATTCCTGTAACTATTCATTCTTCACAGATTCCTGGAACAGAACATATTGAGGTTAAAGATCCAGAAACCGGGAAAATGGTTGAAGTGACTCAAAAAATGATTGCTGTTAACAGACGTAGTGGGCAATTAGTGCCTTTGATTAGGGAGGAAAGATTTTTTCCTGGAAGAGTTGGAGAAGGAGGCAAACCTGAAAGAAGAACTCCTGAAGAATTATTAGACAGCCAGAATCATACTGAATGGATTAATAAGATTACAAATCTTGCATTTTATAAAAAGGAAGCAGACGAAATATTACAAGGATCTGTTGGTGATCTACTTCCTTCACAACTTAAATATGAGCAATCAGGAAAGTTTGCAATTACTAGTGAGCATGAAGCAAGAGCATTTGAAAAATTAAAACGTGCTGATTTATTCTTAGATAATGTCCAGACTTCTTTTACCAGCCTTTTTGATGATGCTTATAAATATTCTGAAGATGCAGAATTAAAAAAAGGATTAAATGAACTATCTGATGAATGGAAAAAATTCCATAATAAAAATAAAAGTGGAGTTAATAATCCAATAAAATATATTACAGAAAAATCCCGCTTGTTAGATCATTCAATACAAGTGATGAGGGGTTTTGATGGCCCTGAAATGTTTAAGCCTGTTGAGGATTTTGTAAAGGAAAAAGCTTCTGAAACATTGGGAAATGTTGCATTTAATGCTTATAAAAAATTTGGCAATGATGCTCCTATTGTAAGTATTGAAAATCCTCCGTATGGTTCTGCGGTTTCAAGAGCACAGGATTTGAAAGAATTAATTCAAGAATCAAGAAAAAGATTTATTGATAAAGCTGTGAAAGAAGGGATGGATGCTGATCAGGCAAAAAAAGCTGCAGAAAATATTATTGGAGCAACATGGGATACTTCCCATATCAGTATGATGAGAAAGCAGGGTTTTAAGCCTGAAAAGCTTGTTGAAGAAGCTAAGATTATTGCTCCTTTTGTTAAGCATGTTCACTATAACGATAATTTTGGATCAACTCATACTGATCTTCCTCCTGGAATGGGCAATGTTCCGATGAAGGAGGTTATGGATCAATTGGAGAAAGCAGGATTTAAAGGTAAAAAAGTTTTTGAGGGAGGGAATTTTTTTCAGCATTTCCAGCAATCTCCGCATCCTTATGTTTTAGAAGGTGCTGGTTCGTCTGTTTATGCAATGAAAATGGCTCCTTATTGGAATCAGACATTTTCTAACATTGGCCCGTATTTTGCAGGTTATGGGACAATACTTCCTGAGCAGCATTTCCAGACTTATGGCGGAGGATTTTCTGGATTGCCTACTGAACTTGGAGGTCAAGTACAGGCAAGAGGCTCAAGAGCAACTGGCGGAACTCCGATGGCTTAGGATTAATTGATATTTTTTGAGGATTAATTATTCTTGCTAATATCTTGTGTTCTTGGCATAGGATAAAATCATAATGCATAAAATATAAAGTAGTAGGGAATAGTTTAGCTATAAATTAAAGTTGATGAATCTTGAATAAGGATAAATTTTCTTAAGATGAAAATTTCTTATTACATGTTTTCAAATAAGCAATGAAATATTAAGTTTTGATAATTCTTAGAAGTTATATGGTCTGGTCATATGGAGTTCACTTTAAAATTTCTTTTTATGGCCCATTAAGTAACATTTAAAAAGAAATTTTACTTGAAATTAAAGAGTAAAAAGAGGATACATCCTGTGAAAACTAAATCTGGCAAAACTAGGCAAGCTAAGAAATATCCAACTCTTGATTTGAAAAATGAAAGAGAGATTGCTATGGATTTTGCTACAAAAGTTTATCAGAAATTTGATAAAATAGTAAAAAGTATAGTTTTATTTGGATCTTCAATGAAGCAGAATGCAACTTCTACATCAGATGTTGATATAATTATTGTAATTGATGATGCTGCAATTCAGTGGGATCAGGAATTAATTGCATGGTATAGAGAAGAGCTTGGTAAGTTAATTGCTACAAATCCGTATAAAAAAGAACTGCATATTACAACTGTAAGAATAACTACGTGGTGGGATGATATGATGAAAGGAGATCCTGTTATTATCAATGTTTTAAGATACGGAGAAGCGTTGATTGATTTTGGAGGTTTTTTTAATCCATTAAAAATTCTTTTACAGCAGGGAAGAATAAAGCCGACTCCTGAAGCAATTTATACAGCTTTGCAGAGGGCTCCAGACCATTTCAGAAGAAGCAAGATTGCAGAATTAAACACTATTGAGGGTTTGTTTTGGGCAATGGTTGATTCAGCCCAGGCTGCTTTAATGTCAAATCATATAATGCCCCCTTCTCCAGAACATATTCCGATTTTATTAAAAGAAACTTTTGTTGATATTAAAAAACTTAAAATGGATTATGTTCTTTGGTACAGGGATCTCTATGTATTTCACAGAAAAATCATCCATGGAGAAGTCAAGGATGTTAAAGGTTCTGAAGTTGACGAATGGCAGAAAAAAACTGACGATTTTATCAGAGTAATGACTCAGTTGGTTAAAGATTCAATAAGTTAATTTACTTTTTTCTTGCTATTTGTTCAGCTACTGCCATATAAAGTCCATTTTTCTCATTACCTTTTATATTTTCAATATTTTCAGTTATATAGTTTTTTACTTCATGATAATTAACTTTTCCAGATTTGTCTTTAAATGTTGATTCAAATTCTGCTTTTATTGATGCAGCATACTGGGCAAAGTTATCTATTACTTTTTGTGGATTATTTTTAAAATCAATAGACATTAGACTTCTATACTCTTCATCTTTTATTTCTTGCAATAAAAATTCAATTTGCGGGCCATTTTCATCTCTCAGAGCAGCTACTAATTCCATATATTTTATATGTTTCTTAGCTCTATCACTATCTGATTTTGGTCTTACTGAATATAACAAACGCATTGTTTCTTTATCAGGAACAAGTTTAAGTGCTTCTCCGAATCTATCTTCAACATCTTTAATGACTTTTATTATTCTCTTTTTCCTTATCTTTTTTGCATAAGGCATTGCAGATTCAAGTGAACTACCTAAAAAATAATCTCTAGAATATACAGGTTCATCTTCATGAACTATCTTTCCAAGAGCTGCTCTTGGTTCTACGTCGTATTTTGTTTCGTCGTTCTTTAAAGCTTCAACTATTTCTTCTGCTTCACTAAAGCTTTTATAATCATCTCTAATTAAATCTTCAAGTGCCATTTTTATTAATTTTCGTAGGTATAGGGGGTATTTAAACCTTTCGGTCTGTATTATCTAGTTAGTAGTAACAATATATTGAAGGGAGTAAAAAACAAAAAAAGAAATAGACTAGAAAATATCTAGGACTTCTTCGTTGCTTTTTGATTCCTCGACTTCTTCGTCTTGCTTAGCCTCTCGCTGTTTCGCTTCTTTTTTATTACTCATTTTATTAGTATTTTCTTTATTTTCCTGGTTTTCTCCAAAGAGGGCTTTAAGCGCCAGGATTTCTTCCATCTCACTGTGCCTGCTTTTTGGTATTTCCAACAGATCTAAAATGCCTGCGATATAAGCTGGAGGCTGATCTGGTTTAATGTTTTTATCATCTTTATTCTGGTTTTTGCTGTTATTTTTATTTTCCTGTTTTTCATGGGGTTTGGCAAGAATCGGTGTTAGTTCTCTTTCCTGATTATCAGAATCTGATACTTGATCTTCTTCACTTATTTCCTCAAATTCTTCTTCAATTTTATTTTTTACCTGCTGTACTAATTGCTCTGGCTGGAGTTTTTTATGAGAATTATGCTGTTGAGGTTGATGAGGAGGTTTATTTTGATTTAATGTTTGCTTTTCAATTTCAGATACAAATACCGAAATCTCATGAGCTGCATCAGCATTTACAGAAATGCTATTGATTCCGTTTTCAATCAGGAATTTAACCATTTCTTTTCTGCTTGCAGCCTGCCCACAGATGCTTGACTCAACATTAAATTCCTGGCATGTTCGCAAAACTCTTTTAATTGCATTTAAAACAGCGGGATGTGTTTCATTGTATAAATACTGGACTTGTTCATTGCCTCTGTCAATTGCAAGAGTATATTGTGTTAGGTCATTTGTTCCAAAGCTTATAAAATCAATTTTTGTCTTTAGCAAGTGCTTTATAATCAAACAAGCTGCAGGAGTTTCGACCATAATTCCTATTTTGATATTACTTAATTTTAACAATTCGAGTGATTCTGCATGCTTTTTTGCTTCTATGACTTCTTCAGTTGAGATAATTTGAGGGAACATTATCCCAAATATTTTATTTTTATGCTTTTCAGCGCATGTTTTAATTGCTAATAATTCTGCTTTAAAAATTTCAGGATTTTTCAGAGAAAATCTTATTCCATGCATACCCAGCATTGGATTTAACTCGGGTTTTTTTGGAGAGCCTTCTAAGTTACTGAACTCATCACTTCTTATATCAGAGGTTCTTATCCATACTTCATTGAAATGCTTTGATATTTTTTCAATTCCATCATGGATTATTTTTTCATATTCATTTAATTTGTTTTCTTTTAAAAATGCAACAGGATGCTTGCCACTTTCAGCAATTATCCCTTCTAATCTTAATAATCCGACAGAATCGATTCCTGTTTGAGCAGCTCTCTCCGCATAATCTGGAAGATCCAAAATAACTTTTATCTTAGTTTTTGTTTTAGCAACAATTGGCTTTATTTCTGCTTTTCGCTCTTCTCTTTTTCCTTCATATATCACTCCATTAAAACCATCAACAGTCACTATCATCCCTTCTTTTAATAATTTGGTTGCATGACCTGTTCCAACAACAGCTGGAATGCCCATTTCTCTGCTTACTATTGCAGCATGACTTGTAATTCCACCTTCATCAGTTATAATTGCAGCTGATCTTTGCATAGTTACAACCATGTCCGGGTTTGTCATTTGTGTGACAAGAATATCTCCTTTCTGGACTTTTTCCAGCTGAGAAATATCTTTTATTATCTTGACTTTCCCAGAAGCAACTCCTGGAGAGGCTGCTAAGCCAGAGAGAATAAAATTACCTTTAATTTCTTCTTTGCTCTCTTTAACATGTGTTGTTACAGGCCTTGACTGAACAATATAAATTTCTCCTGATTCAATTGCAAATTCAATATCCTGCGGCTTATTGTAATGCTCTTCTATTTTTATTGCATAATCTGCCAGCCTTTTTATTTCATATTCTTCTAAAACCTGGGTTTTTGCCTTGCTTGAATTTAAGACTATTTCTTCTGTATCTCCCTGAGAATTTCTTGTTATTGCAATCTTTTTTTCAGATATAACTTTACTTACTAATTTTAAATCTCTGGAAACCTCATAATTATCCGGCTTTATTCTACCCGAGACTATTCCTTCACCTAATCCAAAAACAGCTTCAATCATTACATTATTGTTATTTTTTACAGGATTTATTGAAAATATAACTCCTGATTTGTCAGAATCAATCATTTTCTGGACAACTACTGCCAGAGCGAATTTTTCATTGCTGAACCCGCGTTTTTTTCTGTAATAAATTGCCCTTGCAGTAAATAAGCTTGCAAAAACTTTTTTTACAGCCTCTAAAAGCTGATGGTTTCCTTTAATATTCAAGTAAGTTTCCTGCTGTCCTGCAAAACTTGAGTCATCTAAATCTTCTGTTGTTGCACTTGACCTTACTGCGACAAAAATTGGTTCGCTTGTGTGTTTTAGAATATGTAATGCATATTTTCCAGCTGCTTCAAGAGTTGCTTTATCTGTGCTAATATTTTCATAAGCTTCTAAAATTTCTGATTTTAAATCTTCTGGAAGCTCTGCTTTTATTATAGTCTCTCTTATTTCTTTGGATTTTTCTTCAAGCTCTTCAGTATTATCTACATCAATACTGTCTAAAATGTCATTTATTTTATTTTTTATTCCAGATTCTTCAATAAGATGGTAATAAGCTTTTGTTGTTATAATAAATGCCGGAGGGACAGGAAATTTGGAATTATGCATTTCAGCCAGGTTTGCTCCCTTGCCGCCTGCAATCTGACCCGAGTTTTTATTTAATTCTGACAGCCAGCGGACATATAAAGCCTCTAAATTTAAATTAGAACTTGATTTTGCACCTCTTATTGCCATAATTAAATTAAAACTGAGATATTAATAAAGTTTTGTGTGTCAAAAATTTATTGAGTTTTAGGAATTTTTTTGAAAATATATCAATATCTTTACCTACTTTTTACGCTTGAACTACTAATACTTATTAATTAACTACACTACTTCTTAAATAATCCCTACTTATTTGTTGTATACAACATTTAATGTTTACTAACGAAAAGATTAAAAACTTGTTGTCGCTAACTTA
>JAGVWP010000005.1 GCA_018304985.1 Candidatus Pacearchaeota archaeon
CTCTCTTAATAATTGTTCATTCAACACAAATGAACAAAGCTTTGCCCTTAAAAAAGACAAGGCTTTTTAATATTAGAAATTCTATAGATTATATACTAAAATTTATGCCATTATTGTATTGGCGGGGAAAGACCTTTTTAATCAGATTTCAGAGATTATTCTTCTCTTTTAAAAAGCTCTACTTCTTCTATCTCTGTTAAAGGCCTATACTTTTTATTTCCCGGTTCATTTTTAATTTCAGATCCAGGAAAAACTAAAACCATATCAGCTAAACTAGTCTTTAACTGACAAATATCGGAATTAGGAATGCGATGTGTCAATGTCTCACTAATAAATTCTAGATGATAAATAATTCTATTACTGGGATTAGAAGAATTTTCTGCATAATATCTTATTACTGGCATATAATTAACAATTGTGAATATATTTAAGTATTATTATACTAAATTATCTGATCTGACAATCTTTTTTTCAAGCATAAACTTCTTCAACACCTTTAATTAAATTCCAGTCTAATTTAATTAACTGCTGGACAGCAGGATTTTTTGTATTAAGTTTGTACATATCAGACTTTCCGACTCTTCTTGTTTTAACAACAATATTATTTCTTTCTAAATTATCCCAAAAAGTCTGCAAAGTAGAATAACTAACTCTTGAATTTTTCGCAATTTCAGTTAATGGATAATCAAATAATTGAAATGTTATAAGAAAATCTAAAACCCTGATTACAGGATTATTTCCAAAAACCTCAATAAATATTGTTTCTTTTTCCATATTTTATCCAATATTAGCCTATATTTAAATGTTCTTATATATGTTTTTATATTTCAAAATTAGAAATATTTAAATATTCATAAATTATCTATTTTAATGAACTTTAATGAAGAGGAGATAAAAGCAACTATTTTATATCATCTAAGAAGAAAAAAGGTTATTGGTGGAGTTCACACTCCTTTTGACACATTAAGAAGGGGATTCCCGAGCCATTTAGGAAAAGATATAGAAAAAATAGCAAAAGAGCTGATAAAAGAGGGTTTAATATTAACAAAACCAGCACCTTACGGATTGCAAGTTTCATTAAATAAAGAAAAAATACAAGAAATTGAGACAATTATAAAAAAAGTTTTAGGTTTTTCTTTTAGCTAAATTATCTAAGTCTAAATCCACATTTCTTCAAATCAACTTTCCCATTAATAACCTCAAGATTATCTTTTTTTAACAATTTTATTTTGGTTTTTATTCCGCCAGTTCCAGAATAATTTGCAATCTCTCCATTACTTTTTGCAACTTTATAACATGGAATATGCTTAGTATCTTTATTTTCAGCCATGCATCTTCCAACATGCCTGTAAGCGCTAGAATTAACAGCTTTTGCAAGTTCTTTATATGTTATAACTTTCCCTCTAGGAACTTGCTTTAATTTCTGGTATATTTTATTCTTGAGGTTCATAAATTACCTAATAAATCATCAATATTAAATCCTTGCATTTCTTCTTTAGTAATAGTTAAATTCTTAATTTCTAATACTGTATTTCCATTGCCGTTAACTGAGGGATGTACAATTCTTTCATTCAGTCTATAACTTATAGGTATACCTTTCTTATCATAACTAACTCTTTCTATTAAAGGAGGAAATAACTCTACTTCATCTTTTCCGCCAGTAGCTAATTGAGATAAAGCATCATAAATTTGGTCTTCAACTCCATCACTTAAGGCCATTATTTCAACACGCTTTCTAATCTTAGGATCTTCCATCCATTTCAAATAATCCAGCATTCTCCTACGTTGTTTATGCTTCAATTCATTAACCCTTTCTTCAAATTTTTCTCCTATACTTTCAAGATAAAGTTCATTCATCCTCATTCCTATAGTAAATCCTAGTTCATCAAGCGATTTTACAAATATTCTTGGTTTAGCATAATCTTGATAATCTCTTTCAAATTCGTGACATAAAGTTGTTATTGGCAAAACTAGTATATAACCTGGAGATTCAGAAGCTTTTTTTAAAAATGATTGTACAACACTTTCTTCCATAAGAAAAAATAGCTAATAATCTTTATTTAAACTTTTGTATTATTCAGTTTTTCAATCTTATGCACCTTATAAAAATAAGTATCTTTTGTAAAACAATTAGCTCCTCCAGAGCCTATGGGACAAGGCCCTGAATAATTTATCATCTGCATTATATACTGATAACCTGCAATTATAATGCCGATTATGTTTAATCCAATAACATAATCATAAATATCCCTATTCTTTTTAACAAGCGCAACAGCTAGAATAACAACTTGAGGATAAAGCAAAGCTCTCTGATACCAGCATAAATCACAAGGGGGCAATTTAATAATTTCTGAATATGCCAAACTTCCAAGCGTTGCAACAACCGATATAATCAAAGCAAAAATCAGTCCATTGCTGAAAACAAAATTCTTAAAATTATAAAACATAAATGGCAGTCTTTTCTTAGTTATTTTATGGTAAACATAAAACAGCAAAGCAAGTGCTAGAATAATGTGCAGCACAAGTATTCCCAGTCCAAGTGTCTTATTCAGCAGGATTTCTAATTCCATTTTCTATATTACACTAATTTGCAATAAGTTATAAAGCTTTTTATAACCGATTCACTTCATTAGCTAATTAATGGTGAAACTAGTTACTGAGAAAAAAGAGATAGAGAAGATAATAAATGATAAAATTAAAGGAAGAAAACTAATTTTCACAAGCTATTATTATCTAGGAATTGATAAAAAAGGAATTAGCCATGATAAAGTTCTGAATATATTTCAAAATTTTGAGAAGGTGAGTTTTATTGAAATAAAATCACTAAAATACAGAGATATTGGTTACGAATTATTTTATAAAATTGATGAAGATATTACATTTTCCATAGCAACATGTCCGAGAAATGAAAGCATTTTATTAATTCATGCAATAGAATACAAGAGAGATCTGCAAAAAAGACTTAAGAAGCAATAGGAACTTGTTTTCTGGTAGGCATATGAATGCTATAAGGAAATCTGATAAATTCCCTTCCAGATTTTAATAAAAATATAATAACATAGCCATTTCTTAATTCTTTAATTGAAAAATCAGCATAATTAAGCTTATTTAAGATTTTTGGGTTAATATCCAATGAACCTAAATATTGAGAGGCATCAACTAATTCAATATTGGCCACTTTTCCTTCTTTATCAAAATCAAGGATAACATCTAATATTCTTACACTTCCATCAATAATATCCCTTTCACTCTTCTTTGAAATAAACAGCCTATCTGAAAAATTATCATACATAAATGTTGTTTTTTTAGCCATATTTAATTAATGTTTATATATTTTATAAGGTTTTCTATTAAAGGTTTTTAAAAAATCTAAGTAGTCTGAAATCACACCATGGTAAATTTTCATCCTGAGAAAATTTATGCTTTTTTACATTATACATTATTAATAGCTAATAGATTAACGTTTACTAAATTGAGCTTCTAAAGTTTGTCTAAGAGAATAAAGTTCTTTGCCAGCAATAACTCTTTCTCTGAACCATCCTACACGATTTTCACCTCTTAAATAACAATTATGTGGAGTTCCTGCTGTTAAATTCAGATAATCGGCTGCTTTTTTTAATAATAAACAAGATTCTTCAACTCTTTCATCAGTAAAAAACTCTAGGAATTGAGAAGTATAGGAAATTCCAAAAGAACCCAAATCAGATTCTAACATTTTTACTCTATCAAAATGTTCTTCCCTTTCACTTTCAGTAGAAGGAATAGAGGCGATCCTATTTTTTAATTCAGTTGTTATAGACAAATATTCTTGCGTAACTTTTTCTAACACTGATTTTCTTTTAAATAGCCACATGATTATAATAAAGAAGATGCGTTAATAAATATTATTATTCTCTATATCTTTCAAGGAAAAGCTAGCAAGATTGAAGTTTATAAATCTCCCTAACCCAAGCTGCAATTACTTATCCTAGCCAGATCCGCAAGTGGAACAAATCCGTCTCTTCGTGTTCCATCAGCAAATTCCCATGTTGGATAGCCGTCAATCTTGGCATCTTTGCAAATTTGAAGTTGTGCGTTTCCATCAGGTGTTGAACATTCTATATAATCAATATACTGAAAACTCTTTCCAAAAGCTTTTTTCTGTTCTTTGCAATGTCCACACCACCACGCTCCATACATTGTTGTATTTTTCTCGCTTAAACACTGGGCAAAAACATCATATTTTCCATCATTAGGATTTTCTTTGAAAGCAAGAACATAAGCAATGCCAATAACAATCAAAATACCTAGAATAATTATAATCCAGTTTCTTGTTTTCCTTTTATCTCCCAGATTAATTTTACTGCTTAAAGGCTTTTTAATCTCATGGAAATGCTTTGAATTATTATGCATATCCAAGGCTTCCTTGCTTGCAAATTCCCTGTCACATTTTTCGCATTTAAACTCACTCATTTTATATTATCAAAAAACAGATATTTAAAACTATTGTTAAGTTAAGATATCACTCTTTTAAGATACTTTTCAATTAAATAATCTATAGATTTTTCTATTTCCAAAGATATTTCTTTTGCCTCTTCTATTGAAATATCTTTACCATAATAATTAATCCTGTTTCTTATCTTTCTAAATCTATCAAATTTTATTGATTGAATTTCCTCGCCTTTCTCTTTAAGAAAGAAAACAAATGCTTCATGCTGGTAAATTTTATAGCCTTCCAGTGAAGCTATTGCTTCTAAAATCGATCTTATGCAGTCATAGTAATTTGAAACAATCTTTCTAGCAGAAATTTCATCTATCTTTTGGGAGTGAAGATATTTCAAGTCATTAAGAGTATTTTTATAAAGTGATTTTATTAAAGGAATATCTGGAGAAGCCTTTCTTACCTGTCCGGATTTAATAAAATCTTCAAATATCATTTAAATAACTCCCAATAACCTCTTAATATTAAGCCATTAACAAAATTATCAAGCAATTCTTTATTTTTCACTTTCATCAATTCTATATCCTTATTTGAATACAAATGAAGCTGGATAGGATTTCCAATTTTTTTCTCAAATTCTTTTAAATTAAGCTCTTTTTTATGAGAAGTAATAATTAAGAGGTCAATATCACTTTTTTTTGCATTTTCAGCTTTTGCAAATGAGCCAAATAAAATTATTGCTTCAGGATAATCAAATTCCTTATCTAAATAATCAATTAATCCAGACTTGTTTAATAATGACAAATTATAATTTAGCTTAATATCTTTAAATGCCTGATTATCTAAATTTGCCTTAAAAAATAGATGGTTTAATTTATTTTCAGAGCTCAAAACCTTTTCTTTCTCATATTCTTTTAGATATTTGGATATTGTTGTAGGGGATTTTCTTAATAATTTGGAGAGCTCTCTAACATGAAACACCTTTTCGGGCTCTCTTATAAAATATTCTATTATTTTGTCCATTTTTACAGACAATTGGCTAATAATATAGACAATTGTCCATTTATATATCTTTCGGCTAGGTTACTTAAAAAGATAATTTTCAGGCATGAATATAAGGAGTAAAAACAATAGAATTATTCTCTTGGTCTTTTGAAAAGTTTAGCAATAATAACCTCTTCAGTATCCTTAGTTCCACCATAATATTGTCTCTTTAAATCAGAAGGTCTTTTAGTAGCTTCTTCCAGTCTTTCTCGCACTCCTCTACTCCACGATGCACTAAGTGTTCTTCCCAATACAGTTGGTACTTCTCTATTATTATAGTATGATCTTCCCCCTTCACTCTCAGGCGAATAAAAAACCCTTCCAGTTACATAATTATTATTAAATAGTCTATAAATTTCCATCAAGAATATAATATAAATGCATTTATAAATATTTAGCTATTAAAAATAATTATGCCAAAAAGATTAACATTTTACTACCTATCTTATTCAGCATTCTTAACAATCTCAGCTAATTGACTTTCAATTGCTTTTCTTTCTTTTTGCTGAAATTGAGAAACACTATTTAATTGCTCTCTTTGATAATCCTCAAATGATTTAAAATTGCCATCTTCTTGCCTTAAGAAAATATACTTCTCAAAATAATTGACGGGTTTATTATTTTTAATAACAACATCTTCTCTTCCATCATTATTTATATCTTTTATAGTTACTGAAGTGGGAGTTGAATGATATTCCCCTAGCCAATAAAACCCAAGAAGTGTAAGACTTGAAATACCTGCAGCAAGAATAACCTTAATACTTTGATCCATATTGTAACTTAGAATAACTTATTTTTAAAGATTTATATACAATTAAATAATAATTTAGCGTCCATAGTCCAGCTAAATTTGAAGGTTAATCTGTAATGCTTAATTACTTAATACGTGATTCGATATTAGTAAAAGAACCTATTCTCTGATGATTATCTAAAGAAGAATCATAGATTTCAGATATTGCTCTAAGTCTTTCACGCTCTTCATTTAATATCTCCATGTAAATACCAATAGCTCTTTGAGAACCAATTAATCCGCCTAAACAAAAAAGACTAGCACCAATACAAAAATAAACAAATCCCTTTACAGACTTTTCAACTATATCTAACTCATATCTTGGTTCTATATTTCTCATAATAAAAACATAATTATCTACTTTTTAAGATTTTATATCCTAAAAATTAATCGCAGTCTGGACCTGACTGAAAAGAATGATATAAGAATCCAATTAGACAAGAAGAACCCATCTTTGTTAATCCTATATGTTCAAACTCTCTTGATTGATCATAAATTCCATAAAATGCCTTACCAGTACCAATTACAAAATTTATTCCACTAGCAATTGTAAGACTATTTTTACAATCAGATTCAATACTCATTCTTCTTTCCAATCTTTCTTGGTAATCTCTATTCTCTTGGTCTCTTGTTATTGATTTTATATGCTCGTTCATTTTTATCTTACTTTATTAATAGTTTATAAACTTTGTTAATATTTTTCTAAAAATATTAAATAAAAAGGTTTAAAAATAGGATACCTTGTCATAATTTTATGAATTCAAGAAAATATTTATTAGGAGTTAATCATGCAGAAGGAGAAGAAGAGTTAGCTCTAGAGATACTCAGGCAAAATTCTTGTCCAAATGACTTAGTTGCAATTGAATTAGAACCAATGACTATGGGGGTATTTAGAAATACTATAAATCAAACAATTCAAGATCCTGAAAGATTAAAAGAAATTCTCAAAAAGTGTAAGGTGCCTTTCAGTTATTACTGGACAAATTTAATGAGATTAACATTTCTTGAAAATCTAAGATTAAGGTTCATCCCTATAGATAATAGAGAATTAATTAATAAGGGAATTAATGCAAGATCAAGAGATGAATACTTTAGTAACTATATAATCGGAAGGGAAAGATATTTTGAAACTATGATAAAAACATATAATCCCCATGGAATAATAGTTGGTAGTGAACATGTAGATTTTCTTTCAGAAAAGTTTCCAGAGTATAGTATTCCATATAAAACTAGTGATAATGATCCTTCTTTATCAGACCAAGATAGAATAAGAATAAAAGAGTTAAGAGAAACACATTAAGATCTCTTTACATCAAAGCCTGTATAGCTGATTCAAACTGTGAAAATGGAACAGCTCCTGAAACAGCTTGAGTCTCTCCGTCTTTGTTAATTAAAACAAAGTAAGGTGTTCCCTGTCCGCCAGCTCCCTGTGCCTGCTGTGATTCCTTGTTAACTTCAGCAGCAGCCTCTCCTTCATCCAAACACTTGTTAAATGTAGCTGTATTTAATCCAACCTGTGCAGCATAATTCTTCAAACTCTGTATATCTAACGCCTGTTGGTTTGTGAATAGCTTATCATGATATTCCCAGAATTTTCCCTGCCTATTTGCGCATTCAGCAGCTTCAGCAGCTTTCTGTGCTTGAGGATGAATTGAAGTTAGTGGAAAATGTTTGTAAATTAAATTAACCTGGCCTTTTTTGAAATAATCGCTTGATTTAAATTGAGCAATTGCTCCTGAATAAGCTCTCTCACAGAACGGACACTGAAAATCAGAATACTCAACAATTGTAATCTTAGCATTTTTATCTCCTAAAACCGGATCATTAGATTCAATACTTGGATTTATTTTGCCAGCTACTCCGGCATTACCAGGATTATTATCTGTAGGTGCAACAACATTTCCAGTTCCAGGATTATCTCCTCCAATCATGCCTCCAAAACCTCCAGTGAATAATGAAATTATAAATAATCCTAAGAATAAGAAAGTTCCAAGTTTCCAAAGAGATGATTTTTTCAATGTAATTGTTCCGCCACTACTATTCGGACTAACAGAAGATTCCTTCACTTCATCTTTATTTTCAGCTTGTTTAATCATTTTAAAATTTTAAAGTATTAGTATCTATGAAAAGGGCTTTTTAAATTTAACTATAGTTAAATCTATATTAAAAAATATTCCTAAACTTTTTTAAACTCCATTTTATTAAATAAAGCATGAAAAATAGTGGGTTAATTATTATTGTTATTATTGCTCTAATTATAGTTGGAGGCTTGGCATATTATTTTTTATCAATGAATTCATTAAGTGATATAAATAATACAAATACTAACCAGCCATCTTCAAATAATCAGCCTTCAACAAACACAGAAACAAATAATCAGCCAGAAAGTAATAATATAATTACTGAAACAACATCAACACCAAAAACTTATGATGTTGAAATAAAAAACTTTGCTTTCTCACCAAGCAGCTTAACAATAAAAAAAGGAGATAGTATACGATGGACAAACAGGGACTCAGTAGACCATACTGCAACTTCAGATAACAATGCTTTTGATTCCCCGCTTTTATCAGATGATGAGAGTTTTACCTTTACATTCAATAACGCCGGAGAATTTTCATACTACTGCAAGCCACATCCTTATATGAAAGCTAAGATAATTGTTGAATAGAAAATTATATAGATAAATTCTTGAATCATATAATATCCTTGCCTAATTTAAATATGAAAGTTACTGGTTATTAAGATAAATATATATTGCATATAAAAAATCATGTAAGATAGTATAATCTTCTCAAATAAGAGTTTATTCCTACCTCAAAATAAATACATTTATTAATCAATAATTCATTAATACAAAATAAGATGATGAAACTAAAACAGCTTCTTCCAAAAAACAAAAAAGTTTTTATATGGATACTACTTCTTGCATTAGTTATAATTACTATCGCAACAGGAATAGATTATTATATTCATACTCTAGAAGAAGAATATACCGTTCCTTCAACATATTTCACAAATAAAATAATCTATGGGGGATTGTTTATTTTTATAATATTAATTATTTTCAGAAAATTGCATCCATCAAACAAAGCAATTATAGCTGCTTTAGTAACAAGTCTTTTATTAGAAGTAAAATACACTCTTCAAGGTTACCCAAAAGTATTTTTAATAATATTTATCTTTATTCATTTTGGAGCTATTTTGCTTCCAGCATGGATTCTTCTAGGTAAGTTTGATAAGTATATAAAAACTTAAAAAGATATTGTATATAGTTTAATTTATGAAATCAGGATTCTTGATAAGCTTTCTTTTCTTTTAATTTTGCTTCTAAATCTTTTATTTCAGAAACTCTTTCCTGTTTTGCAACATACATTAAGTAAATTATTCTTCCTAATTCCGTTTGTGCCTGAAACCAATTTGATTCTGCATCCCTGCTTTCTCGTGATATACTTTTAGCTCTTGCCTCAGTGAACTCGTGAAGAAACTTCTCTTGGTTTTTAAGATTAAAGGCAAAAAAGAAATCTCTTAAAGCATATCCTGCTCTTTCCCAATTAATATAATTTTTATCTCTATAATTATTATCAGCTTCTGCATCGGTTGCAGCATAAGGACCAGTATTTATATGTTCTGCAATTCTCTGTCTTAATCCATGCAAATCTGAACCTTCAACTGCATCATTATAAGTTGTTATTATTCCAAGAATAAATGCCTGTTTAAAAAGAATATTGTATTATAATATACCCTTATTTTTCCCATTAGAAACCTTTATTAATACGCTTAATCCAACATAATTGGAAATAGGGTGAAAACCTTAACCTCCTGAATAAGGAGGTTAAGGAAATTATATGGACAATAATCATAATAAAGCTACAATTCTCGCGACAGAATTAACTGATGAAGAAAAAGAAAAAACAAGAAAATACTCAATAAAAGAAGGTTCTGCAGCATCTGTTATGTCAGGAGCTGGAGAATCATATATAACTCCCTACGCCCTAGAACTGCAGGCAAATAACGCCCAAATAGGTTTCTTAACAAGCTTAACAGGATTCTTGGGTCCTATCTCCCAAATTTATGGAAGCAGATTAATCGAAAAATACTCTAGAAGAAAAATTGTTGTTACAAGTGTTATATTGCAGGCTTCTATGTGGCTTGTTATTCTTTCCTTAGGTTTTATATTCTTAAAATATGGAAAAACATTTTACTTAATTCCTTTGCTTATTTTATCTTATATTTTATATGCAATGTCAGGCTCTCTAGGAGGACCTGCATGGTTTTCATTATTAGGAGATGTTGTTCCCGAAGGTATTCGTGGATGGTATTTTTCAAAAAGAAACAGAATTAACGGAGCTGTTTCAATAACCGCAACATTAATTGCTTCTGTCTGGCTTTATTACACAAAACAATGGGGGATATTAATTTTTGGTTTCATGGCTTTATTTGCAATAGCCGCTATATCAAGATATATCTCAGCATATTTTTTAAGCAAGCATTATGTGGCTGAAATAAAACTTGAAAAAGAATATTATTTTTCATTCTGGCAATTTCTAAAAAAAGCTCCGCATAATAACTTTGGTAAATTTACTATTTTTATTGTGCTAACAAACCTCTCAATAAATATTGCAGGACCGTTTTTTGCAGTATATATGTGGAAAGATTTACAGTTTAACCCAATATGGTTTACTTTAGTAAATGCTTCTGCAACAATATTCTCAATTTTATTTATTCCAATGTGGGGAAAGTTCGCAGATAAGTATGGAAACAGAGAATTAATAAAAATAGCCGGAATTATTGTTGCAATAATCCCTTTTTTCTGGTTATTTTCTAAAAATCCTATTTACCTTATGCTCACCCCTCAACTGCTTTCAGGAATAGGGCATTCAGCCCTTGGTCTTGCCTCATCTAATTTTATTTACGATGCTGTAACACCTCAAAGAAGAGCAATAGTTGTTGCTTATTATAATGTACTCAATGGAACAGGAGTATTAATAGGGGCAACTCTTGGAGGATTAATAGCTCAGTACGCCTCAATATCATTCATGAATATTTTCTTATTCATCTTCTTGATTTCAGGTATTGGCAGATTAATAGTTTTCATGATAATGATGCCAAAAATAAAAGAGGTAAGAAAAGCGGCAACTCCTGCAAAAAAGAATCCTCTTTTATACATTAGAGATATAAAGATAAGCGAAATAAATCCAATTAATATTTTATATAGAAAATTAAAAGGGAAAGATAAAACTCAACAACAATAAATTTTATAAACTATTAATTATACAATTTAATTATAATTAACATGAAAATTAATAAAAGGGCTTTAGCACTGGGAGTTGGATTACTAGGATATTTTGGGGCAGTTACAGGATATAACTTCTATACACATCATAATATCAGTTATGAAAATGGCAATAAAAAGGTAGTAGAAAAAGCAGACGGGATTCTTGCTTATACTACTTTAGAAATTGATAGAAGTGATGAATCAATTGATGTTACTCGAAGAGATTTTCTAAATTGGAGAAGTTATGAAGACAAAAATGGGGATGGGAATGTAGATTGGGTATATAGAACATTAGGAAATCCATTAATAAGAGGCTCACATTCAAGAAGTTTTTACAGAGATAAAGACTTAACCCAATTCCCCGTTGTTTTTGAAGAAGCTGACAAGGATTTCAGAAAGCAAATGGAAAGATTTAAACAATATATAAATAGATAATAAACTCGTATCTTTAATCTAAATATATTTCTAAAAACTCAACAATAGAAATATATTTAAACTCCAGACTACTTAATAAAGTATGAAAATAGGCCAAGATAATAAGGCCCAAAAAAATGGGTGGAATTTTCTAAGTTTTAGACTGGCTTATGTCTTAATTAACAGTTCAGTTATCCCCGCTACAAAAGGGACAATTAAATTCTGTTAATGCAACGATTCTCTCTCGGATCGTGCATAACAATTTTTCAACATGGTTTCTCAATACACTTATACAACAGGATTCGAATACGATTTCAATAATAAGATTAATGTAAAATACTTGCAGGAAGGAATATCTGACTGGATTGAAGTCAAAGAAGCTGCAGGAAACAAAGAGATAAAAAAATTAAAGAATGAAATTACAAAAGAGATAAAAAGCAATAAAAAAGGCTCTTCAAGCCCTTTTGCAGTTATTGATTCTATAATATATATAATGAAAAGCCTTGGAATAAATAGAGAAACCCTTGATGAATTTATAATGATCTTTACCCCGACTTCTATACAAAATAAAACATACAAAACTTAAATACAATCAGAGAGGAGCATGTTAATAGCTCCTCTCCCTCTTCAAGCATAGTTTTATAAAAAATTAAATTAAACAACTCTTGACATAATTAAATTACTTTAAATAAGGGATAAATTTTCTTTAATGAAAATTTACCATTGTGTAAATTCAAGAAATATTTTGAAAATAATGCCATATCTTTGCCTAACTTATTAAATGAAAGTATATGACTATAGTTTAAATCAATTAATCTTAAGTTATGATCTTACTTCCCAAATTTATATTCTCTCAAAGATTTATATTCCTGATTTCTCTGCAGAAATCCTTCTATAAACTTATTGTTATTGTCTCTGTCAACAATCTGATTTATAGAATATGTTTTTATCCCGCTTGTGCTTGTAGCAGCATTCAAATTTGTTTTTACTTTAGACATTACTTTCTTGTTTGTATCCTCGCTTAAAAGAACATCATTATTAGCAAGATCTGCAACTCTTCTCGCTCCAGAAAGAGTTGCCCCTATAGGAGTAAATAACAGCTTACCTTCTTGCTTCTTGGCAATAATATCTCCTGAATTAACTCCAACCCCAAAATTAATTTTCTGGCTGAATTTATCATTATGGAATTTTAACTTTGCAGACACAGCTTTTGCAACCCTCACAGCTGTAACCTCATTTTCAAAGGTTTTTGTTGAAATAGGAGCAAATATACCGACTATAAAATCATCTGCTCTGTAAACCTTTCCTTTGCTATTGTTAATCTCACTTGTAATGCTTTTAAGAGTTTCATTGACAAACTGATTATTGTCTTTTACTTCATTATAATTCTTTATTTTTACAGCAACTAAAGAAGAAAATTGCTTGTTTCCATCTAAAACAGGCGTATGAACAGCAATTCCAGTATCATGCTCAATAACTGGAAGTGATTTTTCATCCCTGCCAGGAACTACTCTAACAACACCGCCTTTTTCATCTTTTTTATCCCCAATTATTGGAGCAACAAAACCAGTTTTCGGAGGATTTGTTTTGCCTACATTTCCCATCCCGCCGCTACCAAAACCAGAAAAGATATTCTTATTGATTACTTTTTTTGATGAAAGTAAAAGAAACGATCCAAATACAGCCACTAAAAATATCCATGCAATCCATGTTCTGCTGAAAAATCCCCCAAGTTTTCTTTTTCCAGAGCCATCTAAAGATATTACCTCTCCTGTTAAAGGAACTTTTGACCAGCTTGCTTCTGTGCCTGCATCATCCTTTATAATAACATCATAATCTCCATTAGGCGCAGTAAGTTCAAATTCAACAGACTCGCCAGGATTAAGCTCTAAATGACTTACTTTTGTCTCATTCCCAATTCTTATCTCAACTGTTTTATTGTATGGCACATTTCCTAAGCTTCTAACAACTAGCGTACCATTAACTAAATGAAATGTTGCTTCCATATTTTTCTCAACATAAAATTCCTTTTCAGCAGTCACTACTTCTGCCTCAGCATTAATTTTCCAGTAGCCAAAGGGCGCATTTTTCTCAAAAGTATAATAATTAATCTCTCCTACATTTGACATTCTTGCTAGTATTTCCTTTCCACTAACATCTGATATTTTAAATGCAACAGACCTGCCTTCAATATTCAGTCCGGTTTGATCGAACAATACTGCCTTAAATTCAATATCCTTGCCAGGATTAACATTTTCCGGTGCTGTCAAATCAATTTTTGTTGGTTTTTGTTTTATTTCTATAGAATCAGCTGCCTGGCCAAAATTAGTCACCTCATTTTTATCATTTTTCTCGCTTGCAAAAACAATTACATCATAGGTTTTAGCAGCAACATTATTTGGTATTGTCATATTGCCTGAAAATTTATTGTTCACAATAGGAACTACAGCACTTAATTCAATGCCTGAAAACTTTAGTTCAACACTTCCATCCACATCTCCTCCATTTGCCCTCTTTACCTCGCCATTAAAAAGCAAATTCTCTCCAGGCTCAAAACTATTGCCATTAAACATAACAGAAACATCAATCTTGTCAGAAATTGTAAAAATAAAGCTCTGTTTTTTTACTCCATTAAAGCTTAAAGAAAGATAACATTGGCCTTTCATGCTCCCAAGAAATTCTTTTGTTAAAGGCGCTGAAATGCTTGCTGTTGAAGTATCATCAACATAATGAAAATAAAGCATTTTGCTGTTTCCACCCTCGCCACAAACAAGCTCAACACTTGCCCATCCTTCTCCTCCATCACTTCCAAGCTCAACATTAAGATTATCGCCTATATTATAAACACTTTCCGGCTGTGTTGCAAGAAAAATATCAGCGCTTGCAAAAGGAATAATAAATATTCCAAAAAACATAATTATTGATATTATTAATACATTCACCTTCTTTTTGCTCATAAATCATTTAGCATAAAAGGATATTTAAACTTTATCACAATTCACTTTTATTCCATCTTAATAAAGTTTAAATGAAATAAGTGAAGTTGTCACAATATTCTTAATTTAGAATAACTTAAATAACTTTAAAGCGGGATAAATTTCTTGTTAAAGAGAAATTTAGTATTAATATGATTCAAAATTTTAAAATAAGCAATATCATTGGTTCTTTTTATTAAGAACAACTTTTATAAACATCTTTCTCATTATCAGAATATGAAAAAAGATGTTAATAAAAAACAAGTTGTTAATCCATGGGAAGTTTATGGAGATATTAATTATGACAAACTGATTAAGGAATTTGGAGTTTCTCCGCTTAAAGATCTGCCTTCAGTTTTTAATGAAAATATCTTATTTAGAAGAAAAGTCATTTTTGCTCATAGAGATATTCAAAGAATTCTTGAAGCTGTAAAAAATAAAAAACCATTTGTAATGATGACTGGTTTAATGCCTACTGGAAAATTTCATATAGGACATTCTATAATTGCTCAGCAAATGATATTCTGGCAGAGTTTAGGAGCCAAAATATACATTGCGGTAGCTGATTTGGAGGCATATAATGCAAGAGGGCAGAGTTTGGAAGAAAGCATAAAAATTGCAATTGAGGAATATATATTAAATTATATTGCTCTGGGTTTAAAACCCAAAAACTGTGAGATTTATTTTCAAAGCGAGAGATCAAATAATGCTGAAAAATCAAATGCTTATTACAAGCTTCAGAATTTATTGTCAAGATACGCAACTTTCAACGAATTTAAGGCAGTTTACGGAGAGATAAGCCCTGGAAAAATGCTCTCAGCTCTGCTTCAGGCATCTGATATGTTGCATCCGCAATTGCCAGAATTTGAAAATCAAATTCCAGTTATAGTCCCTGTTGGAATTGACCAAGACCCTCATTTAAGGCTTGCAAGAGACATTTCTCAAAGAATAAAAAATCCAAAATTTATACAGCTTAGTTCAACTTACAATTTATTCCTGCCAGGATTAAATGGAGGAAAAATGTCATCTTCAGATCCAACTTCATATATAAGCCTGACTGAAGATCCAAAGGAAGTTGAAAAAAAGATAAAAAAATACGCTTTTTCAGGCGGCCAGGCAACAATTGAAGAGCATAGAAAACTTGGCGGAAATCCAGATATTGACGTCAGCTTTCAATATCTTAAAATGCTTTTTGAACCAGATGACAAAAAACTAGCAAAAATTGAACAGGATTACAAATCAGGAAAGCTTCTCACAGGAGAACTAAAAGAAATTCTCATAAAAAAGATAAATGATTTCTTAAAAGAACATCAGAAAGCCAGAGAGCAGGCAAAAAAACAGCTTGATAAGTTTCTTATAAAATAAGGTTAAAAATATCATATAATTTGTAGACAAAAAATAGAAACATTTATATATGTAGTCACCCATTATATGTTTATGTACATTGAAAAAAGAAAGGTAAAAAAAGGAATAAAATATTATCTTAGCCATTCATTTAGAGAAGGAAGTAAAATACATAAAATAAGAAAATATCTTGGAAAGGATTTAACTAAAGAATTATTAGAAGAAAGGAAGCAAAAAGCAGAAAAACTAATTTTAGGCGAAATTAATGAATATAAAATAATTCAAAATCCTTTGTATATAAAATTAAATGAAAAAGAAATAGGTTTTGTTAGAAATCTTGAATCTAAAGAAAAATTAAAAATATTTCACTTATCGGAAACCCAATGGAAAATCTTCTCAGAATCATTTATCTATAATACTAATGCTATAGAAGGTAGTGACTTAAATAGTAAAGAGGTTAAAGACATTCTTGAAAAAGATAAATGGCCGGAAAAATCAAAGCAAGATATAGCAGAAGCTTATGGAGTTAATGAAGCTATAAATTTTATAAGAAAAACAAAAGAGCATATATCTTTAGATTTTATTAAAGAATTGCATAAAATTGTTTTTAAGAATTCAAAAAGTTTTGCTGGAGAATTTAGAAAAAAAGGGGAAGAAGTAGTAGTAAGAGATGGGTTGGGCAATGTAGTTCATATGGGAGCTCCGCAAACAAGAGTTATTTCATTATTAAATGAATTAATTTATTGGTATAATCAAAATAAGAATAAATATCCTGCTTTAATTTTAGCATCAGTTATCCATAATCAATTTGAAACAATTCACCCTTTTCGAGATGGAAATGGAAGAATTGGAAGATTACTGTTAAATAATATAATATTAAAATACAATTTTCCGCCAGTAAATATTAATTTTAAAAATAGAAAAGAATATTATATCTCTCTGTATGAATATCAAAAAAATCATAATTTAAGGCCTACAATTGACTTAATATTAAAAGAGTATAAAACCCTCAAGAAAATATTTGGGTGACCACAAAAAATAGCTATGTAGACACCTATTTAGTGAAATAAGGTTAAATATCTCGTGGGGGCATTAATCCAATTCCATTAAGTTAAGAAATTTAACGAGGTGAAATTTCTTAAAGATAATCCTCTAACTCGCGAGATTTCAAACCAAAAACTTTCCTAAATACCAAA
>JAGVWP010000033.1 GCA_018304985.1 Candidatus Pacearchaeota archaeon
TTTCTTAAAACTCTTGGATAACCTTTTAGTCCATCTGTTGTAATTACCTTAACTTGTTCGCCTGTTGCAAACTTCCCATGCTTTAGAACTCTTGTTAGATTGTCTATGGTTCTACTTTTCATGTAATCAGAAGCAACCATAAAACGAGTTTCTGTATCCATGACATCTACAAACCAATTCTGCTCTCCTAATCTATGATATTCCATTTCATCAGACATTAATTCTATTCCGCTCTCTATTTGTAAATTATTTGTGAGTGTGCTTATCATGTTCGCATATTTTACAATCCATCGGTAGATAGTAGAATAATGAGAATTTTTAGGAGCAAACATCTGCAAGTGCTCTTGTATTTTTCTTAAAGACATTCCAGCATAATACATATTCATACAAGAAGTTATTTTATCTTCATGGTTTTTCATCTTCCAAAAACCATCGTCTATTGAAAATCTATGAAAACAATCTTTACACTTATACCTTTGAACATTACCTCTATTTTTAGTTTCTCTAACTCCATTTTTCTTAAGGTTCTTTCCGTTGCATTTTTCACACGAGATGTCTTGTATACTCATAGTATATTATTATAGGTATACATCTATTTAAATCTTTCGGTTATACTATATTACTATAGTAAAGTATTTAAAGTAAGACCTTCGTTAGATAGTTATGAGTAAAAAAGAAATAAAGATGTTTGAATGTAAATGTGAAAGGTGTGGGCATGAATGGATAACAAGAACAGAAGAAGCACCCGTCGTATGTCCAAAATGTAAAAGTCCTTATTGGGATAAACCACTAAATAACAGAGGCAAATAACATGGATTTTGAAAATCAAATAATAAACGGGGATGTCTTAGAAGTAATGAAAAAAATACCGGATAATAGTATTCATCTAGCTATAACTTCTCCTCCTTATAATGTGGGTAAAGATTATGACAACCACAATGATAAAATGGATTACCAAGAATATCTTAATTGGTTAAATGAAGTTTGGAAAGAAACTCAGAGAGTTTTAGTTCCGGGCGGTAGATTTGCTTTAAATATCGCTCCAACCGGAATAAAAGATTTTATTCCTATACATCACGATTTTACAAATCAATTAAGAAAATTAGGAATGAAATTTAGAACAGAGATTATTTGGTATAAACAAACCATGCTTAAAAGAACAGCATGGGGAAGTTGGAAAAGCCCAGCAAATCCTCATGTAGTTCCATCTTGGGAATATGTCTTAGTTTTTACTAAAAATGGAGATAAGTTATTTGGCAATCCTAAAGAGGCTGATATTACAGCAGAGGAATTTAAGGAATTTTCTGATGGATTTTGGCAAATCCAACCCGAAAGACAAAGAAACGGGCATCCTGCTCCATTTCCAGAAGATTTAATTTATAGATTAATAAAATTTTATTCCTATAAAGGAAATATTGTTTTAGATATGTTTGGTGGAACTGGAACAGTAATATTGTAAAACCGCCAAGGATAGATTAGAAAAGATTAAAGGTGAGATGTCTCAACAAAAAATTAACCAATAAGCATCTTCTTCAAGTCTGATGGTAACTCCTCTAACTTCTTTATTTTTCCACCATAAGAACTACTATCATGCCTAATATAAACTCCGTCTAAATATTTTTCTGCTAATGCTCTATCTTTCGTTGGTTTTTCTTGAGTCCCCCATTCTGATTGCCATTGTTTTTTAGATTGTCGACCTTTATCGGGCGTAGCAAAGACAACTACAATCTTAGGTATCATTTGTTTCCAAACAACAGCATAAAACAAAGTTTCTGAAAATCTACCATGCAAACTTGTTTTACAACTAATAACGGCAAGAGGAATATGTGGTTTTTCTGTATGGACTACAACTAAATCAACATCTCCCTCTACTTTTCCATCTTTTACTGGAATGGCTAAATTATTCCATAACTCCTTATGTTTATTTTTCAAACCTCTTCCACGAATTACATTCAAAGGAATACTGTTTTTAGAGAAATAGTCATTAACAAAATCCATTACTACAATTTCCCAATTTTTACCACTGGTAGAGACATAACTCTGTCTGTCTTCAATACCGCTATATTCTTTACTCATAACAAAACAATTCTTTTCTAACTTAAAAAGTTATCTAAAACACCCGTAGATGCAACAATGCAATATAATAGAAACTTATTAATATTCTTAATACTTTAATAAACTATGAAACATAAGGAAAAACCAATTATAGCAACAACCCTCTCAGGATTATTTGTAAAACACGAACCATGGGATAAAGCGTATATTTTATGGTATGAAAACATGGCTAAAAAGCTTAATGATAATTCTGTAAAGCAATGGATTGACAGACCTGATTATTTTAAAGGCGTGGACGAAGTAATGAAGCGTCTTTATCCAAAATTATCTGATGAAGATAGAACAACAAAAGCAAGAGAGTTATTTTTTGATTCAGTTGTTTCTTACATTAAACAAAATAAAGATGTAAACAACAAAGAAATTTCCGATTATTTTAAGTCATTAAAAACAAAGTATCGAATTGCTTTAATCACAACAAATACTGAAGATGCCGTTAGTAGAATTTTATCAGTTACATATTTAGATGATTTATTTGATATTATAGAATGTTCTTTGCCAGAGGAAAAAGACGATAAAAGAATAGTTTTCAGCAGGTTTATAGAAAAATACGGAAAACCTTTGATTTATATTGGCGGAGGAAGAAAAGACAGCTATGACTATTGTGCAGAGCATGATATTCCAAGAGTTTTTGCTAATTTAGAAGGCGAAAAGGACATCCCTGGAGTTAGAAGTATTTATACATTGAATGAATTAGAAAAAAGAATTGAAAGACTTTGAGGCTATTTCTCCTTTAATCTGTATGCTCCTATAAGGGCTATAGTAGAAGCAGTCTGAGCAAGCGTACCTATTACAAAAAAGCCAGCAGCATCCTTTTCTTTAATAGATAATATATTTTCTTCTAGTCTGCTATTATTTCTGCTTTTTTTACTAAATGCAGTAGTCTGATTAGTGGCAGGATTTGAAAGTTCAGATGGAACTAAAGAATATCCATAGCTGCAAAATGAAATAAGCTGAAAAGCTAATCCAGTTACAAGCATTGCATAACTTCCCTTTACCATATAAAAATTCATAAAATAGCTGATTTATAAGTATTTAGATACTAAACTATCATAAAATATATTAACAAATTAATTTAACTGATGTTATTAAATAATCTCAATTAATTTTTCTGGAGTGATTATTTCAATACCTCTAAATTCTTTTATTTTTAATAAATGATCATCATATGTTAGAATATATTCAGATTCAGATGAAACAGCGCACTCTAAAATTTTATTGTCATCAGGATCTTCTGTTATAACATTAATTTTCTCATTTGGCTCTGTTATTGTAATGAATACAAAAACATTATCTACAATATTTTTTATTTCTTCTGCCGTGTATTTAAAGTCTCTTGAAAGAACTTCAGAAAACTCGTCTAATATTTCTTTTGTTGTAAAGATTTCTGCATTATTCTCTATTAATTTAGTTAGCAATTTGTGGCTGACACTATAATCCCATTGAGTTGCAGAAATAAGGAAATTTGTATCTGCGCTTATCTTCATTTTACGCTCTTTTCTTTCCTTAACTTATGAATAAGATGCGTAACATCAGTTTCTTTTATTCCAAGGCTTTTTGCTCTCTTTGATCCTTCAGAAGCTATTTTCTTCAATTCTTTTATGAGCAATTCCTTAGATGGAATTTCTATTTTTTTAAGAATCACACTATCTCTTTCTTCAACTATAACAAAAATACTTCCTTCTTCAGCATTTAACTTTTCTCGTATATGCTGGGGAATTACTATCTGTCCTTTTGAAGACATTTTTACAGTTTCTATTGGCATTTTTACCTTTTCCTATTATCTTATTGTAAGAAAGTAAGATTTATAAATCTTTCGTTAAATTTGTATAATTTATAGTGAAAGACATAAGTAATAACCCAAACTTGTATGCCTTTCCATTGATAGTCAAAACATCATGGGAAATATCAATGTCCTTGACTATAACTAATATTTTATAACAATCTTTATTAAACTGCCTTAGTTCAATTTTTTATGGCTCAAAAAAGAGCAGTTGTTGCTATTGTAAATTATAATGATAAAGTTTTATTAGGAAAGAAAAGAAGCGATTCTTCAAAGTTTCTGGCTGGCAAATGGCATATTCCTGGAGAAAATGTTGAGGGTAATGAAACAGATGCAGAAGCTTTAATCAGAGGGATTAGAGAAGAAGCAGGAATAGAAATAAAAATAGGGCAATATCTGGGTGATTCTTTAACTCCCACATCCCATAAGAAAGCTAGATGGTATGAATGTTTTGCTTCAAGTGATGTAGTTGTTCCAGGTAGTGATTTAGAAGATTTAAAATGGGTTTCTAAAAGGGAAGTTATTGAGA
Source organism: Candidatus Pacearchaeota archaeon (assembly GCA_018304985.1). GTDB lineage: Archaea > Nanobdellota > Nanobdellia > Pacearchaeales > GW2011-AR1 > JACPLR01. Next base: position 4,425 of record JAGVWP010000033.1, read on the forward strand.
TTTGCAAAGAAAGAATACCTTTTTGGCCAAAAAAGGCAATAGATTATTTTTCAGATTAATTAAATATGTTTCTCAAAATAATAATTAAAAATAAATAAAGTAATTACTTATTTTTAATGAATTTTTCTGGCATAGATTTTTAAAGAAAATATTATTAAATTAATAATGGAAAAGTATAAAGGGGAATTTATTAATTTTTTATTGAAAACAAGTGCATTAAAAGTTTTTGATAATTCTAATGAAGATAGATCATTAAAAAGCAAGAGAATTTCTCCATGGTTTGTTAATATTGGGGATTTTAATGATGGCGAATCTTCCAATGCATTAGCAGGATTTTATGCAGATGCGGTAATAAGTTCTGGAGTTAAAGCTGATGTTTTATATGGAATCCCAGATAAAGGTGTTGGATTAGCTGCTCCAGTAGCAATGTTAATGGCTTCAAAAGGGCATAATGTTGGATGGTTTTTTTCAAGAAAAGATGAAAAAACTCATGGAGAAGCTACAAATTTAGGTCCAGAAGATAGAATAAAAAAATTAACAGTTGGAAGAGCTCCAAAGATAGATGGTGCAATTGTTCAATTAGATGATGTTTTTACAGCAGGTGATGCAAAATATGAAGCAAATGCTTTTTTGAAAAGTTTAGGAAGAATAAATCTTCCATTATTGGCAATTGCTGTTGACAGGCAAGAAGTAGGTATTGATGCTAGCGGGAAAAGCGCAATAGAACAATATCAAGAAAAAACAGGGACACAAGTTATCTCTATTGTAAATGCCGTTGATGTTTATAATATTTTAAAAGAAGGAAATTTAGTATCAGGAAGAGCTTTAGAAAGATTGGCTAATTATATTCGAGTTTATGGAACAAGGAACGCACTTTCTTCTATTGGAAAAGGGTTGGAACAAAAAATAATTCAAAGAGATAGAAGTGTAATTCCTGCCTGTGATGTTAAAACATTAGAACAATTTGAAGAAATTGTAGAACAAACTGGAGATATAGAAGGTATTGGAGGTTATAAAATTGGATTTGGTCTCGGTTTAAGATACGGGCTTCAAAGAGTTGTTGAAGTGGTGAGAAAGCATACTGATAAGCCATTAATTTATGATCATCAAAAAGCAGGAACAGATATTCCAGATACTGGAAAAGATTTTGCAGAATTAAATAAAGAAGCAGGAATTGATGCAGTTATTCTATTTCCGCAATCCGGACCTGAAACAGAAAGAGCCTGGATTTATCATGCTTTAGACAATGGATTAAAAGTTATTGTTGGTGGAAGAATGACTCATCCAGCTTACTCTGTTAGTGAAGGCGGATTTATCACAGATGAAGGAGCTTTGGATATGTATAAGATCGCTGCAAGAGCGGGAATAAATAATTTTGTTGTTCCGGGAAATAAACCTGATGTTATAAAACAAGTTAGAGATGTAGTTGAAGCTGAAGGAGTTTCCCCAGTATTTTATGCTCCAGGATTTATTGCCCAAGGTGGAAAAATTGAAGCAGCCGCCAAAGTTACAGGAGATAGATTTCACGGTATTGTCGGTAGAGGAATTTATCAAGCTGCAGATAAAAGAGCTGCAGCAATAGAGCATACTTCTCAATTATAAATATTAATCTTCAGATTAATTAAATATGTTTTTAGAATGTTAATTAAAAACATATTTAAACCACATTTATCTTTTTCTGTCATGTTTAAAGTTTATACATTAGGTGGTTATAGCGAAGTTGGAAAAAATATGACTGCTGTTGATTTTGGCGAGGATATTATTGTTTTTGATGCAGGCATTTATCTGCCAGCAGTAATTGATATTCAGGAAACAAATAAAAATCCAACTGCTAAAATGATTAAAGATGCAGGCGCTTTGCCAGATGATCATTTAATCTACGAGCAGCGAGATAAAGTCCGTGCTTTTTTAATAACTCACGCTCATTTAGATCATGTTGGAGCTGTCCAGCATATTGCAAACCAATATCCAAATGCAGTTATCTGTGGAACACCATTTACAATTGAAGTTCTTAAAGCATTATTAGAAGACACAAAAACACATTTGAAAAACAAGTTAATTGCAATAAATCCAAATTCTTCTTATATGATAAGGGGCAAGAGAACAAATTATCAGGCAGACTTTGTAAATATTACTCATTCAACAATTCAGTCAACATTCATAGCCTTGCATTCCTCTGACGGAATAATTGTCTATGCAAACGATTACAAATTAGATAATGATCCGGTAATGGGTGAACCTCCAAATTACGAAAAAATGAAGCAGCTTGCTAAAAAAGGAGTTAAGCTGCTTATTGTAGATTCTCTATATTCCGGAGATGACCGAAAAACCCACAGCGAGAAAATTGCAAGAGCAATGGTTGAAGAAGTAATGCTTACAATTGATCACAAAGGCAAAGGATTAGTAATCACAACTTTTTCTTCTCATATTGCAAGATTGAAAAGCATTGTTGAATTCAGCAAAAAACTCAATAGAAAAGTCGTTTTTGTCGGCAGAAGCCTTTCAAAATATGTTACAGCTGCAAAAAAAATCAGAATGTGCCCGTTTGAAAAAGATATTGTTTTAGTAGGTTATTCAAATCAAGTTAAGTCAAAATTAAAGCAGATTAATGATGCAAGAAGCGAGTATGTTTTGGTTTGCACAGGTCATCAGGGCGAGCCAGGCTCAATTTTAGATAGAATTGTAAGCAATGAACTGCCATTTCAGTTCAAACCACAGGACAGCGTTATTTTTGCTTCTAAAATTATCCCAGTGCCGGTAAATATGGCTAACAGAGCAAACATGGAAAAAAAATTAAGACAGAGAGATGTCAGGATATTTAATGATGTTCATGTTTCAGTGCTTCCAGATACACAAGTTGTAATAAATGATTCTAATGGTATAAAACTAAAAGAAATAGGGATGATAGAAGAAGATGAAAAAAAGGAGATAAAAGTGCCCGCATTTGATCCTAATGATTTAAAGATAAAATGGTATAATGCAAAGGTTGTTGAACATCCTTACAATGGGAAAATATTTAATATAAAGACTAAATCTGGAAGAAGTGTTTCAATAACTTCGGGTCATAGTTTATTTAAACTAGAAAAAGATAAAATTATCTCTAAAAAAGGAGATTTGCTGAAAATTGGAGATTATCTAGCTATTCCCAAAAGATTTTCCTGGTATAAAGAGCTTGATGCAATTAATGCATTAGATTATATTAATATAAAAAATAATAATATAACTATAAAAGAAGATATTTTATACTATAATAAAAAGCATTTATTAAATATAAATCTAAAATTAAATAAAGATTTTGCAAGGCTTTTGGGCTATTATTTAGCAGAAGGTTCAGCTCCTAGGCATATATCATTTGTTATAAACAAAAAAGAAGATGATCTTTTAAAAGAAATTAAAACATCAATAAAAGAATGCTTTCCATATTCCAATATAAAAGTTATTGATAAAGGCACTTCATATGAAATTACATTTGGAGCAAGGATATTAGGAAATTTGTTTAAGTCCATGTTTGGAGAAAACGCAAGAACAAAAAAAATACCTAAGTTTGTTTTTTCTGCTAATGAGGAATTTAAGCTTAATTTTGTAGGAGCATATATAAATGGGGATGGATGTATTGACAAAGGTTCAGATCATTTTAGAATAAGAATAAAAACAGCATCTGAAAAGCTAGCTTCAGATCTTCTTTATTTATTTACTCAACTTGGAATATGTGCTAAATTTGATCATATTCAATTAAATAAAAAAAGATTTATTGCAGGAAATAAAAAAGAAACAAATGAAACTTATTCATATGTTATAAGAATTCAAAATATTGATTATTTAAATGCCTTAAAAAATTACTTGTCTGATAAATTTAAAATTCAAATTGAAGAAAAATCACTAAAAACAAAATTTTCTCAGCAATTTCCTCCAGAAGCCCTCCCAATTGAAAAATTAAATTTTAGTGAAATAGTGCCAAAGAAAGGCACTTATTTATGGGATATCATAAATTATAGTGACAATTCAGTAAGGAAAAAACAGAATATAAGCAAAAATCTTTTAGTTTCTCAATCTGAATCATTATTTGGATTTACTAGTAAGATTATAAATGGTGACCTTTTATTTGATCCGATTAAGAAAATTACAGTTTCTGAATATACTGGTCCAGTATACGATTTTTCAGTTCCAGGTGCACAGAATTTTATAGGAGGTTTTGGAGGGTTGATGCTCCATAATTCAGGCCACGGTGGCAGGGAAGATCTAAGGGATTTAGTAAATTTATTAAAGCCGGAAAATGTTATTCCCTCACATGGAGGCTTTGACAAAACAACTCCTGCCATGGAATTATTCAAGGAGCTTGGATACAAGTATGGAAAAACAGCTCATCTTTGCCAGAATAATTCTATTGTACAGATTAAGTAAAAAAGGAGATGTCATAAGAAGGACCTTGGTCCTTTTTATTTTGAAAATATTGCAATAACTTTACCTAATTTTAATGAGTAAGCTACTGACTTATTGATTATTATACTTTAATTATTAATTAATTTAAACTGCTATAAATTATTTAAATTTCTCCTAATAAAAGGAAAGTTTGATAAAGAAAAACATTGGTTGCCTTTATTATTCAATTATTCAAATTAAATAAAAAGTATTTTTGAAAATATTTTCATATCTTTGCATAATTTATAATAGGTAATAAATTATATTAAATAAATAATAGATTAAATTATAAATAAGGCTAAATTTTTCATCTAGAAAAATTTTATATTGTGTATTTAGCTAAATATAATATGCTTTAGCAATAGTTTTATTAACCAGTTTCTTTTATTATGTTTAATTAAAATGAGTATATTAAAAGGGAGAGTTCATAAAGAGAACCGTAGGTGCTTTTTATAATGGTTCGCCAGGATATTTTAGCAGGTTTAAGAAATGCAGTTGAAAGAGGTTATTCTATTGAACAAGCAAGAAATACACTGATTAATTCTGGTTATAATTTAAATGAAGTTAATGAAGCTGTTGCTTATATGACTGGAGGTTTAGCAGGAGTGGGCCAGCAGCAGCAGATACAACCCCAACAAACTCAAAATATCAAACCAATACAACCTCAAAATTCAGCTCAACAAACACAAACTGAAGAAAAACCAAAAAAGAAATTTCCATGGATGGTTGTTCTTCTTTCAACATTTCTTATTGCTTTAGTTATTGTCTTGATTTTAGTTTTAATATTTAAAGATCAGGTTACTGAATTATTGCAGAAGCTGTTTTGATTTGAAATTGTATCTTAAAATAAGCTTATCTGAAATTGTAAAAACAACTTAATTAATCTAAATAACTCAAATTTATAATAATAAATTGCAGACAATTAGTGAATAAATCTAATTTAACTTCAGAAATAATTACTTATCTTTAGTTTGAATTCAAGCCATAAAATCCATAAAACTAATAAAACTCCATCTAAAGCTGGCAGGAAAGAACCTCTCCAAGAAAGGGGCAAGGTATAAAGTATATTTAATCCAACAGAAAAACTGCTAAACGGATAAAAGGGTGTAATCTCCCCAAAAAAAGTAGCATCCAAAATTAAGTGTAACAAACTGCCAATTGCCAATATATAAAAAACAATCGGTATTTTCAAATGATGTTTTGAAATTTCCTTTAATTTTACATTAAATATCATTGCGATAAATCCAATTATAAATAATAAAAGTGGGACAAATAACGTATGGAGAAATGTTCTGTGTATTTCCTCAATTGAGAATCCAAAGCCAAAAAGAGATAAAGTATAGAATATTCCAAAATCAAAATCTGGTAATATGCCTCCAATAGCTGCAATTAAAATATAATACCTAGGAAAAATCTTGTTATTTTTTATTACATAATGCCTGAATAGCTCTGCTAAAAGTATTGCAGCGAGTATATGTGTTGCAGCATATGGCATATTTCATTTAAGACAGTATTGTTTTTAAACATATTCAAAAACAGGTATCTGAAAATGTAAAGAACAAACTAACTAAACCTTATTCTGAAAATATTTTAATCACTTTTACATATAAGTAAGGCAAAGGCATTATATAACCTGAAATTAATAAAACTAAAAAGTAGTAACATATAAGAAAGTTTAAATAACCTTAAAATATAATTCTTGATGGAAAATACTAGCGATTTAGACAAATACTTTCAAGAACTTGAATATAAATATGAAAATACTGGATGTGGTTCTATGTTATTATCGGGATTAGGTGGAGGGGCAATAACCGGAGCATTATCTGCTTATGGGGGCATTAAGCTCGTTGAAATGTTGGATTTGCAAAATCCTGCTTTACAAGTGGGATTGGATATATTAGGGGCTGTTAGTTCTTTTATTATTGGAGGAATTGCCGGAGGATTAGTTATAGCTTCTGGATCAGAATTTATTGTTGATTATATAATTAATAAAGTATTAGTAAGAGAAGAGAGAGCAAGAGAGAGTTATTCTCTTGATACTGAATCTAATGATTCAGGAACTAGAACAGTTTTAGTAGAAAGAATATCTGAAAGATTAAAAGGTAAAAATTCTCCTTATGATATACTGCATACAAGCCACTTTTCAGATACTGAATTTGATTGCACTTCCTTTTTTGAACACCATGATAAATTCTTTGAACCTATTAATCCATTATTTGGCTTTAAAGTTTTACCAAATGGTAAACGTATTATAGCTGAAGTTTTTACAAATGGGACATCAAGATCAAAAAAAGAAAAGATAAATGTTTATTCTTATGATAGAGAGATGTTGCCCAAAGAGGATCTTAGCGAGATTATAAGCGAAAGTATTGGTAGTAGTGCCAATTCTAAAAATATATGGTATTAATAAATCATAAAATTTTAAAATGATAAAAGCTGATTTTCACAACCATTTTTTAACATCCAGTAAAATGGAAAGGGTTGGGTTTAATAAACCGATTAATAGAGCTGTAAAAAGATTAGGGGAAGGAGCAGTTATGGGATTGGTTAATTTTGAAGATAAAAGATATGAAAAATATTGTTCTCTAGATGGTTATACTAGAATTGATTTTAGAAATGCAGTTTATGTTCCGGAAAAACAGGCATTAGTCGTCAAGGGGCAGGAAATCCAGGCTTCTTCAGGAGAGCATATACTAGTTCTTGGTTTGGAGAAAGATGTCCATTTAAAAGGGTTTAGAACAATTGAAGATACCCTTAAAGAAGCAAAAGATAATAATGGAATCATAATAGCTGATCATCCTTTTCATAAACATGGTATAGGTTTTTTTCTTGAATCACATAAAGAGTTTCTTGAGTTTTTTGATGCTATAGAAGTGCATAATGGGTTGGCTTGTTTTTACATTCCCGGGCAAACAATGCCTCGTGCAAATGCAAAAGCACATGATTTTTTTAATTCAGTAAAAGAAGATTTTCCAATGTTAGGCCAAGTTATAAGTTCTGACGGTCACTCTGTTTATGAAATTGGCTCAAGTTGGATGCATTTTCCATCTATAAATTTATTAAACAGTGAATCAATTTTAGATTCTATTAAAAAAGGGTTAATTAATTCAAGAGAATATAGCCCTTTAGGCCATGAACATAATTCTTATGTTGGTGCTTTGGATCATATGGCAGATTTGTATGCTTATATTCTAACTTTAAAAATATCAGGTAAAAAACTTTGGTAATAATTTGAATTAGGCAAAGATGTGGTGTATTTAGCTAAACTTTATTAAACACATTCTGTGTTATTCATTAAACTAATTAAAATGTCATATCCAGTTTATCAGCCAGCAGAAGACTCTTATTTTTTAGCTGAGGTTATAAAAGAATTTTTAGGAAGCAAAACAAAAAAAGAATTAGAAAAAATAAAAACTCTTGATATGGGCACAGGTTCAGGCATACAATTAATTAATTGTCTAAAAGCCGGCATACTGAAAAACAATATCCTTGCAATTGATATTAACAAAGAAGCAATAAAGCATTTTAAGAATTTAAAAATTAAAACAATTAAATCTAATTTATTTTCAAAAATACCTAAAAATAAAAAATTGAAATTTGACTTAATTATCTTCAACCCTCCATATCTTCCAGAAAATAAGTACGATAAACTTCCAGACACAACAGGCGGAAAAAAAGGCGATGAGACAATTATAAGATTTATTAAACAATTAAACGGTTATCTAACAAAAAATGGAGTTTGTTTTTTGCTTATTTCATCATTAACTCCAGAATCTGAATGGTTAGCTGAAGCAAAAAAACAAAAGCTAAATGTAAATAAGATAAAAACTAAGAGCTTATTTCAAGAAAAATTATATATCTGGGAGATAAAAAATAAAATATAGAATATAAACCAATAATTATTAGATTAAATGTAAAAAGCAGGCAAAAGGTATTGTAGTATTTCAAAAATTTCTTGAATCTATACAAAACTAATTTCTCTTTTTGGAGAAATTGGACCTGATTTATTAGCTGGATATGTTAATCTTTGTAGTTTAAGTAATTTTAATTAATAAATATTCGTCAGTGGTTTCCGCTGCCGTCTGCCTGCCTTTCTATAAATCCGCATTTCTTGCACTTAAATAAATACTTATTTGACTCATCGCTGTAAGAAGCCCCCAAATCATAAACTTCTGATTCATCACAACCGCATTTTTTACAGGTATGCGGAAATCCATAAATATCTTTTGAAGAATTTTCCTTAATAATACCCTCTCCTATTTTGTCAGGTTTTGGCTCTTTCTCATCAGATATTACTTCTGAACTAACTTCTTTAATAAATCCGCAGCTGCAAAAACCAAATTTTTTTCCGTTAATAGGTTTTACATCAAGGATATTTCCGCACTCATCACAAAAAATATTTTTATGCATACATTATAATCTGAAAATTACTTTTTAAGCCTTTACAGGCCCTTTGGAAGGTTTAAAACCTTATAAAAGGTAGATATTTTAACGGTTCCCTGGGAGAATTGAGAATATTTCTGATAATTAACTATTTCAATAGTTTAGTAAATAAGTTTAAAATTATTAAGTTAATCTTATTAAAACCAGTAACTTTCACAATTAAGTTAGGGAGAGATATTGTTATATTTTCAGAACATTTGATAAAATAAATATTTAAAAACCTGCATTCTCTTAAAAATTCTATGCGCTACTTAAGTAATCTTGAAAAATACGCTCTTGCAAGAGAGCAGGCAAAACAACAAATACAAAATGAAAAAGTAATAAGACCAATAATAAATATTGACTTTTTAGTTAAATCTCATAGAGATATTGAAGAAAGGTCTGCGCAAATTTCTGGAGTTGATTATCAGGGAAAAGTTACTAGATGTTGTTTAATCACATACGGATTAGGAGCAATTGCTGGGGGTGCTGCAGGATATTTTTTAGGGAACAACATGAGTGATACTTTTGAATTAGGAAAATTAAGTTCCTTATTTATTGAAGCAATTACAACCCTTGGAGGAGCAGCTACTGGAGGTTTGCTAACCGCTCCAATAGTTTATGCAAAACACTCTCTTGAGGAAAGATACATGAGAAATTTTCTTAAAAGAGAAAATAAAAAATTAGATAAATCTTTATAAACCGGATATAATTCTGTATTAGGTAAAATGTTAAGCAGAGAAAACTCAAAAGATGTTGTGAAAATAGCCAATGATTCTAATGTTAATTCGGATAGTAATTTTGATACTCCTTTTGATACTGATTGGAAATCACAAGCTAAAATGTTATCTTATGGATGTTTGTTAGCTCCTTTTTCTATAGCTATTAGTGCAGCTGTTGCAATTTTATTAATTCCATCATATCTTGCTAAGGGGTATTTTAGATAATCTTTAACTCTTTCTCCAATACTTTACCACAATTATCTTTATAAAATCCTATTTTTTAGAGCAATAATGATAAATAAAAAAGAGGGTTTATTAAAAAGGAAGCGTCATAAGAGAAATCGTAGGTGTCTTTTATAATGGTAAAATATAGAGGTGTAAGGTGAAGTTTGCCCATATGGGCGACTGCCATTTAGGGGGCTGGAGATTTCCAGAGCTTCAGGAATTGAACATGCAGAGCTTTGCTTATGCCCTTGATTTCTGTATTAAGGATAAAGTTGACATGGTTTTAATAACCGGAGATTTATTTGATTCTGCTTATCCTTCAATTGAAATACTAAAAAGAACTTTTGCTGAATTTAAAAAATTAAAAGATTCGGGCATTCCGTGTTATCTTATTGCAGGAAGCCATGATTATTCCGCTTCCGGAAAAACTTTTCTTGAAGTTTTAGAGCATGCAGGATTTTGCATTAATACTTTTAAAACAGAAGAAAAAAATGATAAAATATTCCTCCAGCCGACTATTATTAAGAATTTTGCGCTTTATGGATATCCAGGAAAAAAATCCAGTTTAGAGGTTCAAGAGTTAAGAAGAACAGTTTTGCAGGATGCGCCAGGTTTTTTCAGAATATTCATGTTGCATACTGCTTTGAAAGAAGCTGTTGGAAACATGCCAATTGAAGCTATTTCAATTCTAGAATTGCCAAAAGCGGATTATTATGCCCTTGGCCATTTGCATGTCGATTTTAATAGAACAAATATCTGTTATTCTGGCCCAATATACCCGAATAATTTTGATGAACTTGAAGAGCTTAAACATGGGCAGTTTTATATTGTTGAGATAAATGGAGGAAGTAGTGTAGGTAATATAAAGCAGAATAAAATCCCAATAAAGCTGAAAGAAGTTTTATCTTTGCATGTAGCAATAGAAAATTCCCTTACCGCTACTGAAAAAGTACTTTCAGAATTAAATAAGCACAATTTTCAGGATAAGATAGTTTTATTGAAACTATCCGGAAAATTAACAGAGGGCAAAATGTCTGATATAAGATTTAATGAAATAGAGCAGTTTGCAAAAGATCACGGAGTTCTTGTTTTGGTAAAAAACACTTCAAAGCTTGTTTTTGAAGAAACTGAAATAAAAATAGAGTCAAAAGATATGCATGTTGTTGAGGAAAATATTATTTCCACTTATTTTGAGAAAAATCCATCAAAATTCAGCGATAAAATTCCGCCAATGTTAAACGCCCTTAGCATTGACAAGCAGGAAGATGAAAAAAACCAGATTTTCCAGGACAGGCTAATAGGCGAGCTTCAAAGAATACTAAATTTTAACTAAAATAATAAAATGCTTTTCAAAAGAATTAAAATCCAGAATATAAGAAGCTATGATAATGCAGAGGTAGTTATGACTAATGGGTCTGTTCTTTTATCCGGAGATATCGGTAGCGGAAAAACTTCTATATTATTGGCCATTGAATTTGCGCTTTTCGGTTTGCAGCCAGGGCAAAAAGGAACTTCATTGTTAAAAAACGGAAAAGATGAAGGAAGAGTTGAGCTTGAATTTGAACTTGATGGCAAAAATATTATCATTGTAAGAACTCTAAAAAGAAAGAAAACCGTTGGGCAAGAAGAAACATATATTACTATAGACGGAAAAACAGAAGAAAAAGCAATTACAGATATGAAAAACCAAGTCCTTCAATTGCTCAATTACCCATTGGAATTTGCAAAAAAAACTAATCTTTTGTACAGATTCACAGTTTACACACCCCAGGAAGAAATGAAACAGATTATTCTTGAAAATCCGGAAACAAGATTAAACACATTAAGGCATGTTTTTGGAATTGATAAATACAAAAGAATAAAGGAAAATTCCCTATTGCTAACTGCTAAACTCCGGGAGCTTTCAAGATTAAAACAAGGCCAGATTTCTGACCTTGATTTGTTTAAAACAAGGTTAAATGACAAAAAAGAATCATTAATGTTAATTCAGGAGCAGATTCCAGAAATAGAAATAAGGCTTAAGGAAATATCTGCTTCAAGATCAAAAAAAGATGAAGAAATAAAGGAAATTGAGGGAAAAATAGAGGAAAAAAGCAGAATTGAAAATGAAGTTGAAAAATTATAGAGATATTGATTTAATAAGAAAGAGATTTGAACAAGTGTCTAGCGAGTTTAATCAGAAAGAATTGGATAGCATAATTCTTAAATTAGCTGATAAAAAAAAATCATACGAATCTTTTAACCGCGAGGCAATAGAACTATCAACAAAGATTTCATCACTTCTTGTTAAAAAAGCAGAACTGGAGAAATTAAAAGAGAAAATTCTAAGTTTAAAAGTCTGTCCCACATGCCTTCAGGAAGTAGCAGTTACCCACAAACACGGAATATTTGAACAGACGGAAAAAGAAATTTATGGAATAACTAATGATAAAATAAATTTGGACAATGAAAAACAAAAAAAAGAGATTTTATTAAAACAAGCAAGTTTGGAAATATCAGAGTTGGAAAAATCTAAATTCAGCCTGGAATCAATTAAAGTAAGAATGCAGACAATTCAGGAAGACAGCAAGAAACTCGATGATTTTGAAAAGCAGAAAATATCCCTGTCTGGCGACATTGAAATGATTACAAGCCAGGTTTATAGATTAAAAGAGAATATAAGTGAACTGAAAAAATATGATCTTATCATGCAGACTAAAAAAAGAGAGCTTGAATCTATAGTTCTTGATGAGAAGCAGGTTGAGATAAAAAGAGCAGAGATTGTCAAGGAAATTGACATTGGAAAACTGGAAATTGCGCGCATGGAAAAAGAAATAGAGGGCAAGGAAAAAATTAAAGACGAGCTTATTTACATAACAGAATTGGAAAACTGGATTTCAATTCAGTTTCTTGAATTAATAAGTTTCATTGAGAAAAGTGTAATGTTAAGGTTAAGAGAAGAATTTTCTAAATTGTTTAATGAATGGTTCTCAATTCTCGTTCCAGACACATTTAATGTTCGTTTAGACGATGAATTTACTCCAATTATTGAACAGCAGGATTACGAGTTGGATTACAGTTACCTTTCGGGAGGCGAAAGAACAGCAATAGCCCTGGCTTACAGGCTTGCATTAAATCAGACAATTAATTCTCTGCTAAGTGAGATTAAAACAAAAGGTATTGTTATTCTAGACGAGCCAACAGATGGTTTTTCACAGCAGCAGCTGGATAAGATGCGCGATGTTTTACAGCAGTTAAAAGTTAATCAGCTGATAATTGTAAGCCATGACCAGAAAATGGAGGGTTTTGTGGATAATATTATAAGGTTAAAGAAGACTCAGGGCGTTACAAGCATTGCTGTATAATTTAAATTAATAGAAGCTCATTCTGGAACTAATGAAATACTTTTTGAAAGAGCAGGAGTGGATTTATCACTAGGAGAAAATAGATGGCTTAGCTTAATAAGATATCTAACAATTATTCCTTGGCTAACTTCCAAAAGGTATCGAAATAAGTCTTAAAACCTTTAGTTATTTCCTTATTTTCCATTAGAAAACCAACTGGTTCTTCAGATAAAAAGAAAATAAACGATTTATCCTTATAAAAAACCACAATCATATTAGACAAAAGATATTGAGGTAGAAATTTTATCTCTGCATTCAGATATGTAGTTTTAACTAATTTGTCTTTAACATTATAGTTTGCCAACATTTTTACTTTTATTTTTTTCTTTGCTCTTTGATTATGATAATTCTCAAAAAATTCCTTAACTCCCGGTCTATCTTCTCCATATGTTGCTCCAAGAACATAATATTCTTCTCCAGAATGAAGTTCATCAAGTATATTCTTATAGAAGTTTTTAATGGCTTTAATTCCAGTGTAGAGGGTTGCTTCTGTTTTTTCTTTGCTTCTTTGCTTCTCAAAACTTCGAATTAGATCTTCTATTTCTTCCCTTTTTTTATAAAATTCAGTATTTCTTTCATCCATATAATCTAAAATTCTCTTTGGATCCATTGCTTTGAAATAAGAAACCTTCCCCTTCAAAACATGACTTACGAGACCTTTTTTTGAAAGCTTATCTAAAATAATATATAACTTAGACCTAGAAACTTGAGATTCTTTTGTTATCCTTCCAGTTGAACTTTCTCCAATATTAAGCAATGCTAAATAAACTTTAATTTCTCCAGGAGTTAAACCTATGTCTTCAAGTGTTTTAATATTCATATTTAATTTACTCGTCTCGATTATTTAAATCTTGTTATCTGTGTCCCACTAAGGGGGATATAATATTTTATATATGTATTGGAGATGACTTTTCTATGGAGAAAGAACAAAATAAATCAAAGATTTAGAGAAGAAAATGACAAACTTAATTGGTAGATTTCTAGAAAGGAGAAGAGTCAAGAAAGAGAGAATACAAAAAAGAATTGAAGAAGTAAGAACCTATCCAGAGCCATATAGACATGCAGAAGAATTTATTAGAGATAATCTTATATTTGTTGAACAAGATGTATCAATAGAAGGATTTTGTCCCCCTAGATTAGAAATCAATTTTAATGATCCTATAACTATTGCCACTTTAAAGGGTCTTTCTAAATCCGACAGGAGATCTGATGAGGAGATAAAAAATTGGCTTAAGAGAGAGAAGGAATGGGGTAAATTTAAATTGGAGTACTTATCACCAAGCTGGCGTAATGATTATATTGGGGGAGTTAATGCTCATGAGGCAGACAGATTAACTAAAATTATATTAGCTTTTAGAATAACTGCCGATAAAACACTAAAACAATACATCACAGAAGGTGGAACAGGGAGGATACTTCAAAAAACATTCGTTGATTTTGGAGGTCCACTTAGACCCTACCAAGTTTTAGACATAGACTTATTTAACAACAGATTTGGTGTTTCCATGATTACTAATGACAATAGCAATGTGTACAGCAGCATAAAGCCAATGGAAGACCATTTAGAGGATAGAGAGTTAAAAACCAGTTAAAAGCTGACGTTTACTTAACAGCTCACTAAATTATATAACCTATAGTGAAAGACATAAGTAATTACCCAGAATATTATATATTTTTCTCTTGATAGCAAAGACATAAATGGGGAAATATCAATGTCTTATGCTATATAATGTATTAAAATATTCAGATGATAATTAATAAAAATCAGTAACTTTCACATTTAAATTATGGAAATTTATGGTCTGACCTAAAAATAGCTTGAAATCAATACAACACTAAATTTATCTTTTGGGATAAATTTAACATAATTTATTAGTTGTTTATACTAAATGGATTAAATTTAATTAATATAAACTCTCTAAATCTGCGGTATAAGCAATCTTTTTAAACCCTTTATCTTAATAACCCAATGCAAACAAAATTATATAATGCACTGAGATTTGCAGTAAAAACAATTAGAGAAAGGCTTAAGGGAAGAAAAGTATCACCAAGAAGCCATTATGATTACCAGAATGTTCTTTCTTTTTTATCAGGCATTAACCCAGAATTGCTGATTGATGGAATAAATTTAGATTATGATATTTCTGATTTAAATATTCGCGGTCGCGAAACTAGATCAGTTAAAGAAACTATAGTTTTATTTAAAGAATATTTTGGCCCAAAAACAGGATTGCAGGCAAGTTATTGTCATGGAGAACATTGCAGTTCAAGAAGTTACAGGGGGAAAAACGGCTTAAAGGCCGAAGAAACAGAAGCTCATTGGATAACTATAAATTATGGAGATCTCGAAAAACAGCAAGGAATGACAATTCAAGGTAAATTATATAGGAGAATAGCTTTAGAGTTTATTTTATCGCCTAACTCAACTAAAAATTCTTCACCGCAAGATTTATAAATCCGCCTTATATTAATAATTTATAAGTTCTAGAGGTTATTACGAATTATTCTAATAAATTAGCTAAAAAGAAAATGGAAAAAATAAACGAAGAAATAAACAGATCAATGCTAAAGACAGGCACTAGCATCGTAGGAATTGCTTGCACAGACGGAGTTGTATTGGCTGCAGACAGGCAGGTTAGCGCTGGAAACATTGTTGTTCAGAAAGATTTTGCAAAAATAATTCCAATAAATGATCGTTTGCTGGCTGCAGTTACTGGAAGTGTTTCAGATGCCCAGTTTTTAATGAGAATTGTAGGCGCTGAATTAAAATTAAAGGAGCTTAAGTCAAGAAGGTCAGCAACAATCAAGGAATCAGCAAGTCTTCTGGCAATGATTACTTTCAGAAATATTAGAAGTCCTTCAATGATTCCAAGTATTGTGGGAACTTTAGTAGCGGGAGTTGAAGAAGACGGAACTGCAAAATTATTTTCAGTCGAACCTGCAGGAGCTGTTGTTGAAATAAAAGATTATGATGCTAATTTCGGAAGCGGAATGCCATACATTCTTGGAGTTCTTGAAAGAGGATATAAAAAAGACATGAATGTCAAGCAGGGAGTTCAGTTAGCTCTTGAATGCATCAAGGCCTCAACACAGAGAGATACTGGAAGCGGCTTTGGAGTTGATATTTATACTTTGACAAAAGAGGGAGTAAAGAAAGTATTAAGCCAGGAAATTCAGTCAGTTTTCAAGTGATAATCAATCTAAAACAAGAATAATAATTAAACTAATTAATGAAGCGTCATAAGAGAAACCATAAGGTGTCTTTTATATTCTGAAAATGGTAACTAATTTATTAAAGGAGAGTTCATAAAGAGAATGCAAGTTCTTTTTATTCTTTGAAATGATAATCAAATTAAATGTTAAATTGGTGTTCTTTAGAGGAAAGTTTCATAAAGAAAACCAGGGGTTGTCTTTATTATGGCCGACATTTTAAAAAGTATAACAGAAGAATTGCCAAAAGTAATCACAGAAGCTGAATTTGAAGCAGCAAATATTGTTATTTATACTGATAATGCTAAATTTTTCAGGGAAGGCGAGGCACAAATTCGTGAATTAGTTAATAAATTCAAAAAAAGAATTGAGTTAAGAGCTGATGAGAAAATTCTTGAATCTCAGGAAAGTACAAAAGAAATAATTGAAAAAACAGTTCCCGCTGATGCAGAACTGACAAATATTATATTTGATGTTCAGAGAAGCATTGTTGTTATAGAAGCTAAGAGGCCGGGCATGGTTATAGGAAAACAAGGCAGTGTTTTGCAGGAAATAAAAGATAAAACCCTTTGGTCCCCGCAAGTTCAAAGAAGCTCTTCAATACCAAGCAAAATAACAGAGAATATCAGAGAAGTTTTGTATGCTAATAATAATTACAGAAGAAAATTTCTTAATAGTATTGGAAAAAAGATTTACAAAGACTGGACAAACGACAAAAAAGAAGAATGGATAAGGCTTACAATGTTGGGTGGAGGCAGGCAGGTTGGAAGAAGCTGTATATTGCTTCAAACTCCAGTATCAAAAATTCTTTTGGATTGCGGAATAGATGTTGCTTCTCATGGAACTGAAAGATTCCCGTATTTTGATGTCCCTGAATTTGATATTAATGAAATTGATGCAGTAATTTTAAGTCATGCACATTTGGATCACTGCGGATTGTTGCCTTACTTGTATAAGATGGGCTACCAAGGCCCGATATATATGACATATCCGACAAGAGATATTGCTTCATTGCTCGCATTAGATTTTATTGGCGTTGCATACAAGCAGGCTGCAACTCCTTTATTCAGTTCAACAGATATTAAAGAAATGGTAAAGCACAGCGTATGCTTGAATTATAATGAAGTTACAGATGTTACTCCAGATATCAGAATTACATTTTACAATGCAGGCCATGCTTTGGGTTCTGCAATGGTTCATATAAATATTGGAAACGGAGCTCACAACTTTTTATACGGAGCAGATATGAAATACACAAAGACAAGATTATTAGATCCTGCTGTTACAACTTTCCCAAGGCTTGAAACAGCAATGATTGAATCAACTTACGGAAGCAAGAACGATGTAATGCCTCCAAGATCTGAATCAGAAAATATTATTATAGAATTAATTAAAAAAACAATTGAGAGAGAGGGCAAGGTTTTAATCCCAGAATTAGGACTAGGTAGAGCTCAAGAAACAATGCTTATTCTGGATGATGCAATTAAGTCAGGAAAATTACCTCCAATACCTGTTTACATTGACGGAATGATCTGGGATATTAATGCAATTCACACAGCTTATCCAGATTACTTAAGCCAAAGTGTTAAAAATCTTGTTTTTCAGGATAAAAATCCCTTTGTTTCAGATACATTTAAGCGTGTTGGAAGCACAATGGAAAGAAAAGAAGTAATTGAAGGTGGGCCTTGCGTTGTTCTCGCAACTTCCGGAATGCTTGTTGGAGGAGCTTCTGTAGAGTATTTCAGGCATTTTGCAAATAATAAAAGAAATACAATTATTTTTGTCTGTTATCAGGGAGTTGGCAGCTTGGGAAGGCAAGTGCAGGAAGGGCTTAAAGAAATAAGAATGGAAGATGGAGAATCAGTTGAGATTAATATGGAAGTTCATAAAATAGACGGATTTTCAGCGCATGCGGGCCGTACAGAGCTTCTTAATTTTGTAAAGAATGCAAAACCAAAACCAAAAAAGATAATTATAAATCACGGCGAAGTCAGCAAGTCTTTGGATCTTGCCAGCACTATTTATAAAATTGAGCATATTGAAACAAATGTTCCAAGAAATCTCGAGACGATTAGGCTGAAGTAGAAAGATTTATAAGACCTTATATTATAAAAATATTTATGGCTGAAGATAAATTTAAAAGAAAAATAACAGAGTTCATAGAAGGTTTAGAAAGAAGCATAGAAGCATCATTTGGAAATAAAGATAGCGATAAAATGATAGGGGGAGATGAAATGAATAGTTATCAATTTAATGTAATGGGGCAGACTATTGTTCTAACAAGACTTTATGTTGCATTTCCCGAGATCAGATCTCCAACAGAAGCTAATAGAAGATTGGATGCATATAACAATTTCAGAAAGTATAAGCCTTGAATTTTTTGAAATCATGTAACATCTTTACATAATTTTTAAGTTGAATAATGTAAATTTAAATTATTAATAATTAAACCTTGATATTATCTTAATTAAAATAAATATTAAATAAAGCCAAATTTTTCACACAGAAAAATTTAGTATTATATACTTTTCAAATCTATTTTCAAACTTAATTTTCACTTTCTTAACATTTAAAAACCATACTTCCCTTTAATAATAAAATCAGCGAATCTTGGTATTATTCTTGGGATATCATAGGAGATGTCATAAGAAGAGCCTAGATTCTTTTTATAAATTTAAGAGGTAAACTAATATTAAACATAACATTAAAGTAACTTTATTGTTAATTACAATGTTCTTAGTAACACAGCTTATTGGATTGGCTGTTATTTATTCCTACACTCCAATTATTCAGCAGGTTGAAATTAACGGAACTTTGCAGAACATTACTGTTAACCCATTGCCATATGGCTTAGAACCTCCCGAAGTTGAAAAAGAAATTTCTTTATTGTCAATAATATTTGCATTTATAATCGCGGTTTTTTTTGTTTTTCTTCTTACAAAGCTTAAAGCTGCTTTATTTATCCGGCTTTGGTTTTTTGTAGTTGTAATTATTGTTCTTGCAATTACTTTTAACGCTCTTTTGTCATGGTTTATTTCATATAAGTTTTATCCGGAGATAATTTCCTTGCTTATTGCATTGCCTCTGGCGATTTACAAGATATTCAAGAGAAATTTAATTGTACATAACATAACCGAATTGCTTATTTATCCGGGAATTGCAGTTGTTTTTGTTCCATTGCTAAATACCTGGACAATTATCACTCTTTTAATAATTATTTCAGTATATGATATATGGGCTGTCTGGCATTCAGGATTTATGCAGAAAATGGCTAAGTATCAGATTAATGAATTAAAATTATTTGCAGGATTTTTTGTTCCGTATTTAAACAAAAAGCAAAGAGAATTAGTCAGAGAAGCAAAAGCAAAAAAATCTAAACTGAAGAAATCAATGAAAGTTAATCTTGCCATACTTGGTGGTGGAGATGTTGTATTCCCGATAATCACTGCAGGAGTTATTTTCAGAACACTTGGATTACTGCCAGCATTAATAGTTTCTTTATGCGCAACTATTTCATTATTTATCTTGTTTGTATTTGCAAAAAAAGGCAAGTTTTATCCAGCAATGCCATTTATCACCGCCGGATTGTTAGTGGGAATTGGATTAGCGTATTTAGTTAGCTTTATTTAGAGAGAGTCAATCATAAACTCTATCTCTTTTATCAATCTTAGATATAAGAATAATCTTTCTAGCTTCTTTTAATTTGTATAATACTCTGAACTTGCCAATTCTATACCTAAAAACTATTTCATTATTATCTCTTCCAATAAATTTTGAATCGCTTGGAACAGGATTATCTTCAAGACTCTTTAATCTTTTCTCAATTCTTTCCTTTGTATCATTATCCAGCTTATTTAGAAATTCCTGAGCTTTAATAGACAGCTCCACAAAATACATTTTATAACCTCTTTGTTCTTCCTTCTTTTAAATCATCTTCCGCTTCATTTAATGAATCAATATCATCTTGAGTTAAGGTTACATCTACTATATGCTCTTTTATAAAGTCAATTTCTTGTTTTAATATATCTAATTTACTTATGATTAATTCTTCATTTTCCATATTTTAATTAAATAAACAAGATATATAATCTTTTTGGTTTTATTATATAATTAAATATCAAGCATTAGAAACATTTCTTTCTTCTTCATTTTCCATCATTTCCAATTCTGTGCCAAAATGCCTGATTGCAGATAGTGTTTCATCATAAGCCTGCTGAAATCTTGCTAAATATTCATCTCTTTGGTTTTTATCTCCACTCCATAATTCTTCTGTTCTACCTTTAAGAAATTTGGCATTTTTCTCAAGCCTTTCAAAAATCTGCATATAAAAACCAAATATCAAATCCTTATCATTTCCTGCAGCTTTTAACCCGTTTAAAGAATTGATTAATCCATCTAAATGGCCTATATCATATAGTGTTATTTCATTATATTTAATTAAATTATCCAGTATTTCTTTAGCTTTCATTGTAAAATCACAAGATTTAATCAAAATAAGCTTTTTAAACCTTGTCCTTACTATACAAAAGTAACATAACGAAAGATTTATAAAGGGGTGTAACTGCTATCAAGTTAATACAAAATATGATTATAGCAGTTGAAAATGTTATCTAAAAATTTAACAGGAAAATTTGGCAGAGGCTTAGCAGCTTTAGCATTAGCAAGTGGAGTAGCAGGATGTGGAGGTGAAAAAGAAGTGAGAGAGGTAGTTGTTAGTAGAGAGAGAGTTGTTAGTAGAGATGGAGTTTTAATTAGAGAGAATGTCATTAAAGAGGGAGCGGATAATGGAAATGACGTAGTAATAATACAACGTCCCGATGTTGACTTTCCATTAAGAGATGTAATTATATATCAAGGACATAAAGATGCTTATCCCAACATCTTAATGCCGCGTGGAAGTATACATGCTACAGATAAAAATAATGATGGGATATTTGATTATATACATATAGATTTTCCTAATGCGCCAGAATTTAAGCCGTATATTGGAAATCTTTGTAATTCTTTAGAACAAATAGATAATAGAATTAACTCTCAAGCAGAGGCAGGAGAAACACAATGATAGTAAAACCAGAACTTGTTAACAAAGTAAAAGATTATTTTAATTTGAATATTTATGAAACCAAAGTTTGGCTAGCTTTGCTTAGCAAAGGCGTTGCTTCAGCAGGCGAAATAGCAGAGCTTTCTGGAGTTCCAAGATCAAGAACTTATGACGTTCTTGAAGGATTGGAAAAAAACGGATTTGCAATGCAGAAAATTGGCAAGCCTGTAAAATACTTCGCCGTTAAGCCTGTAGCTGTTATTGAAAAGCTGAAAAAGAACACTCAGGAAGAAATGAATGACAAAATAACAATGCTTTCTAACATAAGAGAAACTAAAGAATATCAGGAACTGGAATTGCTTCACAACACAAAAACTGAAATGATTAAAAAACAGGATTTGTCAAGCACAGTAAAGGGCAGATTGAATATTAACAGCCAAATTTCAGAAACTATAAATTCTGCTAAAGATGAAGTTATAATCTGCGCAACAACTAATGAATTAAAGAAAAGAATAAAGCTTTTAGAGCCTATACTTAAACAAATAAACAGCTCTGGAGTAAAACTTACTGTAGCACTAAATGGTCCGGAAATTGAAATAAAATCCCTAAGCGACAGGCTTGGCCTTAAAGCAAAGAAAGCTGATATTAATGCATCATTTTATCTTGCAGACAAGAAAGAAATTGTTTTCATGTTAAATGAAGCTGTTGACAGCCAGGAACAGCTTGCTGTATGGTTTGCTTCACCTTTTTTTGTCCAGTCATTTGTAAGCCTATTCGACTTAGCAATGAAGAAAGGGAATAAATAAGGAGATAAAATGATAGAACCTAATTATTATCCTAGGACTATGCCTTTAAATTCAAGTCATTCTCATAACGAGGGAGATATTGTTCTTATTAATAGAAAAACTATGCGTGTTCATAAAGCAATTGATTTAGAAGATGGCCTGCCTTCTATAGCTGATTTAGGAGATGATATTGTTCCTTATACTTTTAAAACATTTAGCAGAGTTTTCTCTGCAGGAAATTAAAATGCCGGCAATGTTTATTGGTGGAAGTAAAAACAATGGAGACAATCCTACTGAGTTATTTAATTATCTTTTTAAATTAACTAAAAATGAAAGAAAAGCTTGGGTTTTATTATATAAAAGAAAAAAACAGGAGAAATTGAAGTTTTTGCTGCCTCATCTAAAAGAAACTTAGATGGTTATTTTGGGTGTAATGTTGAAGATCATGTTCAGTTGCTTGAAAAAGGAATTGAGCCAATTAGGCTTTACAAAGATTTAGAATTTAGAGCAAGAGAAGTTAAAGAATATATAAGCGAAACAATTCTTTAAGCAAGTTCAACTTTTGTAATTCCCATCTGCTTCATCTGAGTTTTGTTTCTGCGATTAAATTCTTTTAGAAATTGTTTTACAGTTATTTCAGGGCTTTTTGCAGCACATATTTTCCCGTCTTGTATATACCATATCCTGTGTGTTTTCTTGAAATTTTCAACACCTTCCTTATAATTTAGCGCCGGTCCGTAAATAACTATCTCTTTTTTTCTTTTAATTATAAAATAATTATAAGAGTCTTTTCCATAATCATATTCAAAATGCTGTTCAATAATGTCAAAATTCTTTTCCAGCTCTTTTCCAAGAAAACTATGGAATTTCAGCAGTTTTGTGCCAGCTATATCTCCTTCCTGTTTGTTAGTCTCAACATGAAATACTGCAAATGCTCCCTCAATTTCCATTGCATAATTTCTCATTTTGTCGATGCTGACTTTTTTATGCTCAAAATGCTCAATGCTTGGATTATTAAGAAATCTCCTGCAAGCGTCTTTGAATTTATCAAATGTTTCCTGGCTTAAAGATGCTGCAGCATTCCGGTCTTTTGAAGTCGGATCTATAAGTATTATGGGGGATTGCCTTTTAGCAGGGTTTAATACATTTAAGACTTCACTTACATTTTTATAATGATTAGCAGAGTCAAAAACTATTTTTCCGCTAGAATCTGCTACTGCATTTAAGAATTTTTCAAAACTCCCGCAGTTTATAATTAATAATTCCAATGCATATCCTGAGAATCCATTAATATATGATTCAGCTCCGTAGCATTTTTGCGCATGGCAGAATGCCTTTGCAAGTATTATCTCATCAGAAAGTTTTTTATGTTTCTTTATTTTATCGTTTACATATTTAATATGAAAGTAGGATAAATCAGTTATATTTCTCGCTTCTTCAGGATTAGCTATCTTTATGCTTGGAACAACTTCAATCATTACCCCGTGTTTTTTAAATATAATTTGTACATAATCTCTTGAACCATGAATTTTTTTTACTTTTGCCTTAAATCCTGGAACTTTAAAAAGAAAGAATATTTTTCTCATAAACCTGTTTATTTGAGGTTCGGGATATTTTTTGTCAAATCTAAGAAATAAATCTATATCATGCTTCTCTTTTTTAACAACAGTTTCCTTTGCAAGGCTTCCTCCGATAAAAACTGAGGCATTAATTTTTAATTTTTTCAGCCTCTTTTCAATCTCCTTAATAGTTAAACGTGAAATTTCATTAAGGTATTTGTATTCCTCTTTTCCTACACTTACTCTTTTTATCTCCTCTTTTAGCACTTCATTTATATTGTTTATACTCATTATCTAATAAAGATAACATCATTTAAAACCTTTGCTACTTATGATAAATAGTAGAGATGATTTAATTTTAGTAGATGTAATGAAAATAACTAAGTAACTTAAGATGTATAAATAAGGAAAGAGTATAGTAATGATTCAAGAATAATTTTGAATCTATTTAATGTTAAATTTCTTTTTTAGAAGAAATTTAAAATAGTTTATAGCTGCTTAAATTAAGATGTTTAGTATTAAGGAATTAAAATAATATTTATTAAGCAACGATATGCCAGTCTTCAGCAACATCAAAACTAATCTCCTGGGAATAATTTTTATATAAAACTTTTAAATTAACCTTTCCAGCAGGATAAATGCCCATTAAATAAAGATATTCTGACTTTCCAGGATCAATTGTTTTCTGCGTCATTAATCCCATATTTTTTCCATTAACATAAATAAAAATATCATTAATGCTTTCACTTCCAGTATTTGTTATCTTTATTCGGTCATTTAAAATATCATCATTTGTTACATCTTCTATAATAAACACCTCATCAGAATTTTTGGTGTTATTAGTAACATTTGTATTATCCCCTTCAATTTCCCTTACAGCCTGTCCAGAAAGTACAATTTTATTATATTGCATAAAGAAAAGGATAATTATCAAGATAAATAGTATAATAGCCATAATTAGTAGCTTTACATTACCTCTTTTCATCCTATCCATACAAAAGTAATTTTAAGCCGGCTTATAAAGATTTATTTCTTTTAATTGAGGAGAAATCTACATTCTTAAGAATGTAGTTTCTATATTTATACTAAAGTATTTATTTCTAATTTGATTATGAAAAGTGAGCTTGTTTCAGC
>JAGVWP010000044.1 GCA_018304985.1 Candidatus Pacearchaeota archaeon
AAATTTGGTTCTGGTGCAAAGATTGATGCTCCTAAAGAATTTCTAGGAAAGAAAGTTTATATTTTAATTCGGAAATAATTTAATAAGTACGCAATGCTTATATTGATCTCTTAACTATTTCTCATTATCTTTTTCAGAATTAGTTCCTTCAAAAATCTCATCAGTCTCTTCTAACTTGGCAATATCAACAACACCATCTCCCGGCTTGAGATTAATTATTCTAACTCCCTGAGTTGCTCTTCCCATTACTCTTAGGTTTTTAGTGCTGGTTCTTATAACAATTCCTTTTTTTGTTGTTACAACAATTGTATCCTTGCTTGTTACTGCAATTGTGCTTACAACATTTCCTGTTTTTTCAGTTACTTTAAGATTTATAACTCCTTTTCCAGCCCTTCCTGTTAATCTGTAATCATCAATTTCGCTTCTTTTTCCGTAACCTTTTTCAGTAACTGTTAAAATAGTATCATTGCTTTTTTCCATTGGCACGATTTCCATGCTTACAACACTATCATTATGATCAAGTTTTATTCCGGTAACTCCATAACTTGCCCTTCCCATGCTTCTTATCTCATCTGAATTAAATCTGATTGCCTGGCCTTTCTTAGTCATCATCATTACTTCCTGCTTATCAACTATTTTCTTGACATCAATAACTGAATCAGAATTATCAGATGGCAGATTAATTATTCTTATTCCGGTATTTCTAGGTTTTGAAAACATATCCAATCTTATTTTTTTAACCATTCCTTTTTCGCTAACCATGAAAATATATCCTAAAAATTCCTTTACAGGCATGACACTTGAAATTACATCATCTTTAATATTAAGCAAATTAATAATTGCCTGGCCTTTTCCATATCTTTGTGTTTCAGGAGCTGTATAAGCCTTCATCCAGAACATTCTTCCTCTCTTAGTAAATAACAATAAGTAATCGTGTGTTGAACATGTAATTGTCTGCTTAACAAAATCATCACTTGCTAATTCAGTTCCAATCATGCCCTTCCCGCCTCTTCTCTGCTCGTGATAGGATTTATTAGGCATTCTTTTAATATATCCTTTCTCAGTTATTGTTATTACAACATCTTGCTTCAAAACAAGATCTTTTTCTTCAATCTCTTTAACTGTCTTGATTACTTTTGTTCTTCTGTCATCCCCATATTTTTCCTTTAATTCGCTAAGGTCTTTCTTGATTATTTTGTAAATTTCTTTTTCATCTGCAAGAATTTTCTTAAGTTTGTCAATCAATTCAAGAAGATCTATTTTTTCTTTCTCCAGTTTCTCTCTTTCTAAAGCAGTTAATTGCCTTAAAGTAATTTCAAGAATTGCTTCTGCCTGTTTTTTTGAAAGATCAAACTTTTTCTGCAAATTCTCGCTGGCTTCCTGAGAATTTTTTGATTTCTTGATGGTTTCAATAATCTTGTCAATTTGTTTTTGAGCTATTAACAAGCCTAAAATAATATGAAGCCTATCTTCTGATTTTTTAAGATCAAATTCTGATTTTCTTCTGATAATCTTCCTTCTGAAATCAATATAAGCTTCAATAATCTGTTTTAAATTAAGAGTTCTAGGAACTCCATTAACAAGTGCAACCATTACTGCATTAAACCTAGTCTGTAGGTTAGTTGACTTATACAATCTATTAATAGTAAATTTAGGATCTGTTCCTTTTTTTAGCTCAACAACAATTCTTATTTTTCCTTTAGCAGACTCGTCACGAATATCACTGACATCAATAAGTTTTTTATCTCTAGCCAGTTCAGCAATCTGCTTAATCATTTCGCTTTTATTAACCATATAAGGAATCTCTTCAATTATAACAAGCTCTTTATTTTTTGTTGACTCGGTTTTTATCTTTCCCCTTACAGTCATGCCACCTCTTCCCGTTGAATACAATTTGAAGAGTTCATCACTAACAACACTACCCCCTGTAGGAAAATCAGGGCCCTTAACACTTTCCATTAAATCATTTATTTCAATTTTAGGATTATCAATACATGAAATAATTGCATCACAAACTTCATTTAAATTATGCGGAGGAATATTTGTAGTCATACCAACTGCAATTCCCTGGCTTCCATTAATTAACAAATTAGGAAGCTTTCCTGGAAGGACAACTGGCTCTTGAAGAGAATTATCAAAATTAGGGATAAATGGAACTGTTTCCTTGTCAATATCTTGCAATAATTCTAAAGAGATTTTATTTAGTTTTGCTTCACTATATCTCATAGCAGCCGCTTCATCTCCATCTATGCTTCCAAAATTTCCCTGGCCGTGAATAAGAGGATATCTTAAAGAAAAATCTTGAGCCATTCTAACCAAAGAATCGTAAATGGCAACATCTCCGTGAGGATGATACTTACCCATTATCTCCCCAACAATTCTGGCTGATTTTTTTGTAGGCCCTTTATCAAGCCCCATCTGGTACATTGCATAAAGAATTCTTCTGTGCACAGGCTTTAAACCATCTTCAACAGCTGGCAAAGCTCTTGAAACTATAACCGACATTGCATAATTAATATAAGCATTCTGCATCTCGCCGGATATTTCAGTATTAACAACTCTTTCCTCTCCCAAATCCTTTAAATTAATTTCCTGTTTTTCAAGTGTTTCAACATCATCTTCGCTTTCTTCCCCATTTCCATTGCCATTTTCAGCTGAAACTCTTTCTCCATTCTCATCATCATTTTCTTTTTCGTTTTTTTCTTCTAAACTTTCATCTTCGTCTTCCGTTTTTTTAGGTGTCATTCTCCTCCTCCATGAGTTTTAGCATATTCACTTTTAACCAATTTGATAAGCAGGCCAATCTTTTTCATTTCATTATAATCTTTTATCTCAATTCTATATTCCTCTTCTAAAGCTAAACCTAATTCATACTCATCTAAAGAATCAAGTCCAAGAACTGTTAATGTGGCTTCATCTGTAATTTTTTCCAATCCAATTTCAAATCTTTGAGATATTAAATTCCTTATTTCTCTTTCAATATCTAATTGAGTTTTTGTTTCCATTTTTATCTTAAAAATAATTAACTCTCACACAGCAAAAAAGCCAAATTGCTTTAAAAAGGTTTCTATATAAAAAATAAGTTTATCGTCGATAAAATTATAGCGTCTTTTTATTCCATAGATTCTATTTTACATTTAACTTTATATCTCAACTTATAGCTATCAGCCCATTTTGCATAAGCCTGCCATCCTTTAAAGCTTTCAAGCAGTTTATTATAATCAATTTCTTTTTGAGCATACTTCTTAATTTTTCTTTCCATATTTCTTATATTCCTTTTTCTTAACAGCTTAAAATAATAAAAATTCCTAAAGCCGACAAAATCAATGCCTTTTGCTAAAGGAATAATTTTAGATTTTTGAGGATGCAACTCTAATTTTAATTCGTCTCTCAAAAATTCATCAATCTGGCATTTCCATGCTAACCTCTTTAATATCCTCAGATAATTTTCTAATAAATTTAGCTGCTTGATTTGAGAATTTTATCTCAAAACTCATAATTCATGGAGAGAGACATAACTTTCCTCTTTTTCTTTTCTAGATTTAATTAATTGTCTTTTAGCATATACTGTAAGCTTACATCGTTGCGCTTCGCGCAACACGTACCCCGAGCGTGGAATCCGAGTACCGAGGAAACCAGTCGCAATCCAGGTCAGCCCTAACTGAATCAGCGATGAACCTCGCCACACGTTCATCAATACTACTAGGTTTTGAATTTAACCTGTATAAATATGCATCAGTTCCATTTATCCAATTATAAACATTATTTATTTCATGAATATTATCACTTCCTAAAAGTGCTTTGTAAACTGCAGGATTTTTAGCATCTTTTACCCATTCATCAGAATCAACAAAATTTACATCTAAAGAAAATTCATCGGGCATTCCTTTAGAATGAATAATCTTATCCATTCCTCTCGGCTGATAAGCAATTCTTGTTAAAGTTAAGGGATATTTTTTTCTAAATGTTTCCCTTAAAAATTTTCTTGCTTCTTCTACTTCCTGCCTTGCAGAATCTTTATCTCTATTTTTATAAAGCGCTGTAAAAAGCGAATGATAAAGCTGAAAATCTCCTGTATAAAACCCGTTTCTTGCTTTTACCTGTTTTGAATATTCAATCCATTGGTCTTGAGTTTTTGTATTTCCATTATCTAAAAGAGCTTTTGCAAGCTCAACTGTATAAATTCCATTTCTGTATTCAACTCCTTCAACTTTCCAAAAATCAGGATTATCTGAAACTTGAACATTTCCACTGCCTGCATTTCCAGCTGGAGCAGGCGCTGGCTTTAACAGCTCTTCAGCTATTTCTTCTAAATTCCATCCTTGTTTATTAATCGGAATTAATGGTTGTATTGAGGTCATTTTTCTATAAAAACTATCATTTATTTTCATGCATTATTTTGTGATTATACTCGCTTGCAATATGGCTTGCAAGAGTAAGTGCATAAGGCTTATCAGCATTTCCTATTTTTACCAGAGCATTTCTAACAATATTTCTTACTTGTTCGTAATCGAATTCTTTATTTCCCAATTTGCTATCTCTAACAGCCTGAAGAGCAACTGCATAAGTCGGCAAAATATTTCCTTGAGCCAATTCAGTATATTCTGTCTCAATCTTGCCTATTAAATCTTCAACAAATCCTATCCTATCATTTGCATACTTTGGATGTTCGGTTAAAGCCCGTGATGTTGGCTGAATTTTATGCCATAGCAAATAAGGCAGAACACACTTCAAATCTTCAAGTTCAACTTTTCCTTTTCCATTGATCCATGCAAATGCTTTTGCATACCTCACCATAGCTTGAACAGTTCTAATGCTTAATTCGTTCAGAGTATAATTAAACGGAGAATTTGTAAAATGTCCCGATAGGGCATTATCTTGAGTCAACTGCCATGCATTTCCTTTAGTAGCTCTAACAAGATTATCACTTGCAGCCTCTGAAAATCTTAAAGAACTGTAAATAAAGTCAGCAAAAGAACTTACCTCCCCTATATCTTCAATATAATTTTCAGAAATTGATGAGATTTCTTTTCTTATTCTTTCCCTATCATCTTCATTAAGAGTTAATTCTTCAGGAATTTGTAAAAGTTTTTCTAAATGACCATTCATCTTTTCATCCCCTCTCTGCCTGATTTTTTTCAAATCCCAGGGTGGAGGACTTGTAACCATTACAGCTACGTCAAATCTATCTAAAAATGGCGGGGTTAACTGAAAAGTTCCTTCATCTGAATAATTTGCTGTTGCAAATAAAACTCCCGGAGGGCTTTCCAATAATTCCCCCTGGTAAACTGCCTTTCCAGTATCGACAAGCTTCATTGCAGAAGAGAGCAGATCCGAAGGAGTTCTATTAATTTCATCCCCTATTTTAACAGGGCATTGAAGAAATTTTGTTGGAATAACTTTTTTTCTCCCTTCATGAACCATTGCAACAGTATCAAGAGTTGCAGTTACATCTTCGGTTTTCAACTGCGGATTTCCAATTAATTCTGCTTCAAGTATCTGTGGAAGAGGAACACCTGTATAAAAATGCCCGGCAACCTCAGCTCCAGTAGTTTTTCCAATACCCGGAGCTCCAGTAATTAGCATCGTCCCATGATTCAATAAAGAAGTTAAAGTTGCAAACAAAAGAGATGAGGAAAAGGCTCTCGAATTTTTAGGCAATAAACTAACACTATAAATAGGACTTATATTAACTTTTTCAGGAGCACTGGAAAAAATATCATAATTAGTATTAACATAAAGTCCGCGGTTTCCAATAAGATCATACAATCTCTGCACTTTTTCTCTTCCTGATAATTTATTTTCCTCCGCCATTTTAATCATCTGCCTCCTTTAAAAATTCAGATAAGCTGAACTCAACTAAATGAGACTTATTTCTAAACCTGCCGCTGTCAACAACTTTTTTCAATTTTTCTATTAGGTCTTCGTCAATTGTAATGCTCAATTTCTGCTTCATTTTAAAATATACTATAGACGACTTTGAATAACTTAGTTTTTTAATGTCTAATGAAAAATAGAAACCTATTTCAGTGCAATCTGAGTTTCACTCAGATTGTTGTCATTTCC
>JAGVWP010000034.1 GCA_018304985.1 Candidatus Pacearchaeota archaeon
ATTTGGTTCTGGTGCAAAGATTGATGCTCCTAAAGAATTTCTAGGAAAGAAAGTTTATATTTTAATTCGGAAATAATTTAATAAGTACGCAATGCTTTTCAAAAGCAAAACTTTTTAAACTATCTAAGAGAAGTATAGGTATTAGAAATAGATCATAGAGATATTAGTTAAACATAAAAGTTTAATTTACACTCACATTCACGTTTATTTGACCTTTATTAGATTGTTTGGGTTATTATAGTAATGAGACACTAGCTTTTTTAAAGCTAGAAATGAGAATTAACAATTCTCTCGATGGATTTTATTTCTAATAGAATTAAATTTAAATCATAGGAGGAAAAAACTAATATGGCAAAAATAAGTCCGGTATCAATAAAATATATGATACATGCGAAATTTGAAGCTCTCGGACCTGTTGAAAAGCCCGATGTAATTGGAGCTTTATTCGGCCAGACAGAAGGTTTGCTCGGAAGCGAGCTAGAAATAAGAGAACTGCAGAAGGAAGGAAAAATAGGAAGGATTGAAGTTGAGACAGAGTCAAGAGACGGAAAAACTTTCGGAAAAATATTTGTTCCTACTGCGCTTGACCAGAGCGAGACAAGCCTAATAGCTGCTGCAATAGAAACTATTGACAGAGTGGGACCGACTGAAGCAAGAATTACTGTTGAGAAAATTGAAGATGTTCGTGGCAATAAAAGAGACTATATAATTGAAAGAGCTAAGAAATTGTTAGAATCTATTGAGGGTTCAACAAGTTCAAAGGAAATTTCAGGCATATTGAGAACAGAATCACGAACTTCAAGAGTCCAGGAGTACGGAGATGATAAGCTTCCAAGCGGAGACCTATCAGGAGAAGAAATTATCGTTGTTGAAGGAAGAGCAGATGTAATGAATCTTCTTGAAAACAGGGTTAATAATGTCATTAGCATGAATGGAACAAAACTTCCAAAAGATGTTATTGAATTAAGCAAGAGCAAGAAAATAACTCTTTTCCTTGATGGAGATCGTGGCGGAAGGCTAATTGCAAAAAATGTAATTGAAAATGCAAACATTGATTTTGTTGCATTTGCTCCAGACGGAAAGGAAGTTGAAGAGCTTAACGGAAAGGAAATTTTAGGAAGTTTAAGAAAGAAAATTCCTGCAAAGGAATTTTCTTCTTATTCCCGTTTTAATAATTATAATCAAGATAGCAGAGATGTTAGGGAAAATAAAGAGGTAAATAATAAAAGTGAGAAAAAAGAAGAAAAAGAGATTAACAAAATTGAATTGAGAGAGATACTTTCAAGAGATGTTGAAAATTCAAGCAAAGTTTTCTTTATTGATGAAAACTTGAATATTATAAGCAGTGTTCCAAAATCCAGAATAGCTAATGAAGCCAGAAGAGCGAGAAATGCTGTAATTCTGGCAATTGACGGGCAGGCAACAATACAAGTTATAAGAATTGCCGAAGAGTCAGGTATAAAATGCATTGCAGCTAAGAAGTTTGCAAGTTCATCTTCTTCTGATAAAGATATTGAGTTTGTGAGTTTTTAGGGATTAAGATTTTTCTTTTCTAAAAAGAAGCCATATTGCCACAGCCAAATAAACAATAAATGTTAAGACAATTAATATTGAAAATGGTAAATCTTTAGTAGTTGAACAACAAAAATTTGCACTTCCGAGTTTGCAAATTTCACATACTACATAAGGATCTCCTGATGTATAACTAGAAGGCTCTTCACCATAAGCATAAGGAGGATATATTAATTCCTTAAAGAGACTAAATAAATTTCCAAACCCTATAAGACTAATCAAGATTATTAAGGGTAAAGTAATTAAGACTATAATTAAAATTATTCTCTTCTTAGGCTTTAATAAACTACCTATATGTCCTTCATCTCTCTTTTCTTTAATTATCCCTCTTACTAATAAAATTACAGCTATTAAAGAAACAATAAAATGAATGAAAGTGTAACCTGCTAATAATACAAACGTACCAATACCTTCAAATCCTGTCCCAATAGGAATTTTAATAACTAAAATTATCAAAATAAATTCCATTAATAAAGCTATAAAATTTGTATAAATTCCTAAATCAATTAATGGATTACCTTTAGCTTTTTTGATTAATATTATTAATAATAAATAAAAAGAAATTATAGATATAATTAGGTAAGGAAGAGAAAAGAATGCTAAAAAACCTACATTAAAATTTTTGCCTAAAAATGCTGCTAAATTTCTAGAAAATCCGGCATCTGATAATCCATAAAGAATACTAATTAATAAAACAACAATTATAATAGCAATCAAATTCACACCAATAAGTTTCCTTCCCATAATATTCATAATGTGAATTAGTTTAAAAATGTATCCTGACAAACATTTTTAAACATCGTCTCCCATTTTAATACATGATTAAAAAGAGGCGTGGAATTAAGATTTTATCTACATTAATAGTATTAATTTTGATTATAGCAATTTATCTCACATTTGTTTATACTCCAACTTGCAAGGATATTGCGTGTTGGGAATCAAAATTAGTAAAATGTTCCAAAGCCAAGTATATCAATGATCCGAGAGATATTACATGGAGTTATACAATAAAAGGCAAAGTGGATGATAGATGTGAAGTTAATGTTAAAGCATTGGAAATTAAAAGAGGATTGACAAGTACAATGGCTCTTCAAGGAAAAGATATGGATTGTTTTCTGCCTTTTGGGGTTATTACAGAACCCGAACAGAATCCAAATATATGCAATGGAATACTAAAAGAGAAAATGCAGACTTTAATTATTGAAAAGCTGCATCAGTATATTGTTGCCAATATTGGTTTAATAGGACAAGAGCTTACCGGTATTGAGGGAGTTACGGGAAACAGCAGTACTTCTTTAAGACGGGTTAATTCAACAGCTGGGAATAAGACAAATTCTTCTGGATAATAGATAAAGAAAAAGTTTAAATAGTGTTACTTTTAAGTAGTTATATGAAACCAAGAGCATTATTTGGAGATGATGATGAATCATTAAGAAAGGCATTTAATAGATTTTTATCTATGAAAGGATTTGATGTAGATGAGGCTTCAACACCTAATGAATTAATTGAAAGCACTAGAAATGCATATACAAATAATCGCTACGGAGTTATTATAACTGATCTTAATTATGAAGATTATGTAAATAGATTAAATGGAATTGAAGCTATTAAGAGGATAAGAGAGTTTGATAAATTAACTCCTATCATATTACAAAGTGGTATGATGGATGAGGAATTAGTAAAAATGGCAATTGAATCTGGAGCTAACTATGCTTTTCCTAAATTAGGCTTAACTCATGTTAAGGAAGCATTAGAAAGTTTGGGTTATAATTAATAAATATTTCTAACTTTATTCCTTTATTTAACTATAATAATATTTATTAATGCATAAAGAGTATTAATAATATGGGGTTAACTGATTATCTTGCATCTTTTAGATCAGCATTTGAGAGTGTATTTCCAAGAATAAAATCTCAAAGAGAACATGAAGAAGAGCTAAAACAAATCGCAAGTAATGTTGTAAGCAGACATATGCTATCAGGAGATAGAAGAGACCATCATGAACTTAGTTTTTATGAGAGTGCAACTAATAGGCGTATGATTCAAGGAAGATATATAACTCAGGAAGATGCTGATAGAATGAAATAAGAAGCAATTTCTCATAGATATTCTCTTGGCTTTTTTTATCGTTACTTTGCTAAAAAAGGTTATTAATAACAATAATTTTTAAACTTAAGTTTCTTAAGATAATCATGACAATTGTTTTTGGTCCTGGTGGCTTAGGAGGTGTTAAGGAAGCTGTTAACAACTTGGAGAAATATCATAAAATGGGCATTAAAGCCTGCGAGATTGAATTTACTTACGGAGTTTATATTAAAGAGCAAAATGCCGGGGAAATAAGAAAAGCTGCTGAGAGGCTTGGAATAAGGTTAAGTATTCATGGGCATTACTGGATTAACTTGAATTCAGATGATGAAAAGAAAATTGAGCAAAGCAAGAAGAGAATTCTAGACTGCTGTAAAATAGGACACCTTCTTAGAGTAAGGGAAATAGTATTTCATCCCGGATTTTATGGAAAGAAAGAAAAAGAGGAAACTTATCAAGTAATTAAAAAAGCTATTTTAGAATTGCAGGAAGAAATTAAAAAAAATAAGTGGAATGTTGTTCTCTGTCCTGAAACAACTGGAAAAGTTAATGTTTTTGGAAGTGTTGATGAGATTCTTAGATTGGTTAAAGAAACAAAATGCAGTTTTACTTTGGATTTTGCCCATTTATTAGCAAGAAGCAATGGCAAAATGAGCTATGAAGAAATGTTAAAGCAGTTTGAATCAGCTAATTATATAGGAAAAGAAATACACTGCCATTTTTCAGGTATTGTTTATGGAGATAAGGGAGAGAAACATCATATACTTACTCCACAAACTGAATTAGTTAAACTTCTTAATGTTTTAAAAAAATCAAAAATTAATTTCAAGATAATCAATGAATCTCCTGATCCTGTTGGTGACTCTGAGTTGAGTGTTAAGGTTTGGGATGAAATGGGAAAATAACTATATAATCTTGAATCATACCATGCCTTCACCTAATTTGCTATACTTAATTATATCTTATTATTTACCTACTTAATTAAGCTTAAATTATCTTTTTGCATTTCAAATTAAACTTAGATTTAGTTGGACTATGTACACTAAATCCTTAGAGATATAATTAGCTTATCTTTATGCTAAAATCCCATCTCTTTTCTTAGCTCAACTAAAAGCCATTTGTTCATTAAAGGTTTAGAATGAAACAATTTTTGACTGAAATCCGGCTTATCTTTTGCAAGTTTTTTAAGCAAATTTAATGGCATAATGGTTAAATGATAATCCTGCGTTTCCAGTGTTTTTGAAAGCGCCATTGAAACAGCAATTACTTCAATTTTTCTTTTTGATTTTTCTTTTGATTCAGAATTATTTTCTGAAATATTTTTCAAATTTAATTCATTTTTGAATATTCTTTTTATATTTTTATTTTCCTTCTCCTGTTTTTCTGTTAAAACATAAATGCCCATTATTTCCTCAAGCAGATTATCCATAATTTTCAATATATCTTTCTTTATATTAACAGCAGGTTTTACTACCTTTACAGAAACTTCAGCTCCTAAAAGCGATTTTGGAAGTAAAATTCCGGCACTATTGCCAACCCTTACTGCCCGACGGTAAAACTCGCTTTTATTTATTTCCTCCATGGTTTCATATGTGTTATAACAGAGTTATGACCTTATTTAAACTTTTCTATTTTACTACTATTAAGTTATGTTTATTTATGTTGTCACCATAAAGTTTATAAATGAGTAAAAGGTAAGAATTTTAATCTAAATAAAATGAAAAAAGCGATAAACATCAAAATGAATTCAAAATTTGTTTTGGTTTCTTTGATAGCAGTTTTAACAGCTGTTATGTTGGGTGCTTTTGCTAGCGCAGCAACAAATGTTGTAGCAGACTCTCTAGGTTTAACAAACGAGTATATCGAAATTGATAGAACTCAAGATACTGGAACTGTTGCAGTTGTTGCTGGTGAAACACTTCCTTTGGAATTTTGGTTCACTGCAAACGAAAACGCAAGTGACGTTTTTGTTTCTGCATGGATACAAGGCCACAGAAGTGAAAGAACTGAAATTGAGTTTGCTGACTTAATTGCGGGAAGCGATTACAAAGCAAAATTATCATTTCAGATACCAGATGACTTGGATCCTGAAGAAAACCTTGTACTTGTTACAAGAGTTGAAGCAGATTCGGGAACATGGGAGTCAGAATCTGATCTTAAAGGTCAGAGAGTAGCTAACAATCTGGAAGTTCTTTTGGTTGATATGGATTCAACTGTAAAAGCTGGATCAACAGTAGCTGTTAGTGTAGTTGTCAAAAACATGGGAAGACATGAAGCTGAAGATACTTTAGTATCTGTAAAGATACCAGAGTTAAATATCTTGAAAACAGCTTATTTTGAAGATTTGTCTCCTGAAGATGAATGTAATGACGACGATGATGGCGAATGTGATGAAGATGATGCAAGAGAAAGAAAACTTTTCTTGAACATACCTTCAGACGCAAAAGCTGGAACATACAAAGTAGAAATTACAGCATTCAATGACGACACTGAATCAAGTGTTGTTAAGAATCTAGCAGTAAGCGCAACAGAAGTTGTTGGTGGAAGCAAGGCTCTTGCAAATCCTTCAAGCAAAACTTTTGCTGTTGGCGAGGAAGCTGTATATGAACTTGTTCTTGTAAACTCAGGAAACAAGATAGCTGTATACAACCTAGCGCCTGAAGCATCAGACGACTTAACAATAAGCTTAAGCGACTCTGTAGCTACAGTTCCTGCTGGTTCAAGCAAGGCTGTAAAAGTGTATGTAAAAGCAATTAAGGAAGGAACATTCAACTTCGCCGTTGTAGCAACATCTGACGATGGCTTCAGCGGAAAATCTGACTACACTGCAACTGTTAGCGGTAGGGCATCAGCAGTAAGCAATAACAATATTGTTGTTTTAACAATAGTATTGGCAATTGTTTTTGTTGTTCTTGTTATTATCCTAATAGTATTGCTAACAAGAAAACCACAGAAATCTGAAGAATTTGGAGAAAGTTACTACTAAGTTTTTTTAACTTTTTTATTTTTTAATTTAACTTTTTCCTTTTTCTTTTTTTAATTTTACTTTTAAAAAGGAAAAATATATTAAATATCAGACTAATTATTTTTAAAATGGGCTTAAAAAAGGAAGATTTAATAAGAGGGGTTTTGCCTAAAATTGATTTTGATAGAAGACCAGAAAGATTGAAAAGAAGAATAGCAATTAACTATTCTGAAGAAAGAGAGAATAGATCAATCAATCCAAAGGAAAAGAATATTACATTATCAAAAGCGGCAGACTATGGTAATGGAGAATCTCTATTTGTTGAAGCAGAATTAGATACTAGAGCTAATAAAAAATATATGGCAAGTGTTTTAGTTGCACTAAATGATTCTATTTATGTATATTATAATGATTCTTGGCCTGAAGCAAATGGTAAAGTAGATACATTTGGGTATGGAAGTATTAAATTACTTGGAATCAGGCCTCCAGCGATGTTGTCTTCTGAATATAGAGAATTTAGAAATAAAAGGCATTTTATTACTGATATAAGTGTTTGTTCTAGAGTAGATATTTACAGAGAAATAGATGAAGAATATTTGAAAGCAATAATGTGGCTAGAAGAGATAATAAAGATAAATGATTCATTTGAACTTAAATCGCTATTTAATAATCTAAAATCGACTTAAAATGCTAGAGGACTATAATTTAATTAAGAGAAAAAATAAACTATTAAATGGAGTTCATGGTTCATCAACAGCAATTGCCATAGTTTTTGGAGCTTCATTGTCAATAATTATAATGGATAAGTGCGGTATAATGTTCCCAAATAATGGACCAACAAAATATGAATTAAGAGGCGTAAATTCTAATTTAATCTATTTAGATAATATTAATGATACTTTAGAAAAATATCAAAATCTAATTGAAAGACAAAGGGAATAAATTAAAATGAAAACCAGAGTGATAAATTATATAGCAGGAATAGCATTAACTTTAACAAGTCTTGGATGTGTCTCAAATCTTGGGCATAGTATTGATGAAAGCTCAATAAAAAGAGATAAAACAAATATAGGATATTCAATAACTGCGACTTTAAAAAACCTAAAAGGAAATTCTGCTGAAGAAATAGAATTTATACATATTGGCTTAGAAGATGAATTAAATTTTTATACAAATAAAGATTCAAGAAAATACTTAGATACTGACTGTGATGGAACAGTAGATGCTATTTACACTGATGAAATATATACTAGGGGGGATAAAAGTAAAGGGGATTTATTCCAAAGAGCTGATAGAGAACTTGCTGAAGTCAAGCAAAGATTTGGAGTGAGATCTAATATATTAACTAATATTTTGTTAAGGGGATATGAACATAATAGAAAGTTAGTTAAGAAGCGTTAAACTATATTAAAATGAAAACACGATACCATATTAAATCTGTAAGTATAAATGATTCTATAACTCAATTTAGCAAAGATTCTGAAAGCAAAAAATATACAGAGATTTTACCGGGAGAAACTTTATTCTTTGATCTGATAGTTCACCAACAAAGACAATTTCTACTGGAACAAAGACAACGACATGATGATGGATATGAAGAAGTAACAATTGAGACAATTAGGACATATCAATATTAATTTTAATAATATTAAAAATGACTAAACATATTGAAGAGATAACAAGAGAAGATATAACAAAAATACATGAATTAAACCTTAAATCTCTAAAACTAGGTAAAAATTGCTTTCTTGCATACTCTGTAGCTACTTTTCTTGGATATAAATTAAATGATAAAGTTGGACATTTTGAATATGTTGATAGTATGCTTATAGGTTCAGGGATAGGTGCAATGTTATCTACTGGATTTTTCAAATTAATGGTAAGAAGAGAAGTAAAACAATACCAAAATATTAATAGAGAAAGGTAAATTGAAATAAAGTAGTTTAAGAAATAATTCTGATATTATTGAAATATCACAATACTTTTGCCTAATTTATTAAATAAAAGTTACTGGGTTTTAATTTAAATAATATCTTAAAATATCTATTAAATAAGCTTAAATTTTTCTCCAAGAAAAATTTTATATTATATAAATTCAAAAAAATATTCTACTAATTAACCACTTTCTCCTCAACTACTTTGTTACCCTCGCTTATTTTCAAACTAAGGACTTTACTAATTCCGTGATTCATGCTTATTCCATATATAATATCTGCGCCTGAAATAATAGAATCATTGTGGCTTATTATTATATACTGGCCTGCCTTGATATATTTCTGAAGCAGATTAGACAGCAGTTCTGAGTTTCTTTTATCTAAAGCTGCATCAATTTCATCCAAAATATAAAAGAAATATGGCTTGAACTCCTGAATTGCAAATATTAATGATAAAGCGATGAGGGTTTGTTCCCCTCCTGATAGGGAAGAGACATCAAAATACTTTCCTTTTGCAACCTTGATTGTAATACTAACCCCTCCTGCAAAAATATCCTCTTCATTCTCAATCTCCAAAAAAGCATGGCCCTTTGTGCTTAACTGCGAGAAGTTTCTTGTAAATAATTCATTTATAGAATTAAAGGTTTTCATAAATGTTTTTTTCTTCTTAATATCAATTTCCTGTATTATCTTTAATATTTCATCTCTTTCTTTTTCCAGCTGCTGCGCTTTTTCAGCAATTTTCTCGTACTCCTCTTTTATAGCATCATAAGTTTCCAATGCTCTAAGGTTAACTGATCCGATAATTACCAGAGACTGCTCGCTTTTTTTCAGTTTTTCCTCTAAAAACTGCTTGCTGCCCTGCAGGAATTCCACTCCTTGAAACTCTCTTAGCTCAAATTCAAAAGATTCCTCTTCTGCTGAAACTCTTGCAATATTAACTTTTAAGTTATTTATTACATCGTCAAAGCGATTCAATCCTGTCTGCTGATTTATAAGCAAGGAATTTTTCTGTTTTATTTTTTCCTGAAGTTCTGTTCTTTCTTCAAACATTTTCTTAAATTTCTCAGACATAATCCTGGCTGTTTTTTCTTTTTCTTCAAGGGCTTTCTCAGCTTCATTCAGTTCTCCT
Source organism: Candidatus Pacearchaeota archaeon (assembly GCA_018304985.1). GTDB lineage: Archaea > Nanobdellota > Nanobdellia > Pacearchaeales > GW2011-AR1 > JACPLR01. Next base: position 9,689 of record JAGVWP010000034.1, read on the forward strand.
GACAATCTGTTTATTTCATCATAAATCTCCTTCTTGTCTTTTCCTATGTTTTTTATAACATTCTTCACATTTTCCAGCTCTCTTTCTTTGTAAAGTATTGTTGTATCAAGGTTTTCATCTGTTCTTGATGATAATTCCTGCATTTCAAAAAAGAGTCTTTGATATCTTTCTTCTATAATATCCTTATCCTGAATTCTTTTTTCAATCCTGTTTTTTTCATTTTCTAAAGAAGTTAACTCGCTTTTGATTATTTTCTCGTCATCCATCAATCTTTTCATAGAATCTCTTTTTTCTTCAATATTATTCAGCTTGACAAGCTCAAATTGCTTTTTCGATATGTTTAACTGGAGCTCTTTTTCCTTCTTATTCAGCTCCATTAGCTTAATATTTATCTCTGAAAGACTTTTCTCACTGGTTTTAAGCTCATCCTGCGCTTTTTTTATTCTTTCATCAGCATAGTTTATTACATGACTTGTATGGTCTTTAGTCAATTTTGTTTGGCATAAAGGGCAGAGATCTGTCTTTGGCATGTGGGATTTTAATTTCTCGTTTCTTTCAAGCTCTGCTTCTGCAACTGAGATGGATTTCCCAAGAGCTGTTTTCCTATTTTCCAGTTCAGATATTTCCTTTTCCATGATTTCTATATTTTCTTTTATCTTAGCTATATCTTCATTGCATTTTTCTACAGTATGCACTGAGAGGGATTCGGATATTTCTTTAATTTGGTTAAAAATAAGCTTGGATTCAGTTTGTATTTTGTTAATTAATTTCTCTTTGTCTCTTATTCTGTCTCTTACAGCATTAAATTCTGTCTGAGCAGAATATAATCTTTCTTTTTCATCCTCAATTTTTTCAAGCTCTTGTTTTTTTGTTTTCAAATCATCCTGTCTCTTTGATATTTTTGGACTTTGCTTTTTCAAAGCATTTAAGTCTGATTCAAGCTCTTTAATATTTGATTCCAGCTCCTGCTTTCTTACCTCGTTTTCAGCTATTTTTTTCTCGAAGTTTTCTTTTCTAGCTTTATCCGCTGCAATTTTTGAATTCAGCTCAGTTATTTCATCATTTAAAGATTCTCTTTCAAACCCAGTTGCTTTCTGAATATGCTGGTTTATTTCATTGATTTTATTTTCAATCTCAAGAACTTCCTTGTTTATCTTGTCAATTACTGATTTTATATTTTCCCGGTATTTCTTGTTTTTTTCAATATCCTTGTTAAAACCGTCTTTTTCTTTTTCTTTTTCATCTATGCTTCTTTTTATCAAACTTGCTTTGCACTGCTTAATTGTTTTTTCTAATTCCCTAAATCTTAAAGCCTGCTTTCTCTCTTCTTCAAGATTTTTAAGATAAGAGGTTCTCTCTCTTAAAACCGCGCTTACTTCTTTCAGTTTTTCCTCTGTTTTTTCAATTTCATGCAGCGCTTTTTGCTTTCTCATTTCATAAACTGAAATTCCTGCAATCTCTTCTATTATTTCCCTTCTATCTTCACTACGCATCTTTACAAAATGAGCAATTTCTCCCTGAAGAACAATGTTAAACCCGTTTGGATCAATTCCTGCCTGAGAAAGAAGCTCAAGAACCTCCTGCCTTGTTTTTGTTTCATGATTTATCTTGTAAATTCCAAGTCCGTTGCTTCTTACAATTCTTTTAATTATCAGCTCATTTGAGTTTATCTTAAATGTTTTATCAGAATTGTCAAAAATTAATTCAACGTATGCTTCGTGAGCTGGCTTTTTTTCATGTGTGCCTTGAAACAAAAGATTTGCAGCTTTTGCAGCTCTCATGCTCTTAATGCTTAATCTTCCTAAAACAAAGCATAAAGCATCTGAAATATTGCTCTTACCGCTGCCATTTGCCCCGATAATTACATTTATTCCTTTATCAAAAGGAATTTCTGTCCGGTTTGCAAAGCTTTTGAATCCATGTATCACCAGTTTTTTAATATAGGCCATAAACTAATATAATTAGATTATAACGTTTTTAAACGTTAATGTGAAGAATAATATAATGATTAAAGATTATAAAAATATTTATATATAGATTAATGATTACTAAGGTATGTTAAATACGGCTCTTGATTGTTTGGAAAGTGGATTATTAGTAACTGCAATAGGTTCTGGAGTGTTTTCTTTGAGTATGACTTATGGGCTAGGTATAGCTACAGCTTATGAATGTTTATTTTATCGGGAAGAAGGATTTAATTCTCGTAAAGATGTTTTAAGATATTACCATACTCTTATTTTTAAAGCAGATATTAAGGATATAACTTTAAGTCAAGAAGAATTTAATAGGAAATATGGATTAGACTAGTTCTTTAGTTTTTTACAAAGGTTTTTTAAAGGTTTATTTCATGGATTTTCTATGACAATTAAAGAAATTGAAAGAATTTCAGGATTATTACCTCTTGATAAAGCTTATGTCATACCCAGAGACGCGATAGTTCATGAAGTGGAATCTACAAGATTAATGGGAAATCTCCCAGATTACACTCCTGAATATAATAAAAGGTTAGAAAAAGAATTAAGAGAACAAGCAGAAGACAATGTTTTAGATGTAAGGGTTTAAAATACCATAACTTAACCAGCATCAAGCTAGGATAAATTTTTCTTTAATGAAAAATTTAATATTGTATATTTTCAAAAAATTAGTCTTGAATCATTACAATATCTCCTATGAGAATTCTACAACCATAAAGTTTATTTATTATTATGATTACTTATTTTAGAACATCTTTATTTACTTGTTTCTCCTATAAATTTGTTCATTATTTTTGGAAGCATACTTCTATCTCTTGCAAAAAACCGGTAAGTTGCTTTTAGCACTTCCGGCAAATCTTCTGGAGCATATTCCAAAACTTTTTTATATCTTCCATTTTCAAAAAACCTTCCATGATCTTGCAATTCAATCTCACCCTCTTTATCTTTAAATAAGTAGCAAAGGTTTCCATTGTTTACATATGGAACAAAGTCATTATTTCCATCTCCATAAACACATAACGGAAATTTTTCTGATCCCTTTCCTTCAATTATAATATCATTATCAAATAAAATTTCAGTGGAAAAATCTCCTCCAGATCCGCCAAACTCGCACTCTGCAGTAGCTGTTCCAACAGCTCCAACTTTATTTAATACTTCTTTCCATTGGGCAATTTCAGGCATTTTTGATTTTCCAATTGCTTCAGCATATTTTAATGATGCAACTAAAAATTGAGACCAGTCCTGATAAGCAAAGATTCCCTGAAAAGCTCTATTATGTAATTTAAGTGTATCAAATATATTCCAGTCTCCAAGAAGTGTTTTTTCAATATAATCTTTTCCAGAAACATCTATTTGATGTGCATATAAATCTCCGTGCACATTTTGAGATATTTCATATCTAAAATCTCCTCTTCTCCAAATCCATTCCTTATCTCCAAAAGACCATAATCTCTCACCAATGCAAAAACTTGCTATGGATTTTTCCAAACTCCTTCTTGTTGGAAACCCCAATTTTTCAAAATCAAATACTTTTTCTCCTAAAATCAAATAAGCAAGTAAACTTGGGTGTTTCAAAGTCAATTCTTCTCTCATATTGGAAGGCGCTCCAAAATTTTCTTCATCCAAGCCTAAATCAAATTCAACTATATCCCTAAACATTTCACTTCTCTCTGATATTCTTTTATCGGTATTTAAAAAATTAGTTCTTGCTAAATTGACAAGAGTGCCTATCTCTCCCTCAAAATCTCCTAATAATAAAAGGTCTGTAATCTGTCTTTTCTTACTTTTAATTAATCTTATTAATCCTGATTTATCCAGTCTATCATAAGCAGGTTTTGGACAGACTACTCTATAAACATCAATATCTTCTTCAATTTCTTGCTCTTCCATAATTCATTATAAATTATGCTTTAAAAAATATTGTTATAATAGATAATACTATAATGAAAACAGCCTCTTTTGGGATTTCCTTGACTTATGTTTTTTAATAGTGTCCCAAGACTCTCTGAAAATGCCTTTGTCTTTGTATTTATCATAACTATCATAAATAAATCTCCTTGTAATTGGATCTGCTGAATATCCTGAACCGAAGTCAACTCCAAGCTCTTTTTTCATTTTCTTTATTTCAGCTTCTCTTGTTGATTTGGCAATAATACTTGCTGCTGAAACAACAACATGATTAATATCTGCTTTATGCTCACAAACAATTTTAAGATTAGTTTTTCCCATAACAAATCCCTCTAAATAGGTTTTCCATGATGGAATGTTAACTGAAGGACAGTCTATTATGACTTTAATTTTTTCACTTGGTTTTTCAGATTGTTTTTCAAGCTTGATATTTTTTGATAATTTATTTATTATCTGAGCTGCTGCAACAGCTTCTCTTTGATTTAAATTAAGATTATTATTGTCTTCTCCATCAATTTCTCTGACAGGGATTATAACTGCATAATGTGCGAGCGATTTAGCTTTTATCTCCTCTGCCAGTTTTTCCCTCTTTTTAGGCAAAAGAGTTTTAGAATCCCTGACTCCAAGCTTGACAAATTCTTTTTCAATATCAGAACTAACTAAAACTCCTGCAAGAATCATTGGGCCAATTACAGGGCCTCTGCCAGCATCATCTATACCAATTGTTAACATAACTGAATTAAAATGGGGAAGTATAAAAATGTTTAGAATTATAATCTCTCTAAACTACTAAATAATTTTTCTGTCATTGATAAATAAGCTTTTAAATTTTCTAGATTATCTGAATCACATATTCCTAATCTACTTAAAATATCCCCTATTAAGCATTGCTTATCTAATGAATCTGAAATATTCTTATCTGCTAATGCTCTATATCCTTCATTCATAGCTATAAGATAGTCTACTTTCTCACTAGCATTATAACCTTTTGGAAATGATTCTAAAACCTGTTTTGCTCTTGTCAAATCATTTTGTTTTAGTGCTTCCTCAAATTCTCTTTGTCTTCTAGCATCATAAACAGCTGAAAAAGTTCCCATCTTTAATTATTATAATGTTCCTTTTTAAACATTATATCTATTTATTATATATATTATAGAATGTTTTTCGGAGAGCTTAAAATAAGTGAAAGAGTATAGAGGGTTTTGAAAAACCTCCGATGAATCTATATACTGCAGTATATAAATGATTAAATTCTCGACGATATTATTTATATTGCCGACGGCAAAAA
>JAGVWP010000035.1 GCA_018304985.1 Candidatus Pacearchaeota archaeon
GGAAATGACAACAATCTGAGTGAAACTCAGATTGCACTGAAATAGGTTTCTATTTTTCATTAGACATTAAAAAACTAAGTTATTCAAAGTCGTCTATATTTTCAAAATGTTTCTTTTCTTTGGTTTTTAACCATATTTGTACAAATACATAACTTCCTTGTCTGTTAAAGCATGATTGTAAATGCGGACTTCGTCGATTTTTCCGTTGAAAGAATTCACTCCGGTACTACTTATATATAAATCTCCGGTATTAAGAAGAGTTGAAGTTGTTAACCCAGTTGTTTTAGCTCCATTTACATATAAGGTTATTGTTGCACCATTATATGTTCCTACTAAATAATACCAGTTATTTAAATTAAGAATTTGAGCAGATGTTCCAATACCATTCACATTAAAATAAGTTCCTCCTCCAGTCATTGGCCCGTATAGAAGATAACCTGGAGAAGGTCCTTTATTTATTATATGATTAAATCCAGTAGCAGTGTTATAAGCCGTAGGATAAACCCATGCAACAACACTTACTTGTTGAGTTGAGAACCCTTTAATATTTGATATATTAATATAATCTCCATTACCATCAAATTTATAAGCCTGCCCGATTTTTCCAGAATCTAGTTTTGTATCTCCGAATAAAACTCCATCATTTCCATTCCCAGATTTATCCTTAGCATCTTCGTCAAAAGGCATATACAAAACCAAGCCTTCGCTGCTGACAAATCCTTTTCCTGGGTTTGCATCATCAATAACATCTCCAGGATATTCTTTGCCGGAATCTCCTTTTACAATAGGCGCTATTGAAACTTTTGAGATGACTCCTAAACTTGCTATAGAAGCTGCAGGAACTAAAACATTTCGTGTTTCTAATTCAGATATTGGCTGCTCGTAATTATAAGAAACCTGTTGGCCTGATTCATCCTCAATTAAAACTTTAACACTTGACATGTTTCCCCCTCCTGTATTTCTTTTAACTTTAAACTCCAAATCTCCACTTGGTTTATATTTGAGAGAATTTTGAACAATTTCCAGGTTTATAGCATTAACTCCAAGAGAAATTCTTTCAGTGCTCGACCTGACAAAACCGCCTATAACAACCCATAAAATTGCAACAGCTGCAATTATCAAAAGCAGAATAAGAACAGTTACAATTACTTCAGATACCCCCCTTTTATTATTTAACATCTCTTTTACCAATTGCTAATTTATATTTATTTAAGAAAAGTTTATTAATAAACCTTGCGATGTCAGATATATGGAAGGAAATATTAAAGAGATTTTGGAAAGCCTGTCTCCTATTGAAAGAAAAATCATGCCTTATTTAAAAGAAGGATTTGAAAATATACTCAAGAAATCAGAATTAGACAGAGTTAGTGTTTTAAGAGCGTTAGAATTCCTGAATACTAAAGGAATTATTAAACTGCAAATCAACAGGAAAAAGATTGTTGAGCTGGGAACAAACGGCATATTTTACAAGAAAAAAGGGCTTCCTGAAAGGCAGCTGCTTCATTTAATTGAGAAGAAAAATTATAATTTGGAAGAAGCTCAAAAGGAAAGCAAACTCTCTCAAAACGAGTTTAAGGCAGCACTTGGAGCATTAAAGAAAAAAACAATGATTGAACTAAGAAACGGCAGGATAATGTTAAATGCCTCTAAGAATGAGATTTCAAAAAAAACCCTGGAAGAAAGTTTTATTGATGAGCTGCCTATTGAATATGAAAAATTAAAGCCAGAGCAGATGTTTGCCCTTAATGCCTTAAAAGACAGAAAAGAGATTGTTGAAGTTAGTGATGAACAAATTATAACTTATGAGTTAACAGAGCTAGGTAGGCAGGCAATAAAAGAAGACTTAACAATTATGGAAAATCTTGTTGAAGAGTTAACTAGCGAGATGATTAAAACAGGCAGTTGGAAAGGCAAAAAATTCAGAAGATATGATGTTGTTTCTCCTGTTCCCAGAGTTTATGGCGGGAAAAGACATTTTGTTTCTCAGGCAACTGATTATGCGAGAAATGTCTGGACAGAACTTGGATTCAAAGAAATGTCTGGCGATCTTATAATGGGCAGTTTTTGGAATTTTGATGCTTTATTTACGCCACAAGACCATCCTGTAAGAGAGATGCAGGATACTTTTTTTATTAATAAGGAAATTAATATACTTGATGATGCTGATAAAAAAATCATAAGTAATGTTAAACAGGCTCATGAAAATGGAGTTAAAGGAAGTAAAGGGTGGCAGTATAAATGGGATGAAAACATAGCTAAAAAAGCTGTTTTAAGAACTCATACTACTTGCTTATCAGCACAAACTTTATCTAAAATAGATAAAAACAAACTGCCACAGAAATATTTTGCGGTTGGAAAATGTTTTAGAAATGAGACTTTGGATTGGAAACACGGATTTGAATTTAACCAAACAGAAGGAATTGTTGTTGATAGAAATGCTAATTTCGGGCATTTACTTGGTTATTTACAGGAATTCTTCAAGAAAATGGGTTTTGAAAAAATAAGATTCAGGCCTAGTTTCTTTCCATATACAGAACCAAGCGTTGAAATAGATGTTTATCATCCTGAAAAAAAGATCTGGTTAGAATTAGGGGGAGCTGGAATATTCAGGCCTGAAGTTACAATTCCTCTTTTTGGAGAGCAGATTCCAGTGTTGGCATGGGGACCTGGTTTTGACAGAATGCTGATGGATTATTATAAAATAAAAGATTTAAGAGAAATGTATAAGAATGATATTAAACAATTGAGGCAGATGAAAATCTGGGTTAAGGGATAAAATGAATAAAATAACAATTGGAGATATACTAATTTATATTTTAGTATTTATACTAATAGCAATAGGGTTGTATGCCCTATTCTTTAAATAAAATGGTAAAATTTGATGATATTTTATTTTGGATTTTAATCTCAATGACAATAGCAGTAGCTTTATGGTTATTGGCAGGCTCTCCTACTGAAATGGGAGCAATCATTGCCGTTGCATTATTTGTAGCAACATCGGAAATATTAATCTGGAAGCATTTATTTTATATAGACAGAAGTAATAAAATTAATCTTTCAAAGATAGATAAAAATATTTCAGTTGGTTTCATTAAATTTAAAAGTGATATTAATATTAAATTTTTGGAAATAGATAATAAATTAGATAAAATTCAAGAAATAATGGCGAATAAGAGATATAAGAAATAAAAATGGCAATACTAAGCATACCAAGAAAACGATTTGAAAAAGACATAGGGAAGTTTAATGCGGAAATGGAGAATAAGATAGCGATGTTTGGAACTCCTGTTGAAGCAGTTGATAGTGATAAAATTGATGTTGAGATTTTTCCAAACCGGCCGGATTTACTTAGTTATGGAAATTTCAAAAATTCATTCCTGGCTTTTTCAAGCAGAAAAGGAAAAACTGGTTTGATAAAGGTTAAAGTTGAAAAGCCTGAGAACAATTATTCTGTTATTATTGATAAAAGTGTTGAGAAAGTAAGGCCTTTTACTGCCTGCGCTATTGTCAAGAATTTAATGTTTGATGACGAGAAAATTAAGGAAATAATTGACATACAGGAAAAGCTTCATGCCACGCTTGGAAGAAAGAGAAAAAAGGCAGCTATTGGAATTTATCCTTTGGAGAAAATCAAACTTCCTATTAAATTTGAGGCAAAAAAGCCAGAAGATATTAAGTTTATTCCTTTAGAAGCTAGCAAAGAGATGAATGGAAGACAGATTTTATCCCAGCATCCTACTGGAAGAGAATACGGTTTTTTGCTTGAGAATTATGGCTTGTATCCTGTTTTTACAGATGCTAATAATGAAGTATTAAGCATGCCACCTATAATTAATTCGCATAAAACAGGAAAAATAAGCAATGAAACTAAAGAAGTATTTATCGAATGCTCTGGATTTGATTTTAATATTCTAAAAAAAATACTTAATATTGTTGCTTATTCACTTGCAGAAATGGGCGGCAAGATTTACAGCATGAATTTAAAATACGGAAATAAAACAGTAAACACTCCTGATTTAAACCCTGAGGTTATAAAAATAAATTTAGATAATGTAAACAAGCTTCTTGGATTGCAATTAAAAGAAGCTGAAGTTAATAGATACCTTGAAAAAATGGGTTATGAATATAAAAATAAAAGTGTTTTAGTTCCTGCTTATAGAGTTGATGTTTTGCATGAGGTTGATTTAATTGAGGATATTGCAATTGCTTATGGTTATCAGAATTTCATTCCTGAGATACTTCAAGTATCAACAATTGGAGAGAAGGATAAAAAAGAAATTATTAAAAAGAAAATAGCAGAGGCGCTTATTGGAATTGGATTGCTCGAAACTTCGAGTTATCATCTTACAACAAAAGATGATCAAATTAAGAAAACGGGATTGAATATATTTAATGCAATTGAAGTTTCGGATTCAAAAACAGAGTATAGTATTTTAAGAAATGACTTAAGCCATTATATGTTAAAAATATTAAGTGAAAATGTTGATGTTGAATATCCGCAGGAAATATTCCAGATTGGGAGAATTTTTCATCAGGGAAACAAGACAATTGAAGAAAAAGAGCATTTAGCTTTTGCTTTAGCTCCCGGAAACTTTACAAAAGCAAAGCAGATATTAGATTATCTTTCTAAAATGCTGAATATTAAATTAGATATCGTAAATGCCAAAGAAGCAAGTTATTTTATTGAAGGAAGAGTTGCTGAAATTAAGTTTAATAGCATGAACATAGGTTATATTGGAGAGGTTCATCCGCAAATACTTAATAATTTCAAGATAAAAATGCCTGTTACAATGCTTGAAATAAATATTGACGGTATTTTGGAAGAGTTAAGAAGTGATTAATTGATAAAGATTAATATTTGAAAATTACACAACCTCAAATTTTTCTAGGTGAAAAATTTATCCTTATTTTTAAGATAAATTAAATGTGTTAAAATTACAAGTCTCATTAACTTATTCATTTAAATAAGGTAAAGATATGGCATGATTTCAGAACAGTTTTGAGATGCTTTTATAATATTTAACCTGCTGCAGATTTAATATCTTTTTCTGTTTTATCTGCTAGAACCTTGCTGACAATCATGATTCCGATAACAGCTATAAATGTTACAAATAATGCAGAAGCCAGCTCGCTGTTTATATTATTAACTTTTAAGGCATTATTTACATAAAGAGTTATTACATCTTTCCATACTAATGCAATAAGAAATCCAAATGCAGCAACAATTGCTCCGGCCATTGATGTTCTAAACTCTTTTCTGAAAGCTCTTACAGATTCTTTTGCTTTCTCACCCGCTTTTCTTGGGTTTATTCTCTCTTTTATTCTTCTTAGCATAAACAATATAATGGAAATGGGAATTTAAATGTTTTTTATGAATAAGTTTAGAAAAAGATTACTTAAATTTTATTCAAGAACTACAAGGATATCATGAACATAATCTGCTTCTTGTTCAGTGGTCATAAAATCATCTTCTTTACTATTAGTATCTTCTGTCTTAAGAGGTTCATAACTATCAGAAAGTATACATGCAGTCCCTTTATAATAATCTCTTGGATCCATATTAAATAGTTATATCTATAATTTATAAATGCTCTTAAAAATATAATTATATCATCGGAAGTGTTTCAGTTTGATAAAATACAGAATTGCCTTTTTGCTCGAATTCATCACTATTCATATTTCCGTATGAAATTTCAAATCTAAATCTATGAAATCTTGGCATATGGAAAAAATTTCCTAATTTATCTGTAAGAAGAGCAAGATGTTTTCTCCTCTTGCTTAGAAAATTTGGAATAATATCCATCGATATTCCATGTTTTAAGACTTTATCAAATTACAATGAAAGCAATTAGTTGCAAATAATTTTAGACAAACTGATAGAGGAGAGTTCAAAGCCTCTATTAGTTATCGAGCATGATTTTGCAACTGATGCAACAGGAATAAGGACAAATTTATTTTCAAGTTGGTATAGTATTAGATGTAAAAAAGAAATTAAGAAGAGAGATCATTTAACAATTCATATTACAACTGGAGTCAAAAGCAATATTGTTCCTTCTCTTAATGTTGAATTAAAATCTGGTAATGACAATAAAATTTTCAGAGAACACGCCGATAAAACATCTGAAAATTTTCATGTTAATGAATGGAGTGGAGATGGAAGATACTGGTGCAAGGAAAATTGCAAGAAGATAAATGAAGTAGGGGCAAAGCCCTACTTTAAAGTTTGGAAAAATTGGAGCGGTAAATCAAGAGGATGCATGCCTTGGAAATTAATGAACTTGGACTCAAAAAATAATCCAGAAGAATATGGAAAACATTATCATAAAAGAAGCAATGTTGAATCAACAAATCACAGCAAGAAAGTACTGCATGGAAATAAGGTTTATTCTCGCCTGAAATCCTCGAGAATAAACGAAGAAACATTGAGGTGGATTAATCATAATATTAATGTTCTGAATAGGGCCAAGTATGAATGGAAAATAACTCCAAAATTTATGGATTAGGATTTACACATAGCCTGAAACCTTTATTATGAAAATAAATATTATCTTTGCCTGATTTTAATGAGAAGCTACTGAATATTACAATTAATTACATTAACCTACTTAAAAATCAAGTTAAATTTTTCACATAGAAAAATTTAGAATTGTAATGATTCAAAATTGCTCTTGAAATAATAATGTATTATTGCTTTATTTATACATCTTAAGTTTCTAACCTTTAATTTCCCCACTCTCAGCTAATTTCTCATCTTCCAACATCTTTTCCTGCTCTTCTCTCTTTTCTTCCTTAGCTTCCTGCTTTCCAACCATCTTCTCTTTCAATGATTTTAAATAGCCTGTAGTTACTTTAAAGAAATTTGCTTTCCTAATATCAAATTCTCCCTCTGATTGTTCCTGATTTTGTTCTGCTTCTTCATTAGCTGGCTTATCTTCCTGTTTTTTTAGTTTCACTTTTAAAAACTGCTCGAGTTTACTTATAATTCTATTATAATCTTCAGGCAGCTTTCCCTGCTCAGCCATGTTAACAACAGCTTCTGGCTCTGCAATCATTTCTGCGAGCTGTTTCTGGCTTAATTTCTTCATTCTTCTTCCCTGCTGAATGCTCCAGTGAAAATTATCAATTAGCTCCTCATATTTCTGCAATTTTGCGCTTTCAGCAATAACTCTTTTCAGTTCTTTGTCTTCAGGAGTCTCTTTCCTTACAGCTATTTGCTTTAAATCAGGCCTGTTAACCATTAACCTGTCTCTCACCCCGTAAAACCTATTAGCCCTGTTTATCTGTTCTTGAGTTGGCCTTTGAATAATAGGAAACTTGCTTTTTTCAGCGCAGTTAAAACAGGCTTTTATAATCTCATGCCCGTCTATAGCATCTACAAGATCAAAACCCACTCCACAAACTGCGCATTTTTCGTCATTTAACTGAATTTCCATGAAAAATATATAAAAGTGCTATTTTTATTCTTTTGTATAGTCTTTTAAATGGTAAAAAAGAACAGCTATCAATTAAAAATAGTAATTTATATTTATTTACTGCCTAATACTTCTCTCTCAAAATCATCAAATTTAATAACATCAATAAAAATCTTCTTCTCATCAACAATTATTACAGGATAGGTAGAGATATTATAATTTCTAACTGATAAATTCACAGAATCCAATTCAGTGTTAACTGCTAAAGGTATTAAAAGAATTTTGTCCGGGTTTTTAGTTTTAAGGTCAAATAAAAGCCTCGAGAAAAATACTTGCTTCGATTGCTTGCCTAAATCTTCAATATCATATTCATAAAGATAAACAACTGTATGAAAATCACTTGTGCATTCTTTTTTAGCTTTAATGCTCTCACTCCAAAGCATCATTCTAAGTAAATCATATCTTTTATGAATCAAAAATAGGGTTTCACTAAACCTTTCTGAATTTTCATATTTCTCAAGTTTTATTGCTTCATAATAAATCCTATCTGCAAAATTAAAAAGTCCTTCTTTAGTCTCATTACAGGTTATATTAAAATAATCTCCAGTATTTGCCCTTAATTGCTCGTCTAACAAATTTATTTCAGAATTAAGTAAAACTAATTCCATTTTATCTCCCCTAAAAACTTCAAGAAAAAATCCAAAAATAAAGCCAACTACAAAAATTATAATTGTAAATATCAAAGCCTGCCAAAATGCATTTTTATTATTCATATTCTTTTAAGGTTTGGAAACCTTTAAATCCTTTAGGATTTTTGCTTGTCTTTCAAAAGGTTTATTTTTATTATTCATGTTCTTTATTTACCAGGAATATTTCCCCCTTGCAAATTTATATAGCGAAACTATTAATACTAAAGGATAAAGCGCAAGGTATATTATCATATAGAATGAAATGTTAAAAACCTTATGTTTTCCAAGCTCCTTATCTTTTATAAAAGCCAAGCCGTATAAAGTAAAATAAGTTCCAAGAATAAAAAGCGCAAAGCCGAAGTAATTCAGGAGTGAGGGAACAAATGTAACATCCTGAAGATTCTGAAAATGAACGAGAGCAACATCTGCATAAATAGAATATCCTGTAACAAAATAAGTAACCAAAATTCTTTTAACAAGCAGATATGAAAATAAGCTCAATCCAATTAATCCTAAAGATAAAGAAACTGCAAAAAAGGGAATAACAAAAGCTCCAAGCATGCCTTTCTTAAGCGTTAATGGAGTATATTTAAGTAAGGTCTGTGTCCCGCCAATATTCCACCTAATTCTCTGCCTGAACCATCCTTTAAACTTGCTAGGAGATTTTGTATAAACACTGGTTGCCAAGCACATTCTAGCTTTATATCCATAAGATAAAAGCCTCCAGACAATTTCTATATCCTGTGTCATATTTTTAGTGTCAAAAAGCCCAACTTCAAAAAGAGTCTTTTTTCTGTAAAGTGCAAAGGGCCCGGGAGTTACATAAACAGCATCAACCATATCCAAAAGTTTTCTTGTAAATGCAATTACAGAATATTCAACAGCCTGTATCCTTTGTAGATTATTTTCAGGATTTTTAACTAAAACAGAGCATGTTACTGCTCCAACACTATTATCGTTTTGAAGAAATCCTATCATTTTTCTCAATGCATCCTGTTTGGGCATTGAATCAGCATCAGCAACAGCAATATAATCATATCTTGCTGCTTTAACTCCAAGATTTGTCGGCTCTGCAGCTCCTCCAGAATTCCTTGAATTAACAATTAAATGAACACTTTTATATTTCTTTGTATATTTTCTGACAACCTCGGCAGAATTATCCTTAGAATGATCATCAACAACAATAATTTCAAGTTTACCTTTAGGATAATCTAAAGAAAGCAAGGATTCTATTGCTTCTCCAATACTATCTGCTTCGTTATAGCACGGCATAACAATACTTACTCCCTCAACATTGCTTTCAGGATAATTAAAAAGATCTTTTTTGTTTTTTAGAAAAACAATCACAAAAAAACTTAGCATATAAAGTCCTAAAAACATGTAAAAGAAAAACACAAACTCCACAAAATTTAATCCCATTTTATCCCTTGTTATTTAATTCTTAATTATTTTCTTCCACCTTTTCTTCCACTTTATTAATTTTCCCTATCTTTTCACTTTTATCAGTTTTTTCACTTTTAACGCTGAAATAATCATAAAAATCGTCGCTTAAACTTAATTCCCTTGTTCTTCCCAATCTCTTGCTTTTTATCAGCCCAAGCTCTGTAAATCTTTTAATATGGTCATAAGCCTTATTTCCCCTCATCTGAATAACCATTGACTGCTTCATTGGCTGTTTATGGGCAATAACCGCCAGAGTTTCTTGTTCAGCTCTGCTAAATTCCTCGCTTCCTGTAGCTAATTTATTTACAACGCTAATATAATTTCTTTTAATATCCATTTTCCATAATTCTCCTTTATTAACTATTTCAAGAGCAGAACCATCATCATATTTTTCAACAAGTTTATTTAACACCTGGCTAAGAAGTATAGGATTTAAATCAGTCAGCGCAACTAAGTCTTGTGTTGAAAGAAACTTGCCAGATACAAACAATGCAGCTTCAACTTTTTTCATATTCTCCAAATCTCTGGCATTGTCCAGTTCATCAAGAGTTTCTTTTGTCATATTTTCCATAAAATCCCTAAGTATTAGGGATTTTTAAGCTCTATGGAAGTAAAAAAGAAAGGTTTAAATTAAAAAATATAAATTTGTTAAGAATTAATTAATCCACTAAAATTACATAATCCAGCTTAAAAACCAGGTAAAATTATTGCAGTATTTTCAGAAATTTTTGATATCCTACTATATTCTTGCCTAATTTTAATGTTTAAGCTACAAGTGTATTATTAATTATAAATAAGCCATAAGAAAACATAGCTCTTCTATTTCCTAAAATGATCTCAAAAGTCTGTCCTTCTAATTCCAAATCTCTCATATGTGCATGCAATCTTTGCACTTGTTCAGGATCAGCTTCAAAAGTAGTAAGTCGATCTGGATGATATCTAAAATATTCGTCTAATGTTTTTTCAACACTATTATATCCATCTATATACTAAATAAAACTCTCTTCTATTTAATTATTATTCTAAAAAATAAAAAAGGCAAAGAAAATAAAAAATAAAATAAACTCTTTCCTTACCTAACGGAATGTCTGGATACCTAAATCAGATATCTGAGGTCTAGCAGAAGCTGCTTCATATGCAGGTCTTCCAAGCACATAAGGAGATTTAACTCCGGTCATAATTGTTATGACTCTTATCTTGCCTTGGAATTCCTTATTAATTCTTGCTCCAATAATAACTTGCGCTTCTGGATTAAGGTTCTCAGTAATTAGCTGTCCTATATTGCTGAATTCCTCTAATTTCATATCCGGGCCACAGGTTATGTGTATTAAAGCTCCTGAAGCGCCTCTATAATCAACATCCAATAACGGATGTGTTAAAGCCTGCCTTACAGCCTCATCAACCCTGTTTTGAGTGTCGCTTTCTCCAATACCAATAACCGCAACATCGCCATTTTTCATAATAGCTGAAACATCCGCATAGTCCAGGTTAATCAATGAAGGCAAGGTAATTGTTTCCACGATTCCTTTTATCATTGTACTAACAAGTTCGTTTGCGACGGCAAATGCTTGTTCAATTGGCAGGTTTCCGGCAATATCTACAAGCCTGTTGTTGTCAATAACAATACAAGTATCAACAGTATCTCTTAATTCCTGCAGGCCAAATTCTGCTTTGTCAATTCTCGATTTTTCACACTCAAAAGGCATTGTTACAACTCCTATGACAACAGCTCCAGTTTCTTTAGACATCTGCGCAAAAACAGGCGCAGCTCCGGTTCCGGTTCCACCCCCCATTCCAGATATGATAAAAACCATATCAGCTCCTGAAACAGATCTCTTAATTTCAGCCAAAGACTCTTTTGCAGCCTCTCTTCCTTTTGCAGGATATCCGCCGCATCCAAGCCCTCTTGTTAATTCCTTTCCTATAAGTATTTTCTCATCAGATTTACTAATGCTTAAATGTAAAGCATCTGTATTTGCAGAATAAACAGTTGCTCCTGAAACTCCTTTGTTAAAAAGCCATGTAACAGCGTTGCATCCAGCTCCACCCACTCCAAAAACCTTAATATTAGCCTTTCCAGCTTTTAATTCGTCAAAGTTAATGCTATGGGTAGACGCATGCTCTATCGCCTCTTTTGCAAAATCCAATACCATCTCTTTTTATTATACCTCCTTTCAGTCAATATTAACAAAAGCAACAAATCACTTATTTATATAGTTTATTCTTATGAAAGATATAAGAAAAATAGAGTTTTTTAAAGAATTATTTAATGAGATACTATCTTCCTATCATCATTTTTAGCTATAGAATACATTTTATAGCAAATTGATGAATTTTTATCCGCAATATTTCCCAAATTATCTGGTGAACGAAATAAATATACCAAGTAGCTTCCATCTTTGTAAATATTTTCCTTTATTCCCTTAATAATAGGATAAACAAGATTATCATAAATAAAAGAATCGCAAGGGCTATCAATAATATCTCTAAAAATCAATACATCTTTGGAAACAATTCTTACTCCAACAGTTTGTATATGTTCGGGCTTTCTAGCTGATTGTTCCATTAAAAAACGATAAATAAAGAGTATTTAAAATCTTTCATAAAATTTATTTGATTTCAATTTGATAAAGCGAAAGTTGTGTAAGCAATTCTTCATATTCTTCCATACGCTTTTCAGACAAATTACCTAAATTTCTTTCCAAGTCTAATTCAGCCATAGAAGTAAGAATATCTTCAAGTTCATTAACTTTTTTCCTAACCTCTTCATCCCCCATCTTTTCTTTATCAATTCTAGTAATATTAAATTCAGGAAAAAGTTCATATCCATAATTAATCATGCCATCCATAATTTTTGGAAATACAAAACCGAAAAATCCTGCATACAAAACACTTGCAAAAAGAATATTTAGTGCATATTCATTAATATAATATCTAAATCTATTTTCAGCCATTTAATTTTTCCAAAATCTCTGCCCTTATGCCTTTTCCCCTGCATAATGCAACAAATTTTTTAGCATCTTCTTCGCTTCCAGCAACTCCTGAACCATAATGCATTGGTATTGCTAAAGCAGGTTTTACTGCTTCAACAACGCTAGCAGCATCATTAGCATCCATAACCTGCTCTCCCGATACTGGAAGCAATAAAATAACATCTTCCCCTTCTTGTGCAATATAAACTAAATTATTCATTTCAGGAATTTTATCACTATCTCCTGAATGATAAATAATCACATTATCTAATTTTAACATATACCCCATCCAGTCTTCTTCTTTCGGATGAAATGTCTTATTAATATTATAAGCAGGAAACGAATAAATATTAATCCCTTGAACTTTTAACTTAAAACCAACCTGAGAAATATTAATTTTAATTCCTTCAATTCTATTTATTTTACTTTGCCCGCCTATAGGTATAACAATCTCTGTTCCTTCTTTAGATAATAACTCGATATCTTTAACACTGCAATGGTCATAATGCGGATGAGTAATTAATATAATATCTGCTTTTTCAATTCCTGAACTAATATTATAAGGATCAATTGCAATTCTCTTTCCATCCTGACTTGTTATCAAAAAACCAGAATGCCCAAGCCATTCTATCTTCACATCTTTCACTTGAATTGATTTCATAAATATAAAAAGAAAAAGGTATTTTATAAAGATAATGATTCAATATCACTATATAAATGCTTAAAAATATATTAATATAACAAGTAATTATGTTAACACGAGAAGAAATTGTGGAGGGATTTTTTAGAGAGACCTTAACTGGCTATAATTATGATCCCGAAGAGGTAATTTCAGTTTTACAACAAATACAGCAGATTGAACCTGAAGTATATGGAATTAAAGCTATATTAAATGAAAGAAACAAATTGCAAGTTGGGGGATGTTATACAGGATTAAAAGAATTTAGTGTATGGGGAAAGGAATGTTATAAAAAACTACAAACAACTATTAATGGAAGTAATTGGGCTCAAAAATTCTCCACTAGTGTTGATATAATTAATATTATATTTAAATTACCAAAATCAAATCAAAGTTTAGAAATAGTTATCGAAGAAAGCGAGATTCATGAATAATTTCCAAGAATTTTAAACTCTCTTTAGAATAAAATCTACTCTTTCTTGAATTGTCATAAAGGGAACAATAATAGGGTTATATCCTAATTTTTTATACATATTTATAATCGACCTATGAATCTTTCTTTGCTCTTTAATATTTTCCTGCCTTAATTTATCTTTTTCATAAACCTTAAGAAAATCTAAAATAAAGATTTTAGGGCACTTAAATTTCTTAGCATAATCAAATTCATCTTTTGGAATTTTTAATTTATGGAATTCATAATACCCAAGAGTATCTCCAAAACCCCTATCTGAAAAAACAATCTCTTCTTTAGAATGCTCATTAAATGCTTTTTTTGAAATTCAAATATCTGCCTTTGAAATTTTGACATTTCAATTTCTTTGATGGATTTCCCCTTGAATTCCGAGTAAGTATCTCCGACTATTCTAGCAGCTTCGGGAATAACTTTGAATCTTTTGGAAAGTTTATTAATTGTGCTAGTTTTTCCAGTTCCAGGTCCCCCAGAAATTATGTATATTTCTGCCATATCATATATATAAATTAAAATGATATTATAAACTTAACTCAAATAATCATAAATAACATATAAATCAGGCTAAATTTTTCATATGAAAAATTTCTATTGTGTGTTTAGCTAAATCTTAGTATATAATCTATAGAATTTCTAATATTAAAAAGCCTTGTCTTTTTTAAGGGCAAAGCTTTGTTCATTTGTGTTGAATGAACAATTATTAAGAGAG
>JAGVWP010000016.1 GCA_018304985.1 Candidatus Pacearchaeota archaeon
AATAACAAATCCCTGCAAATATCTCGAAAGAGAGGGGTTTAATGTGACATATGTTAGTGTGGATGAATCTGGGAGAATTAATTTAGACGAGATTAAAAAGGCAATAACTGACAAAACAATATTAATCTCAATTATGCATGCTAATAATGAAACAGGGACAATTCAGCCAATTGCAGAAATTGGAAAAATTGCAAGGGAAAAAAATATTTATTTTCATACAGATGCAGCACAATCTGTTGGAAAAATACTTATTGATGTAAATAAATTAAACATTGATTTATTGTCAATTGCAGGTCATAAATTTTATGCACCCAAGGGGGTGGGAGCATTATACATAAGAGAAGGGGTTGAATTAGAGCATTTGATTCATGGAGCAAATCATGAATTTGGGCAGAGGGCTGGGACTGAAAATGTTGCAGGAATTGTTGCTTTGGGGAAGGCAAGCCAGATAGCTTTGGAAAATATGGATAAATACAATAAAGAAATTCAAAGATTGAGGGATTTATTGCATGAAAAATTAAAATCTGTAGTAGATGTGAAATTAAATGGACATCTTACAGAGAGATTACCAAACACGTTAAATCTTAGTTTTAAAGGGATTGACAGCACGGAATTGTTATCTAAATTGAATGATATTGCTTTATCTACAGGTTCGGCATGCCATGATAATGTAAAAGAGCCATCTAAAATTCTAATAGAAATGAATGTTCCTAAGGATTTGGCATTAGGAGCAATTAGGTTTAGTCTTGGAAAATTTAACACGGAAGATGAGATAAATTATGTAGTTGATGAAATAAAAAGATTAATGAAGAAAACAAAATGAAAGACAATAATAATTTGTTAATTGGAATAATAATCGCTGTAGCAGTATTTTTACTTTTTGGAATGTTTGGGCTTGGTGGAATGATGGGCAATTGGAACTATGGTTTCGGAGGCATGTGGATTTTTGGATTCTTATTTATGACTTTGATTTTAGTGGCACTAATTTTATTTATTTTATGGTTAATTAAACAATTACAAAACGATAATAAAAAGAGAAGATGAAACAAATATTAATATTAGGAGGAGGAATGGGGGGGTTAGTTGTTGCCAATGAGCTTAAGAAAAAATTAGGAAAAGAACATAAGATTATCTTAATTGATAAAAATTCAAAGCATATTTTCTATCCATCTTTCCCATGGTTGATGTTGGGTTTACGTAAACCTGAAAAAATTCAAAAACCACTTGAGCTTCTCAGAAGAAAAGGAATTATTTTTGTTAATGATAAAATTACAAAAATAGAACCAGAAAAGAAAATGGTTAAAACGACAAGAGATGAATTTAGTTATGATTATCTTGTTATATCTTTAGGCGCAGAACTTGCTTCTGAGAAAATTAAAAGTTTATCTAATAGCGAATATAACCTTTATCAATTTGAGGATGTTGAAAGATTGAGAGATGCTCTAAGAAATTTTAATGGAAGAAAAGTTGCTATTGTTATTTCTTCTTTGCCTTTCAAATGTCCGGCTGCGCCTTACGAAGCTGCATTTTTACTTGATTATTATTTTGAAAAGAAAGGAATAAGGAAGGAGATAAATTTACAAATTTTTACACCTGAAACTTTGCCTATGCCAGTAGCTGGGCAGAAAATAGGTGAAGCAATAAAACAAATGCTGGAAGAAAGAGGAATAATTTTTAATCCTGAAAAGAAAATTAATTCTATTGATGGAAAAAATAAGATTATAATGTTTGAAAACAATCAAAAAGTTCAATACGATATGTTAATCTATGTTCCACATCATAAAGCACCAGATGTTGTTAAAAATTCCAAGCTAACTGGTGAAACAGGGTGGATACCTGTTAATGCAGAAACACTAGAAACAAATCAGAAAAACATTTATGCTATAGGTGACATAAATTCAATAAAATTGCCTGATGGAAAGATGCTGCCTAAAGCCGGGGTATTTGCTCATTACCAAGCAGAAGTAGTTGCTAATAATATAGCATCGGAAATAATGGGAAAAAATTCTCTTAAAGAGTTTAAGGGCGATGGTTTATGTTTTTTGGAAATCGGATTTGGTAAAGCTGGATTTGCAAGAGGTAATTTTTATGCTGAAAAAAGAGAGATTAATATGAAGAAACCAAGTCGTGTTTGGCATTTAAGCAAAATACTTTTTGAAAAATATTGGTTTTGGAGGTATTTTTAATTGAAAAAATGGAACAAGAAAATTTAAAAAAAATTGAATGGATATTAAGAATAGCAGTGTTTGGAACTTTTTTAGGACATGGAGTTTTTGCTTTGTTAGGTAAACAAAGTTGGATTCCTTATTTTACTTCTGTCGGTATATCTGAAGCTAATGCTATAGTGCTGCTTCCTTTGATTGGAGTTTTGGATATTTTAGTTGCAGTTTCTGCTTTAATAAAACCAATTAGAGCAATTCTTATTTGGGCGAGTGTATGGGCATTTGCTACTGCACTTATCAGGCCGATTGCAGGAGAACCAGTATGGGATTTTGTTGAGAGAACTGCGAATTGGGCAGCTCCATTGGCTTTATTGTATTTAAGAGGGTTGCCTAAAAATTTAAAGGAGTTTTTTAGTTAGAATGAAACTTGGGATTATAATTAGCACAAGTGAACCAGAAACCGTTTGGAATGCTTATAGACTTGCAAATTTTTCTTTAGATAAAGGAGATAAGGTAAATGTCTTTTTGTTAGCTAAAGGTGTTGAATCTGAATCTGGAAGTGAAAAATATAATGTTAAAGAACAAATTACCCAATTTACTTCTAAAGGCGGACAAATATATGCTTGTGGAACTTGTATGAAATCAAGGCAGTTAGACAGCAGAGATACTTGCCCACTTTCATCAATGAAAGATTTATATCAAATAGTCAAAGAATCAGATAAGGTTTTGGCTTTTGGGTAGACTTTGTTGTAACCAAATCATCTTAAAAACAACCAACTCGTTAGAAAAGGTTACTAAAAGGATACATTAGTTTACACCGAACAGGCGGAGGTCCGATTCCTCCAAGGACCATATTAAACAAGAGGGCTAAACAACTCGGTTCAACCGAATCACACTCAAAATAAAGTTTTTGTAACATAATAGAAGCTTTATGATATATTAGTTTACACCGAGATGACGGAGGTTCGATTCCTCTCTGGACCATATTTTAATATGAAAATTAAGTTCCTCGGTATTTCCTTAGGATGGGGTTAACATGTGCTAACCCTTGAAACAACAAAACATTTTCTCTCTTTCGTTCATCCTCTAGTAACCTTTCTAAATTCCTGATATTAACACTCTCCCAGCAGCCTATCAAATCATTAAATAGAGAAGACTCAATTATACCACAAAATCCAGGGAGATAAAAATCAGGAAATCTTTTATTAATAACCCTAATCACTTCATCTTTACTTTTACCTATTAACTTTCCTATTCTTTCTAAAAGCTCTTCATTTCGCTTATTCTCTCCTCTTGAAGCTAATTCAAAATGGATAATTAAACAATCAACATAATCGGGGGATAACCCTTTACTTATTACAGCATCCTTTACTTTATTTGATTGAAGGTCTTCTATATGATTTGCCATTGAAATTCCAAATTCATTAGAAATTGCTAATAAATATGCTCCCATTGGATCTAAGTTCCAGTAATCTTCAGGGACTTCATAAGGAATCTTTGATTTGGTCTGCTGTATATATCCATCTGAAAGGCGATTACCTTCTTTTAGGAAATACCATGAAAAAGGACTCTCATGGATTCTAGGTAAAATCTTTTGATAAAAATGGTCAAGTATTGAAAGCGTAAAATGATCATCTCCAATAATGTTTAGTGATCTTCCAGGTATTTGAATTACTTCGTTATAAACAATTGTTGGACCTCTACATAGCTTTCCCAATTCATTAGCTTTTTCTATTATTTTTTCTTTAGTTTTTTCATATAATCTATCCATGAAAATAATCTTCTTACTCCCTTTATAAAATTTTGTATGATTATTCCATTACATAATTTGTATTTAGCCATAACAAAAAGCATCCTAAAAAATGCTTGTTACAAAGTATATCCTTTTAGATATATTCATTTACACCGTGCATTCTGGAGTTCGATTCTCTTCAGGGCTATTCTTAGTTAGTTATTTAAACATGTTTCTCTTACAATAAAGATTAAAGAATAAAATGAATAAAAAAGAAATTTCTAAGGGGGTGGTACATGTAGTTCCAGTAGATTTACGAAAGGCTCTTACTTCTAACCAAGCAGCGCTAGTAGCATGGGAAGATCTTACACCTCTTGCACGCAATGAATGGATTTGTTGGATTATCTCTGGCAAGAAGTCGGAGACAAGGAACATTAGAATTAATAAAGCCATATCAAAGATGAGGGGAGGTATGCGCCGACCTTGTTGTTGGGCTGGTTGCATTCATCGTTAAAATATAAATCCAAAAGCAAAAATGAATGAAGTCAAAAGAGAAAGAAATAAAAAGCAGGAATTATTAACTATAATATAAAAAATAAATTTATCAGGAATAACATTTCTTGTGGTGGATGTGGTTCTGCAGGAGCTGTTTATGGATTAGGAGTTGTTGGGGCAGCTATTTATTATATTATTAATACTGCAACTAGTTTTTGGATGGGAGTTTTAGGAATTTTAAAGGCAATTGTCTGGCCTGCTTTCTTGGTTTATGAAGTCTTAAAGTTTCTTGGGGTTTAATAAAAGTTCTTCAATTAGAAAGGACTGGGTGTTTGGATTATTAGGATTTCTTGGATTATTGGGAATACATGGTATTATGGTATTGTAACCCTATACCAAATATTAATGTTTCTTTAAAGTAGTAACAAATAAGAAGGTTTAAATACTAGTTATGCTTATGTAAACTATGGCAAATAAAAGAGAAATTCCCGGAGACAGGTCTTTTGTTGATAGACAAGGCAATGTAGTTTATCCTAGTACAGAAAACTCTCGTTTTTTAATCCTCCAAAGAGGGGAATCTGAAAACCCAGGTAAAGCATACGCATTTTTTGATTGTGATGCTTCAGAGAGTTATTTAAAAGAAGTTATGCAAGGAATTGTAGAAGATTCCGAATCTCCAAAAGGTTTAGAACTTTCAGTTCAAGAAGGAATTTCTGGACTTAAACTTGATGAAAACCTTGTTAAAGCAATTCAATATCCTGATGATTATAGAATTATGACAAGTAAAAGAATTATAAAAGAAAGAGAGAGAAAAGAGAGAGAAAAGAGACCTGCGGTTAGTCTAAAGTATTCATTAATTACTAAATGCCCTGGTCTTAGTAATGAAGATACTGCTAAGAGGACAGGAAATGTTATGAATTATGTGAGAACTTTAAATAAGGATTCTGATGTATTTAGATGTGCTTTAGTTTATGAAAAAGAGGGGGAGTATCATCTTTTATAATAGAAGAGTTCAAAAATTTTTCAATATCTTAATTATGTTATTTCTATTAAGTGATGACATATAGAAAGATTTAAAAGTGAATGTTCTATGCCAGAAAAAAATTATAAAGAAAACCCTGACTATATTAAAAGGAAAGTTTGATAAAGAAAACCATTGGTTGTCTTTATTTTACATCTCATCCCTGCAGGATTCACAGATTATTCTGCCGTCAATATTTGTTAATATGTCATAATTGCCGCATTCTTCGCATAGGTCTTCGTGAAACATACCTTTCATTGCAGACTCGCTTTTCTGCATTTTATCTGTTTCCTCTTTTATTTTTTCAAATTCTCTTGTTGATTCAAAGACTTCCGGCAG
Organism: Candidatus Pacearchaeota archaeon; assembly: GCA_018304985.1. Taxonomy (GTDB): domain Archaea; phylum Nanobdellota; class Nanobdellia; order Pacearchaeales; family GW2011-AR1; genus JACPLR01. Next base: position 5,750 of record JAGVWP010000016.1, read on the forward strand.
GAATTTTACAATGTCTTTAAGAGTTACATAACCAATGATTTTTTTATTTGATATTACCGGCATTCTTCTTATTTTATGCTTATTCATCTTGTCAAGAGCTTCGTGAATGCTGGCTTCTGGCTTGATTGTTATTATTTTTCTTCTTGCAACATCTTTTACAGGGATATTCTCAAAACCTTTGTTTGCTTTTTTTGTCAGCGCCCATACAATGTCTTTTTCAGTTATAATTCCGTGAAGCTTATCACTTTCTTTTACAACAAGGCTTCCAACCCTGTTTTTTATCATTGTTCTCGCGCAGTCAATAAGTGTTGTTTCTGGCTTTACATGGATAAAGTTACGAGTCATTACATCACCTACACGTATTCTCTGTTCCATGAAATATTAAGGCATTTGAACTTTAAATAATCTTCGCAAGATTGTTATCTCTTTTCAGTTATTGTTTGAAATGGGCTTTATAAATCACTAGTTTACCTATGGGCTAATTGATAAACTATTAGTAATTTAGTATAAAAGCTAGGCATGAATATTGTATAACTTCAGAATAATTTTGAAAATGCTACAATAACTTTACATAATTTATTAGTTTTAATCTACTAATCTTGGCAATTTAAGCAATTTTGGTCTGTATTTTTTGTATATAAATCTTTAAAAATTTTAGCTGTAATATACAGAGTAGAATGAATTAAAATGGTGTCAGAAAAACAACCTATTTATGTCGTGCCTGAAAATGTCCAGAGGATTTTTGGCCAAGATGCACAAAGAAATAATATTCTCGCTGCAAGAATAGTTGCAGATATTATCAAGACTACACTTGGGCCTAAAGGCATGGATAAAATGCTGGTTGATTCTGATGGAAATGTTGTTGTGACAAATGACGGCGTTACAATTCTTAAAGAAATGGAAATTGAGCATCCTGCCGCAAAAATGATGGTTGAAATTGCCAAAACACAGGAAAATGAGGTCGGAGACGGAACAACAACAGCGGTTATGATTGCAGGAAAACTGCTTGAAAACGCGGAAAAATTACTGGATAAAAAAATTCATCCAACTATTATAACTAAGGGTTATCAGATAGCTGCTGAAAAATCGCTTGAAATTCTTAATTCTTTGGCAACTAGGATAACTACTGATGATGATTATACTTTGAGGCAGGTGGCTATTACTTCAATGACTGGAAAAGGAGTTGAAAATGTCAAGGAGAAATTTGCTAATATTATTGTTGGGGCTGTTAAACAAATTGAGGATTTTGGCAAAATTGACCTTAATAATATAAAACTTGAGAAGATTAAAGGCAGCAGCATCAGGGACACGGAAATTATTTCTGGCATAGTCTTGGATATGGAAAAAGTGAATATAGACATGCCTAAAAGTGTTGAAGATGCAAAAATTGCGCTTATTGACTTTTCAATTGAGATTAAAAATCCGGATATTGACACCAAAATCAGCATTTCAACTCCCGAGCAGTTGCAGGGATTTATTGATTCTGAAGAGAGAGCATTAAGGGGGATGATAGATAAAATAAAAAAAACAGGAGCAAGCGTTGTTTTCTGCCAGAAAGGAATTGATGATGTTGCCCAGTATTATTTAACAAAAAATAAAATTTATGCTTGTAGAAGAGTTAACAAAAGTGATATGGAAAAATTAGCAAGAGCAACCGGCGGCAAAATAGTGAGCAATATTGATGATTTGAGCAATGAAGATTTAGGGGGCGCGAAAAGTGTTGAAGAGGTTAAACAAGGAGAGAATACTTTAACATATGTTACTGGCTGCATAAATCCCAAGGCGATTACAATAATTATAAGGGGAGGGAGTGAACATGTCATGGATGAAACTGAGAGAGCTATTATGGATGGATTGGGAGATGTTTCAGCTGTCTTGAAAGACGGGATGGTTGTTTCTGGCGGAGGAGCAATTGAGATTGAGCTTGCAAAGAGATTAAGAATTTTTTCTCAAAGCTTATTTGGAAGAGAACGGCTGGCTGTTGAAGAATTTGCAGCTGCTCTTGAAAGCATACCTATTACTCTTGCAGAAAATGCCGGCTTGGATCCGATTGATATTCTTACAGAATTAAAGGCGAAGCATGATGAAGGAATGGAACATTTTGGACTTAATTTATTCAAGGGTAATGTTGAAGATACTTTTGAAGCAGGAATTATAGAACCGTTAAAGGTAAAAACTCAGGCAATCAGTTCTGCTTCAGAGGTTGCAAATATGATTTTAAGAATTGATGATGTTATTTCTTCTGGCAGAAGAAATAAAGAAGGAAGAATGCCGGAAATGGAATGAAATGAAAAATATTGCAGTAATTTTAGGAGATCCAAGATTGCCAGATTCGGCCAAGCCTGGCGGGAAATTTGATGAAGATGATCTTGACACTGTTGAAAGGCTTAAACAAGCGCTAGCTCAACTTAGGGATTATACGTTTTCTTATTTTGATAATCATAGTACATTAGAAAGTGATTTAAAGGCAAGAAAATCTGCAGCAGGAATATCATTTGCATTTAATCTTTGTGATGAGGGATTTAAAAATGATCCTAGAAGAGAGGCAGATATTCCGGAAATGCTGAATAGACTTAATATTCAACATACAGGTGCTGGAGCATATGCCATGGGATTATGTTACAATAAATTAAAAACTCTTAGGAAAGTTAGAGAATTAAAATCTGATATTGGTATTCCACAAACAACCTTACTTTTAAAAGGAAATTGGAATCCAAAAAAATTAAATAAATTTAGACTTCCAGTTATTGTAAAACCAAATTGCGGTGATGGAAGTGTAGGAATAACTCAGAGAAGTGTTGCATATAATGTTGAAGAGTTAGCACAAGCTCTTGAAGAAGTGTCCAATGTTCTCCATGAAAGTGATTTATCTATCTTAGTTCAAGAATACCTAACAGGAGCTGATTTAACATTTGGAGTTATTGGAAACCCCGGAAATTTTACTTCATTGCCAATAACAAAAGAAGATTTTTCACGTCTTGATTTTGATCCAAAACTTCCAAGAATAAGTGGTTATGAAGCAAAATGGTATGAAAACTCTCCATATTGGAATATTAAATCAGTTCCTGCAAATTTACCAAAAGAAACAGAAGAATTACAAAAAGAAACAAACGATAAAATTATCAAAGATTCTTTATTTTTATTCGAGAAATTTAAGTGCAGAGATTATGCAAGATTTGACTGGCGTTTAGATGATCAAGGAACTCCAAAATTATTAGAAGTGAATCCAAACCCGGGATGGTGTTATGATGGCCACCTTGCCAGAGCAGCTGAGTTTGCTGGAATAAATTATAGCCAAATGTTAGATAAGATTTTAAAATCTGCTGAAAGAAGGCTGAAGTTGGAATAAGAGATATAATTATTTTCTCTTATTAATAAAATAAACAATTGCATAAATTATATTGTATATAACTGATGTAAAAATAACAAGTACTAAAATAGTAGGCCAACTAGGTCTACAACCTCCCACTGCAGTATATGCCTGACGGCCTTCTGGACAAAAAGAAGTATTTGTTTTCATTTGCTCTTGATATTCTTGAATGGTTACATTGCATTTTTGCATTAAAATTTCTTGATCTATTTTTATTCCATCCCAACATACACTAGAATATAAAAAACCAAAGAAAAAAGAAACTATTAAGAGGATAACCCAGATAATAAGATACCATTTATTAATGAATTTCATATTACACTAAATAAAATTAAACTCTATTTAAATTTATTGATAGCTTCAAACCTTTTTGGTATTATTAAATTGGTCTGGCAAAACCCTTAAATATCCCCATTTATTATATAATAAATGAAAAAATTAGCTTTAATTTTGCTGTTTTCTTTAGTTATATCTGGAATTCTGCTTATTAACTTATCAACAAGTGTTTTAGCTGATAATGATGGAGATAGAGGCAATAGTGGAAATGGGAATTCTGGGAATTCGGGAAATAGCAATAATGATAACAGCAATTCTGGCAGTTCAAATAGCGATAATAACGCCGATAGAAAAACAGAAATTGAAAAATCAAGAGAGATTACAATTAGCGATGGTTCAAGAATAAAAACAGAAACAAAAGAAAGAACAAAAGACGGAGAGACAATCACCTCAACAAGAGAAGTAAAAAGAATTGTTGATGCTGAAGGAAATATCCAAATTGTAAAGACAAGAATTGTTGAAAGTTCTGAAGATGGAGTATTAAAAAGAAAAATAGAATTCAGATCTGTTAATAATAACAAAGATGAAGACAATGAAAGTGAGTTTGATGTTGAAACCAAGCTTGAAATTAGAGAAGAATTTGATGCTAAGAAAAATCAGACTAAATTAAAAGTTAAGCTTTCAACAAATAATGAGACAGAAATTAAAATCTTGCCAGAAAGAGCTTTAGAAATAATTAAGCAAAGGCTTAATGTAAGTAATTTTTCAAAAATAGAGTTAAAAGAAACAAAACATAAAAACATCCCAAGAGTTGTTTATAATATTCAGACAAACAAGCATGGCAAGTTTCTTGGAGTTTTCAAGCTTGCAATGAAAGTTGAAGGACAAGTAAACCCAGAAACAGGCGAGGTTATTCAAATTTCAAAACCTTGGTGGGCATTTTTAGTAAAAGAATATGTTGATTCACAAAATCCTCCCACTCCAGGAAATGAAACCAATGGTAATCAAACAAATGGGAATAATACTGCTCCGGGAAATAATACCTTGCCAGGAAATGAAACAATACCTGGAAACGAGACTCTTCCAGGAAATGAAACTATCCCAGGTAATGAAACAATTACAAATCAAACTGAAGTTAATGTGACTAATACTAGTGTATAAGAAATCATCTCTAAACATACCATACCTTTGACTAACTTAAATGAATGAGCTGCAATTAAAATAACAACTTTAACTTAAATAACTGTAAATAAGGATAGATTTTTCATATAAAAAATTTAATATAAACAATTAACAGAATTTTTTTAGGCATAACTTTAAAAATAATTTTTATTATAATTATAATACTTAAAATGGAGCAAAAACAAGAATCAATTCAGCAAGCTAAGGATAATCAATTTATTTATGTTAAGGATTCAGAAATTCATGGCAAAGGCGTTTATACAGCTAAAGATATAGCTAAAGGAACTAAGGTTATAGAATATGTTGGAGAAAAAATATCAAAAGAAGAGGGAAGTAAAAGAGAGAAAATACAAGAAGAAATTTCTAAACAAAATAACTTAAAAGGGGCTGTTTATATTTTTGAATTGAATGATAAGTATGATATAGATGGGAATTTTGAGTATAACACTGCAAGGCTAATAAATCACTCATGCGATCCAAATTGCGAGATTGAAATTATACAAGATAGAATCTGGATAATTGCTATAAAAGATATAAAAACCGATGAGGAAATAACTTTTAATTATAGCTTTGATTTTGATGAAGATTATAAATATCATCCTTGCAAATGCGGTTCAAAGAATTGTGTAGGCTATATTCTTGATGAAGATCACTGGGAAAAATTAAAGGCTAGTTCTTGAAATATAAGTTATAAAAATTAAAAATAATAAATAACCATTAAGTGAGGCTAAATTTTTCACATAGAAAAATTTATTATTGTGTGCTTTTCAGAACAATTTTGAAAATCCTGAAATATCTTTACCTAATATAAATGGGTAAGTTGCTTATTTATATCTTGACCAGTTTAGTAAAAAATAAAAAATAATTAATAAATAAAAAAGAAAAGAAGTTTTATTCAATTAAAACACTTCTTTCTTCTTTTCTTTTTCTTGAAATTTTTCTGCTCACATCAATTAGTTCAGAATACAGTCCATTTGCAGTTGCTTCACTAAATCCCAAGTTCTTCATTACTCCCATATAGTCATCAGATGTTAGCCTGCATCCTTCATTCATTCCAAAATACAAATGTGTTTCACTTTCAGACCTTTTTTCTTCTATCATTTGGCTGAGAATTTCTCCTGGCTTTGGGTAATTTGTTATAAATTCGTCGACAGCTTCACTTATTTTTCTCGCTTTAAGTTTATCTTCAATTACAAGTTTTCCATAAACTCTTTCTCCTTGGTATTTCCCTTGCCATGGATTTAAGTCGATTTCCTTTGCTAATTTAGGCTTCTGCCTCTTGATTTTTCCAGACATACTGGATATTGGTATCTCAATTCTGTCAGTTGCTATGAGCTGAACTAACTGTCTTTCAGTTTTTGAATCCATTTTACTTTTTACCTCCATAATCATTTAGATTTTCAAAAATATGAAAGAAAAATCATTATTATTTTTATGAGGTGATATTTATCACCACAAACAATAGATTTAAATATTAAATACAATTACAATTAATTATGATAATAGAGTCATTAACACAAGCAGGCTTGACAAATAACGAATCCAAAGTTTATCTTGCTCTTTTGGATTTAGGCCCGAGTTTAGCCGGCCAGATATCAAGAAAAATAGGTCTGCATAGAAGAACTGTTTATGATACAACAGAAATGCTGATAAAAAAAGGTATCATAGGATATATATTAAAAAATAACCGTCGTCTTTTTCAGGCATCTAATCCTAAAAGATTTAGTGAAATATTAAGAGAAAAGCAGGATTTAATCTTGCCAATAGTTCAGGAACTTTCATTGAAATTTGCAAAAACAATTGAAAAAGAAGAAACAAATTTTTACAAAGGAAAAGAGGGATTGAAAAATATTTTTGAAGATCAGCTGAATTACAAAGAGGTTTTAATTCTTGGTGCTTCTGTAAAAGCATATGAGGTTCTGCAGTTTTATTTTAAATGGTATGACAAGACAAGAAAAACAAAGAAAATAAAAACAAGAATAATAGCACAGGACAGAAATATAAAAAGAATTCCTTTGGCAGAAATAAAATACCTGCCGGAAAAATATGAAAACCCTGTTTCTGTCAACATTTACGGAGATAAAGTTGCAATAGTTTTGTGGGCTTCAGAGCCACTGGCTATTTTAATAAAAAATAGGGAAATTGCTCAAGGATATAAAAATTATTTTGAGCTAATGTGGAGAGTTGCGAAGAAATGAATATTAAACAATTAAAAAGAGAAATAAAAAATAGTAACTTTCACATATAAATCATGTAAAGCTATGGGGATATTTCAAAATCTTGAATCTACACAATAAATAATAAAGACAACCAAGGTTTTCTTTATTAAACTTTCCTTTTTTTGGAAAATTTATCTTGCTTTAAGGTTATTTACTTATTTGTTTTAGTAAATTGCTTAATTTCATAGCTTATATTAATAAGAATAATCGCTGCTTTTATTTTTAATATCAATATATTTCTTCATTTGCTCTTCAGTCAAATTATCGGGTTTTCTTGCATCATATTTCAAGCTAAGAGTATCATAAGAATTTTTTAACTCTGATTCGATCAAATGTCCGTCATGATTTGTATCTGCTTTATCTTTGAATTGATCATAAACATTATCTTTTGCCTGCTGCGCGCCTGTTTTGGTTTTTTCTATTTCTTGAATATCTTTTGTATTATCTCTATTTGGAGGAAGAGTTAATGCTCCAATAAATCCTAAAACTAAAGTACTTGTAACTAATTTATCTTTTAAAGTCATTTTTCTGCATCAAGGGAAAGACATAAGATAATGATAAAAAATTTATACCTTTCATTATAATTTACTTCTAAATCTATAAACTAATGTATTTTTTAAGTATTTATATGCTAATATTACAGAAATGGGTTTTTGAATCATCCCAAATTAAATTTTTCACATGGAAAAATTTTATATTGTTTATTTATCTAAACTTTATTTTAGAATTATTGCTTTTAAAATATTTTCTGTTTTCAAAACAAAAAATAAGACGAGTGCGAAATAATTGTGAAATGTGGCTTTTAGTGACTGCGAGCTGAACACGTCGTTGCCTTCGTGCTTACACTCCAGTTCTATCAACGTTGTCTTCTTCAACGGCCTAAGTTGTCTCGTTTTGCGGTTGGCTTCGTGCTTAGATGCTTTCAGCACTTATCCATACAATGCGTAGCTGCGCAGCTTGCTCGTAACAACTGCTACACCAGAGGCATCCAAGTCAGGTTCCTCTCGTACTACTGACTCGTTCCACTCAGACAACAACACACCTAGTAGATATCATACAAACTGTCTCACGTATATAACTCCAATTTTTCAATTGGTATGGACTATACCTTCATCCTTTGCTTTTTTCAAAGGAGATCAGCGTCTTAGCTCTGCATTTTTAATTAGCAGAACTCCAGAGTTTTAAACTCTAAGTCTCTACGGGGATAAATAATTATTTTAATTAATGCAATAATAAGTTTATTGAAAGTATGATTGCATTCATAATTATCATCTTCCCTCGGTATTGCCATATCTTTATTTTTTAAAGATTTTAGGTTTCACCGATATGAGCTGATTTTATTTTTCATAACATTGCTGCTATGCAACGCCGTGTAAATTTCGTGCTCTTGATTTCTCAATCGTTAGCTGCAAATGTTGACGTTCTTAACCCAGCTAACGATCCCTTTTAATATGTGAACTCCAGCACCCTTGGTGGCTTATGCACCACCAGGTTAGGAAGAGCCGACAGCGATGTAACTTTTCTGTCATATTTGTAATCTATTAAAGATTATCAAATGTTCGCTAGAACCGACTTTCGTCTCTGCATCCTTTACTGTTAGAGATACAGTTAGATAAGCTTTTGCTCTTGCACTCAACTCCAGATTTCCACCCTGGATGAGCTTATCTTTGTGCCCTATAGATATATTTTCTACAGGGTGCCGCCCCAGCCAAACTGCCCACATGCTGCTGTCCTCATTGAGAGTTAGCAACTTCTTAAACAATAAGTAGTATTACACTTTTGCTCCCCCTTTGCCGAAGCTAGGGTTCGACGCTCCTACTTATTCTATGTATTCTTCAAAAAGCTACAACAACAAGCTGCAGTAAAGTTCCACAAGGTCTTAGCTTCCCACTAGGTGACACCGGCATTTTCACCGGTCAGTTAGTTCAGAAGGTTCTGGTTAGGGACAGTGACTACCTCGTTAAACCATTCATGCACGTCGCCATTCAGACGACAAGGCATTACGCTCAATTATGTTACAATGTTCTTAGAATTATTTATATTTTGACTAAAAACTTTTTCTTGTTAGTTTTTCAAGGTTTTGTTTTTTAAGTCTTTCTAAATTATCACCTTTAGTCCAAGGCAATTCTCTCCTTATTTCTACAGGAATTTCTTCTATTTTACTAATAATTAAGTTAACACTCTCTTCATGACCATACTTAGAATCATCTTTTATGATTGGTATACTGTCTACAAACATAGAATACCACATTATCATTTCTCCAACTTCTTGAAATGAATATTGATGATTTTTCATAACTTTTTATTAATGTTCTTATATTTAAACTTTTATATTCTAAGGAACAAGGCATTACATTTCTACAATGCTCTGAATATCGCTATTCAGTTCGGACTATATCTTCTTCATATAATAATGAAGTCTAGCGTATAGTCTCTGAGGATTCTAAATAGTTCAATTTTGGTTTACGATTCATTTCTGAAATTAATTTAGCAATTTTATCAAGTCCTTCTTTAGTAAGATGTTGTTTTTTATTCATTAAATCAATAACTTCAGAAAAGATTTCAAAATCTTTTCTTTTTGAAGTATTTAATTTATTTAATTTAAAAAATTCAACTATTTTATTTAGATTTTCTAAACCCCTTACTCTAAATTCTTTTCTTGTTCCATGAAAGTCTTTTCTATTTATTTTTACATCTCCAAAACCAAAATAGTTTTTTATTTGATGTAAAACATATTCATCTTTTTCATGTTGAACAACTCTAAATTCAGGAAGAACTTGCCATCCCAAAGTCATTTCAGGAATTTTATTAATGGAAATATGGAAACATCCTTCTCCATCTGTAAAACCAACAATCCATGAACTTTCCAGTCTTTCCTGCTGATTGTCTGCACTCATTGTATTTTCACGCGAACTAAAATTAAAAACTTATGGTTTAATTTTATCGTCGTAACATGAGATTCTCAGACTTTCCAGCATATAGCTAGATTTTACTAAGGCAATGCGTAGTTTACCTTAAGCTTACTGACTTACATTACTGTAAGAGTCGGACTGTAACATGCTAATATTTAAAGTTTATTATTAGCCTCGACGTTCAGTCTCTGAGGGTTATTTAGAATTTCATCTTTAGAATATTTTCTTTTTCCTTTACTTTCTTTATTTTTTTGAAAAACTAATTCTAGTATATTTTCAAATCCTTCTTTTGTAAACTGCTCATTATTATTGAGCTTTTTCACAATTTCAGAAAAAATTTGAAATTGTCTTTGTTTTACAATTAAAGGATATTTTTGAAAGAAAGGAATTACTTTTTCAGTAATATTCTTTCTGCTCTTTTCAACCAAAACTAATTGATTTGGTTGTCCAGATTTTATTGAAATCTTTCCACAATCTAATGCTTTTTGCAATATTCCTAAAATTTCGCCATTATCTTTATGTTGACTTATTTTAAATTCTGGAGTTATTGTAAACCCAAATTTTGTCCACGGGGTTTTTCTTGTTTGTACAGGAAAAGCTCCTTCTCCATCGACAAAACCTGCAAGATGATGAAAGATTTCTTCATTTAATTCTAAATTCTTCCCTGCTGATTGTCCTTGCGCTGCATTCATTTTCACTCAAAAGAGTAAAATGCAACTTAAATAATTTTATTACAATTATTAAGGAGTTCCAGCATATAGTCGAGTTTATTGAGGCCCTTAAATTATTATAAAGCCAAGCCTCATAGTTAGGCCCGCCGTTTAATGGGCATTAGCTCCCTTGAAAAGGAGTTTCAGACACCACCACTGGACAGGTCTCACCGAGTATACACATCCTTTCGGATTCGCACTCGGCTATGTTTTTGGTAAACAGTCGGGCAGTCCTTGTTACTGAGATCTACAAATGCCTTCTAATATCAAAGACAAATATAGACACCCTTTCTACCGAAGATACAGGGCTAGTATGCCGAATTCCCTTAACCAGGTTATACCTTTCAGGTCTTAGCCTTCTCAGCTAGAACACCTGTGTTGGATCTAGGTACAGCTAACTTAATTCTATCTATAAAACTTTTCACTGGCTCCTGGAACCAGCAATTCTCATTAGCAAATTCTTTTACTTCTTATCATTACGATCCATAAATTTCTTTGCTAAATTTCCTTTCGGAAACTTGCTTATCCGGAAGCGATTCTATAGCATGACAAATTAAGCCAGTTCAGGAATATTAACCTGATGTCCATCGACAAACTCAGTTAAGATTTGTCTTAGGCGCTGACTAACCCTCGGTTAACGATTAGTGCCGAGGAAACCGCGTTCTTTCGACCTTTTTCATTCTCGGAAAAATTTGATCCTACTTCAGCCAGGATTTGCATTCCTTTTCGCTCCATCCCTTCTCTCGAAGAAACTTCTGCGCAAAAAAGACGCCAGTTTACCAGAACACTCATCTGAGTGCCTCTAAAGTATCGGTAATATGCTTAGCCCCGTCCATTTTCAGGGCCTCAAACCTCAATAGGTGAGCTGTTACGCTTTCTTTAAAGGGTGGCTGCTTCTAAGCCTACCTCCCTAGTGTCTCAGGTTTAAGACGCCTTTTGATACACTTAGCATATATTTTGGGACCTTAACTTTAGTCTCCCTTGTTCGGGTCTCGGAACAGGACCTTACGCCCTGCCCCCGTTTCTCATTTTAAGCAATGTACAAATTCTGAGTTGGAAAAAGTTCCGTAGACAAAAGTCTCTGCAAACTTTATCCGTACTTTACCTCGTACACAAACAAAATGAGGCTATACTGAGGCATATTTCAACTGGAACCAGCCATCGCCAGATTCGAGTGGCTTTTCACCCCTAATCGCAGATCATTCAAGTGCATGCACACAACACTGGTTCAGGCCTCCATTTCTATTTCTAGAAACTTCGCCTTGCCCACGATTAGATCATCTGGCTTCGGGTCTGTCCTCTGTGACTCTCGCTCTTTCGAACTCGCTTTCGCTTCGACTCCTTTTTCATTAGTCTTGCCACAAAAAATAACTCCCTGACCCGTTTTTCGAAACGTACGTTACAACCGCTTTCCATTTGCATGGATCGGCAGTAACAATCATGTGACTGTTAGATTTCAAGTCTTTTAACCCTCTGTTAAGAGTACTTTTCAGCTTTCCCTCGCGGTACTAGTGCGCTATCGGACTTGAGTTTATGTTTAGGGTTAGCAGTTAATCCTGCTGTATTCATGCCTCCAAATCGGGAGACACTACTCTATTAAGAGAATTCATATGTTATAATCTACGAGACTATCACTCTCTATGGTGCTTTTTTCCAAAAGACTTTGATATCACACTTAGAATCTAGCTCTCACCACATCTCTGCCTTCTTTTCAAAAGGAGATTCAGTTTGCCCTATGCCCTTTTCACTCGCTGTTACTAAGGGCATCATTAATTTATTTTCTTTTCCTGCCGCTACTAAGATGTTTCAATTCACGGCGTTTGCTTTCCTCTCGGAATTTCTTTTGCAAGAATCGTTCTCGAATTAGGATATTTCAAGATCAAAGCTCGCATGCAGCTCCCCTGAACTTTTCGCAGCTTGCCACGTCCTTCATCGCAACTCAAACCAAGCTATCCGTCTAACAGCTTCATAGGATCACAATTATTTCGCACTCGTCTCATTAATTGAACATGATTTCGTTCAATCTCAACTCCATTCACAAGTTATTGATTTGCGAACTTCATATGTTAATTGAAAAATAAATAATTTCATTTACTGAAAGTATTTATCATCACACAAAACAGCAAAAAAGAAGTATTATCCGACGCTGACATACTTTTCAGTATTTATTGCGTCTGAGTATAAATAATTCCCTATTGCCATTTTATATTAACTTGAGAAGTCAGGGGTTTTTAAATGTTTCGCAGATTTTTCTTGGTTTTTGCGACGGGATTTATTTCTTTTGAAATAAGCTCCAGATGATATAAATTAGGATTCCAGGAGATAATAACTGTAAGATATTAAAAATTAATCTAGGGTAAGAATAACATTCGCAGTTGGGGCAATGAGGAATAAAATCTTGAAGATAAACACTAACTTCCGTGCATGATTCTCGGAGTTCCAAGGGTAAGCATTTATATTTAGGACAATTTAATAAATAAAAACCCAAAATATATGAAACAACAATAATCCCTATAAAAATTATTGCCTTCCATTTTGTAGGTTTGAAATTCATAATTTAATAAATATTTTTCAATTTAAATATCTATTGATAACTTCAAATTTTTTTGATATCCCACAATACCTTTTCCTAATTTATTAGCTTGAACTGATCTTTTACACAAAGTAGATGTGTTTTTTGACCAAACTTTTAAACACATTTTATTATATGGATTTTAGTGTTATATATTCCGCTAAAAATCATTGATTAAACCTATAATTAGTTATATCTTCAATTTTTCTACAGGTTCTATTTTCTTTGGGTTATTTGTTAGTAGTCTTATTTGTTTAAGTTGGTAATCTTTAAGAATTTCAATTATATCATCATAATCTCTTTTATCAATTGGTAAACCTAAAACCTCATAAGAGGTAACGGTATCTTGTCCCTTATCTTGTTCCATATATACTCTTGTATGGTCCCATTTTCCAATGCTTCTACCTTCATGAGACCAAGCGTATATTATAAGCCCATCATCACTCTCTACCTTAATCATAGCTTCATCAAGTTGATATTTACAATCACACCTTTGAGAGTTAAACACATGAGCAAAACTACAGGCAGAATGTATTCTTACTAAAGGATTTTTAGAGTTCTTAACCTCTCCTTTTTCAAGAACATAGTATTCTTCTTTATTTGGAAATTTATAAGTATATAATTTAAAATTAGCTATTTTTCCATTAGACAGCATGGAAGGTAATCTCATAGGTCCAATTTTCTTGAATTTCTGTTTCATAGTTTAATTAGCAAAATAAACTATAAAAACTTAACTTTTTCTATACTGATAATCTTGCGGAATCTTATACTCTAAAAGTGTTTAATTTTCCTACCCAAAAACATCTCCTAGTGTTTACACAAAGTATATCAAAAAGGATATACTTTCTAAATTTCATTTTTACTTAATTTCTTTTAATAAGTCCGTAAATAATTTTTTAGCGGATTCTATCTCTTTTGGATTATAAGCTTGAATACCAAATATTCCTTTAAAACTATCATCAAATTGTGGCTTTTCAATAAATGAAGCCTGTTTTTTTATTGATGCTTTTAAATTGTTTAAATTTCCTCTTAATAAAAATTCTTTTAATTTATCTTTATCATAGGGCATCAATACGATAATGTCTCTTACATCAGAAAGTCTTCCACTATGTATTTTCATAGATAATAACAATTCTCTGTCAGGAGTTAAAAATTCCAAATAATCCAATTTTCTTTTTTGAGAATTTTTGTCTATACTATCAAAGCTCCATGTTGCATCAGTAGTTCTTGAAACTAGTCCATTTATCAATAAATCTACATCTACTGGCAAATCATTCATCTTTTTTCTAAAACGCTTGAAGTTCTCACCATACAAAAGAGCAATATCCTTTTCATAACCCATACTGAATCCTTCTTTTAACAATAATTCTTCAAATTTTATTAAATCATCTTCTTTTATCACAATATCTAAATCTACAGAAAATCTTTTTTTGTAAGTTGAAACAGC
>JAGVWP010000017.1 GCA_018304985.1 Candidatus Pacearchaeota archaeon
TCTTTTTGCCGTCGGCAATATAAATAATATCGTCGAGAATTTAATCATTTATATACTGCAGTATATAGATTCATCGGAGGTTTTTCAAAACCCTCTATAGTGTATGTTTAAAACTTAAAATAAAAAAGAAAGAGAAAATTAAAAAAGAAATTAATTATCCAATCGCTTCCATGAATAAGAAATAGTGCCACTAGAAGATGTTGTAGTTATACATGCCCAAAAATGACTATCTATATCCCCTGTATTTCTCCCATATTTAATGCTCCCGATATTATTAGTGGAACATGCTCCAAGAAGATTATCAACTGATTTTAGCCTTATCTCATTTGAATTAAATCTAGCAACAAAAACATTATCTTTACTAAATATAATACCATTATCAGATAAAAACATTTGTTTATTATTTAAAAAATCTTTGAACTCTATAAAATCTGGAGTTATATACATACTACGGTTAGAGGGGGAAGAAAGAGCCATAGCTCCCCCGGCAATAGAAGTTCTCGCGTTCGAGGGAGTAAGAGTATCAAGAATACTTAATGTTCCATTAACCAACACATCCACTCGAACTTCTCTAGGAGGACTAGTAGTATAATCTATACCTGAAATTTTGATATTTTTAATATTTACTCCACCTGATCCAGATAAGATTTTTAATTCGTGATCATTTATATAATCTTTTATTTGAGAACCACGAATTTGCAATTGTGTATTATCGACAGGATCTCCAATAGTGCAAGGAGAAAGAAGATTATTTGGATCATTACATTGATCTCCCCAAGGAAACGGACTCAATCCAACATTCCCTCCACCTAACCCAATTACTATGTAGCCAAGTAGAACTATATTCAAGATAGCAAGTATAATAAATCCGTATAGCAGCCATTTTTTGTTATTATTTTTCATAATTATTTTTTATCACACCTCCTTTCACTAATTACTAAATATAAATTCCTAATCTGAATTTTAAAAGTTAATGGAATTATATATATATCTTCCGATTTTTTTATTCACCAAATTTAAGGTAAATATAATACCAATATAATGGTATTTTATATAATAATAAAGCTTATAAATACCAATATAATGGTATTTTATATAATAATAAAGCTTATAAATACCAAAATAATGGTATATATATGAATATAGAAAGTTATTTTAAAAAAAGGTTAATTTCAAGAATTGCAGAAACAGAATTAAAAAGATATATTAATTTTTTCGAAAATTCATACAAAGAAAACCTGGAGCACTGCAAGGCAAATCTGGAAAAATTCCCACGCTGGAGTATTATTTCTGGATATTATGCAATGCATGACCTGACAAAATTATTTATTGTAAAAAAATTTGGCATTAAAATAGATTTTAATGTTCATAAAACAACAATATCACTTCTAAAAGAAATAACTAAAGATAAAGCATTATTAAAGATGTTAAAAATTGGCTATAAAGAGTTTCTTGAAATGGCAAACGATCTCGCAAAATCCAGAAAAACAAGAACAAAAGCCCAATATTATACCGGATCTGAATTTATGAAAGAAAAATATAAAGAAAAATCAAAGGAATTTCTTGAAAAAACTGCTATTCCTTATATAAATAAACTTGAAGAATGGATAAAATGATATCAAATATTTTTAATAAAAATATCGTAAAAATATTAAGCTTTTTATTAATAAGTCCTGGAAGCAAGTATACTAGAAATGAAATAAAAGAAAAAACAAAAATGAATAATGTTCCGTTGGATAAAACTCTGAATATAATGCTGAATTTAAACATCATAAAAAAAGAAAAGAAGTTTTTAAATGTTAATATGGAAAATGAAGAAATAAGTGAGCTGATAAAAAAGGTAAGGCAGGAATACCATAAATTAAGCGTACCTTATAATATTTTTATAATTCTCATGGATATTTCAGAAAAATTGCTGGAATTAAAATTTACAAAAAAAGTTATACTTTTTGGAAGCTATGCTAAGCTTATTTATTCCGAAAGCTCTGATATTGATATAGTAGTAATATTGCATCTAAAAAAAAGGGAAATAAATAAGGATAAAAAAACAATTGAAAAAGAAATAAATAAAATATCGAAGAAAAATAAAAAAGAAATAGAGCTGCATTTCTTCTCATATGAGGACTTGAAGCATAAAGAAGATGCTCTAATAAAAGATATTCTTAGAAATGGGAAGGAAATAATCTAAACGAGTCAAAACCACTTAACCTATAAAGACTAACCTCTTAAGCTAATAAATAATATAAAAGTATTGCAATATTTTCAAAAAGTTTAGCTAAATGCACAATATTTTTGCCTAAGTTTAATGAGTAAGCTGCAGATATTTTATCAATTAACAGCTCAATACCCTAATATTATATAAGTTATATACTAAAATTTTAATTTTTTACAGCAAATAAATAGTAAAAAGAACCAAATCTAAAGCTACAAAAACATAAAAAATTCCTCTTTCAATCTTGCTTCCAGTAGTAATCCAACCCTTTACTTCAAATTTTAAAGGCCAAAATGGCTTTATTCCCATTTTAGTAAAGCTATCAGCAATTAAATGCGTAGAATATCCTGTAAAAAAACCAAAGGCAAGAATAGGAAAAAATAAAGCAATAATAACTGAAATAATCAAGCATAAAGTCAGGCTATGTACCATTCCTCTATGCTTTGTAAAAAATCTTAATATTCCTGTAAATGGTATTTTTCCAGCTTTTGAAAATCTTATATCCACATCAGGAATAAATGTTGCAATAAAAGCTGTAAAAGCAAAAATAATTTTATTAATATCTTCCGAAATATAAGGCAAGAAAAGCAAGATAACAAAGATTGATATTGCCAGATGAGTTTTAAGCTGCATTTTCCTTTTTCCTCTTTTTATTTTAAGCAATTGAATATAAAAATGCGCTTAAATAGATTGTGAATTGTTTTGAAAGTATACCACATCTTTCCATAATTTATCAATGAAAGTTACTGGTTTTGCTAGTTTTAACTTAATCTCTGTATTACCTGCTTAATTTATTCTTATATTTCAATTATATAAAATAACTGCAAAGTAACCGAGCACCGAGGTTACGCAGCAGACAGATTACATGCGAACGAAGCGAGCGCATGATAATATATAAATTAAAACCTCATTAATTTTTAACTCTTCAAACTCTGAATCAAATTATCAAGGCTTATTTCCTCAATTTCATTAATCACAAGATCAGTTGTATTAAAAACCTTATTCATTCTTACACTTCCTATAAAAACGGCTTCTTTTCCAAGTATTTCCTGTTTTTTTAATGTAAAAAGCTCCTCGCTGGCAAGATCATCATTAGTTAAATTAAGAATTTTTATCTGATCTCCAAACATTGCTCCCCTAACACTCTCAGTTCCATCATCTAACACGATACTTAATACAGCTTTTCTAACAGGCATTACCTCCCCATGTTCAGCACAACGGCCCTCTACAACTTTTTTATTGCATTCAGGGCAGGTTTCAAAAAATCTTGGCTCAAAAACCTGAACAATTACAGCTCTTAGTCTGGCATTATCTCCAGATTTTAATTCAGAAATCTTTTTCTCAGTCAGCCTTTTTTCTGTAACAACATTATCAAATTTCTCATTACTAGGCTTAATCTCTGAAAAACTTCCCAAATGCAATTCATCATTTCTTATGCTTGCATTTCCAACTTCAATAGCATCTCCATTTTTCAATTTTCCGTCTTCAAATAGTTTTATATGATTAGTATCCCATAAAACAGTTCTCACATTTCCTGTTTCATCTGCTAGAGTTGTTGAAAGAACCTTGCTTTTTACCCCGCTTTTTGTAGTAAACTCCCTTATCATAGGCTCTTGTATAACTTTTCCCGCAATATTCACTTTTCTCATGCCACCAAGCAACTCAGCTACTTTCATCTTCTCTTTTTCAAAGCTTATTCCCAGCTCAGAAGCAACTATTTGAGCAGCTCCTTCTTTGCTTATTAATCCTGATAGTTTAGCGCATTTAGCTTCTACTCTTCTATCAATATCATTAACTGTTAAGCCCGAAGCTCGAGAAATCTTATCTATTAACTGATTATAATTATAAAGCATTTTTCACCCTTTTATTTTAAAAACTAAACTCTAAAAATATTCTGCATTTTTAAGCATTTAGGTATGTAAGTAAATATATAAATAAGAAATACTATAGAATAATATGAAAAAAAAGAATATAAAAATATTAAGAACAATAGCATGGATAATTGGTTTTATTGCATTAGCTTTGTTAATCTATGAAATAATAAGGGCGATAATGAGTTAATATGAAAGTAGGTGATGCTTTATCAATATTCTCACAAATAATTAATTTAGAAGAAAAAACATAAATTTCAAAATCTCGTTCTTGAATCATGTTATATCTTTGCCTAATTTATTAGAGAAAGTTACTGATATTTTAAATATAAACTTGCTTAACTTAATAATCTGTTCTACATATTTTAAAAACTAATTTCTCAGGGTGGGTGTGGTGGGGGCTTGGTCTGGCGGGAGAAACAATTTATAAACCATCATTTTTTAATCCTTTATATGGTGCCGGGATTCATAAAAACCCGGTGGAGGTTTTTATATGGCAGACGCAGCTGTAAAAATAAGGATAATGCCGGATTCTCCCGATACAAACCTGGATGAAATAGAATCTGAAGCAAGAAAAATAATAGAAAGGCATAAAGGAAAAATAGCAAAAGTAGAGCAGGAGCCTATTGCTTTTGGCTTAAAGGCAGTTGTTCTCACATTTTCAATAATTGAAAATTTCAATCAGGATCCTCTGGAAAACGAGCTAAGAAAGATTAGCCATGTCAGCTCTGCTGAAATCATTGATTTCCGAAGAATTAGCTTCTGATACCTCGCTGTTAGTTTAAAGTTACCGATAGACTAGTAAACTTTATATTTATCTGCTTCAAGCCATTTTTCTCAAAAAAGTATTTCATAATTTTTTCCATTTTATTTTAACTAATTAAGTTCATCTTCAAAAATATATTTATAAAAGGGTTTAGCAATAATAACTTTATCTCCCTGGTTAATTATTTCTTCCCAATTATATGTCAAGATTAACCCTTTTTTTAAGCTCAATTCTTTCATAGCAACCAGCAAATTTCCAATTTCCCTTTTTCTTGTATCCTTATCTTCCAAACTCCAAGTTGTTTGGATAATCTTTTTGTCTTTAGGGTTGTTCTTAACCAAAAAATCTACTTCACCATTAACTTTAGTTTTATAATAATAAACTTCGCCATATTTCCGTTTAAGATGAAGAAACACACATTGTTCAAGCATTCTTCCTTTATCTTCAGAAAATCTAAAAGCCACCACATTAGCCAAGCCAGTATCAACACTATAAACCTTTTTTGGAGCTTTTTGTTGTGTTTTTAAGGAATAAGAAAATTGGGGCAGTTCAAAAATTAAAAAAGAATCTTTAAAATATCCTATATAATTAGAAGCAGATTCAAAAGAGATATTAAATGTTTTCCTTATAGCATCTATAGAAAATGTTTTTGCAGAGTTTGTAATTAGATTAACCCCAAGTTTTTCCAGGATATCCATTTCCCTTATATTATATCTTGCTAAAATATCTTTTTGTACAATGTCAAAAAAATATTGTTTTAATAATGGCCTATTCTTAGTTATAACAATTTCCGGAAATCCGCCTATAGACAGGTATTCTGAAAATTCCTTCAATAACATTTTTTCATTAAGAATTACATCCTTTTTAGTATTAATCCTAATTTTTTTAAACTCAAGAAACTCTCTAAATGACAATGGAAAAATGTGATAAGATAAATGCCTACCAGTTAATAATGAAGACATTTCACGACTTAAAAGTTTAGATGAAGAACCTGTTATAAAAATCTTGTATTTCTCGCTATCTCTCAGCTTCCTAACTGCTTTTTCCCAATCTTTAACTACATGAATTTCATCAAAAAAGAGATATTTAAGGTTATGTGAAAAATATTCTTTATAAATTTCTACAATTTCTTCTATGACTGAAGGATTATTATGCTCTATAAAATAGGGATCTTCAAAATTAATAAAAATAAAATTATCTGAAAGAGCAAGTTTTTTTATTAATAGTTTTAAAATAGAAGATTTCCCGCTTCTTCTCACTCCAGTTAAGTCTATAACTTCTTTGCTTCTAACATCTATATCATTGACTATTTCTCTGTCAAAAAGATCTGCTTTATCAAGGCTATCTTTCCAAAAGCTAATTACTTTTACAAGCTGTTCGTGTTCATTTTTTAACATTATAACCTATAGTTTATAATCTTTTTAAATCTTTCTAATGTATACTTTATAAATATTTTCATACCAAGTAAGAAAATATCGCTTTTTTACTTAGTTTTTCTTACCAGTTAAGAATAGACTTTCTCATGTCAACTCTGCTGAAATCATTGATTTCAGGAGAATTAGCTTTTGAAAATAATTATTTATTTGCTTTTATTTCAATATCATGAAGTTTTTCCACTAATTTTGCTTTTTCTTCCCTTCTTTTCTCATCATCCCTTTTAAACTTTTTACTAAATAAACTAATAAAAAAGCCATATAAAAGAAGTAATAAAATTGCTATAAAAATGGAAAAAATAATAGATAAGGGGTTATCCCATAAAGGCGTAAGAAAATTGATAATTAACTTAATAGTTCCAGTTTGTGTTGCTATCGTCGGAATAATTATTGCTATTAACAAAGCTATCCATTTTTTAGCCTCAAAGATTTCTTTCATGGGTTTGTATATAATAATAATCGCAGATAACCACACACCTAAAGAAAGAAAGAAAACCCAGGATAAAGAGTATTCAAATCCAATAAAAATCTTAAATAAAGGGCTTAAAGCCTTAAAAATATCACTTACAAATAAAATCATCTTTCCTATTTGATATTTTTCAAGAAAAGTATCCCATTCTTGTTTAATATAATCACTAGCTTTCTGTCTGATAGAATCAGCATCAGAAGGAAGATTATTAGTAAAATTTTGCAAATTTTCTAGGTTTTCTACTTGAGCTGAAACAAAAAATAAACTAAAGATAAAAATAAAAAAAATTAGATTAATATTTCTTTTCATTAATAAATTAAATATAAGAAGTTTTTAAAACTAACTAAGGTTCTTTTTTAACCTTGCAATTTGTCTTCTAATTTCTGTTACTTCAGTCGAAGTAGAAGCTCTAGTTTCGGCTTCTTCTAATTCTTTTATTTTGGATATAAGAATACTTCTCTCAATTCTTGCATGTTTTTCAATCGTTCTTCCTGCCCTTGCTTTATGCAAAAATTTTTGTAAAGTAGCATCAAAAGAAAATGCTAAAATACAAGCGAGAACAAACAAAGGATAAATCCAGTAAAAATCTTTTTCCCAATTATAAACCATTAGAATAAATATAATAACTCCAAAAATTGTCCATCCGGCTCTTCTAAAACCAGAACCAACATCCATTTTTGTAAATAACCATCCAAGAATTAAAAACGGCAAACCAACAAATATCGTCGCTACTAAAGCACTTGATGGATAAGCTAATTGATTAATCAAATCTGCAGGAAGGAACCTTATCCCAATCACAGAAACTAAAACTCCAATACCTACCTGAATCCAAGGTCTGCCTGAAAATGGAGGCATTAAATCTGTAATTGCTACAATTACTAAAACAACCAATAAAAAAACTAAAACTTTAGTAAATAAATCCGCTCCTGTTTCGCCTTCAAAAGTTCCAAATAAAGCACTGAATAAAGGTTCTCCAGCATTTTTAGAAAAATCAATAGTTGATTTAACAAAAGAAGTTAATGACTCATTAAAACTCACTCTACCTTCTCCAGGTGCAAGCCTCGGTTCTGAAATATTAACAATTCTAATGACTGAGATTAAAAGAGCGATTGCCAAAATAGCTACTAAAATCCAAAAAGAATATGATTTAAAGATATTTTTTTTAATTTGAAACTTTTTACTTTTAAGTTTAGTTTTACCACGATTGACCTTAACCCTCTTTCCTTCCATAGTTATCTAAAAGAAATCTTATTTATAAACATTTCTGCAATTAAACAATTCACTAAAGCAATCTTTTTAAACTTATTATTCATCTACATTACATGAATAATAAAAGAGAATTTGCTTTAATCGCCACTTTATCAGTATTATTAATTATAATCGCAATTTACTCAATAAATCTTGTTTCAGCTCAGCCAACGAGTAATATTTTTGAAAATCTTGATTTAGGTATTGGTATGACTCAAATAATCTATCAGATGACAGAATTCTTCAGGCCAATATTTGAATTTCTTCTCGGCCCTTATGCACAAACCGAATTTTTTTATGCAAAAGTCCTTTTATTAATTCTTTTAGTTGTTGTTATCTACTGGATTTTAGATAGAGTGCCTTTATTCCAAGGATACAGGAATATTGCAATGATAATTTCCTTAATAGTATCTATAATTGCAGTAAGATTTATCTCAGAAAATCAATTAATAAACGGAATCTTGCTTCCCTACGGAACAATTGGAGTAGGAATTACAACAATACTTCCATTCTTAATAATTGCTTACGGAGTTCATACTTTAGGATTAGGAGGAATAGGAAGGAAGATGGTATGGGGCTTTTTTGGATTAATTTTTCTTATTCTATGGGTAACCAAATCTTCAGAACTTAGTGATCTCTCAAATTATATTTATATCGGAACTTTAATTGGAGTAGCTGTAATGCTTGTATTTGACAGAAGCATTCATGCTTATTTTAGCGGTGCAGATATGAAAAGATATGAAAGAGAGCTAGCAGACAGACAAATTTCTGATCTTCAAATAGAATTATCAAGATTAAGATCATCTCCTGCAACAAGTAATGAAATAGAGAGAAGAATAAGGCAAATAGAGAGAAGATTAAGGCACTTTAGATCTAGATCAGCAGCATTATAAAATTATTTTTACTTCTTCCCAAATCTTCTATACCCAACAACATTCTTTCCGTGATAAATGGAAGACAAACAACGAAATTACGAAATCAGAGATAAACAAATGGGATAAAAAATATCTTGCAATTATCAATCTTATTCTCTTCAAGAATATTTGTATTAGGTATAAGCGCAATTTTTATTTGTTCGCCATAAGCATTAATAAAACTTCTCAGAGCGCGAGTAATTTTGGCTGTCGACTTTACTTCTACCGGAATAAGGTTATTTTTTGAGTCTTGGATAATAAAGTCTACTTCTGTTTTAGTTGTTGTTCTCCAATAATTGACTTTATAATGTTTATTAAATTGATTATAAACAAAATTTTCATATAAATATGAAAAATCAAGATTTTCAAAATTGCCAAGCAGATAATTCCTCAATCCATAATCAACAAAGTAAACTTTTGGGTTTTTTCTTAATTCGCTTGAGATGTTTTTATGAAATGGTTTAACTTGAGAAATAACAAAAGTGTCTTGAAGCAAAGAAAGAATTTCTTTAATTTCCTTGTATTTAAGCCCCGTATTCTGGGAGATTTCTTCATATTTTATCACTCCTCCAAGCGCGCCGGAAAGTGATTTGAGCAAAATTACAATTTTATCCCTATAATTGTTTCCGTACAAAGAAACAACATCTTTTTCAACATATGTTATGAATAAATTTTTCAAAATTTCTTTTTTCTTATTCATATCATTTTCTATGACAACTCTTGGATAAGCTCCAAAAGCAAGGTATTCATGGAAAAGGTTATTCAACTCGTCCAAAAAAATTGTTTTTCTTAATTCTGGTTTCTTTAAGTCAATTTTAAGTTCCTTATATATTTTTTCATACCTTTCCCCCTTAACTCTTAAAAACTCTAAAAAACTAAATGGGAAAAGATCAAAAAATATAACTCTTCCGACAAGGTGCTTGCCCAAGCTTGTCAAATCAAAAGAAGAAGAGCCGGTAATAATAATCTTTTGGTTAGTAAAAGAATCAAAGATAAGTTTAAGTTTTTTGCCAGCTTCTTTAATAAATTGAACCTCATCAAACAAAAAATACATTTTTTCATTACTATTTGAATTGCTATGAAAATAAGAACTAATAAACTGTTTCGGATTTTCCTCAAATTTAATCCTAGTTAAATTATCTTCAAAATCAATATAGATAATGTTAGCTTCTTTAATTCCTCTGCTAAATAAAATTTCCTTAATTCTATTAAGAAGAGTGGTTTTACCGCATTGCCTAGGACCCCTTATTGCAAGTACTTCTCTTTCATCTAACCATTTCTCAATTTCTTCTTCAATTTCTCTTTTTATATACTCCATAAAGAAAGTTATATAATTTAAGTTTATAAATCTTTCTATTTTTTATTGGATAACTTAGTTATTTCTAATAAAAAAATAATTTTTACTAAGTTAGAAGAAAATAAAGAGTATTTAGGCACTACAATCCTTAACTATGCTTCAAAATATCTACTTTAGGATTACTTCTTCCCCAATCTTCTATACCCAACAACATTCTTTCCGTGATAAATAGGCACTTCTTTTGCCTGCTTTCCTCCGCTAGAGCTTTTTAGCAAAAAAATTGCTGCAACAAGAACAGCAAAGCCTGCAATTATAACATATAAATCACTAATAGAGCCGATAAACGGCAGAATTGTTTTAACAATAGTTGTCTCTTTAATTGGTTTAACTGTCAAAGCCAAAATTAGTATTCCAATCAAAGATAAAACATAACCAAGTATTTTGCTCATTTTCTGCCTCTTTTTTAACTTCTTTTACTTTAAGTATAAACAATAAAGAAAATATGTATATAAATCTTATTATTGTTCTATAGTAAATCTAGACGCGCTCATAATCTGAGAATCAATTAGATTACCTTGATCTTTACTCCATTCAGAATCTCTATGTGTTTTAATGTACTCAACCCAAAACTTAATAAAATTAATTCTATCTCTATTATTTTCTTCCTTCCATTTTTTTAATTCATCAACATTAACATTAACTTCTTCAAGTTCCATTTTAACTCATAAACCTCCTAAACTCATTATTAACATTAAGCTTATTTATAAATTGTTCTAATAATCTTTTGTCTAATTGTTCCTCAAACAGCAAATATAAGTGTTTTGCATCTTCAAAATCTTTATCACTGCCTAAAAATAGCTTGAAAGCTATTTGTAGCTCTAATGGAGAGATAAATAAAACATTATCTCGAATAATTACTTTTAGTTTATTATTTAATGAATATCTGTCTAAATCTGTTTTAGCAAATTTAATTTCGATATTGGGGAGGGGATTCCCAGGGTAAAAAAATCTCAAAGAGATCTTTTCTCCCAAAAGAGAAAAAGCTTCTTCAGCCCTAAATGCATTCATGCATTCAAAGCGAGTTGAAAGCTCATTAAATAACTCTTTAACTTTCTCAATATTTAACGCGGGGATAAGTAAATCAATATCTTCAGTAGCCCTTGTCCTTCCTAAAAGAATAGAAACGTAACCAGATACAATAACATAATCTGTATACTTTTCCAGAATATCAACAAAAGTAATTACAAATTTATCCAATAAATTTAATTCTTTATCAATAACAATCGTCTTTTCTTCAGTATTGTATTTCATTAAATAATCAATATCAATAAATATAAAAACATACCTATACTCTCAAAAATAATATGCTAACACAAGAGCAAATTAAACAGATAAAAAACCAGCTGCTTAAACAGCTGGAATCATGGCCCGAAGACCAAAGAGAATCTGCAAAAGAACAGATAGAAGCAATGTCAGACGAAGAACTAGAACAGTTTCTAATTAAAAACAAGCTGATAAGATCAAACGAAGATTCTGAAAGCCACAAATCTTCAAATTCAAGGGAAACTGAAGAAAAAGAAGCAGCTAATCAATGCACTTTCTGTCTTTTAGCTTCAGGAAAAATACCGGTATATAAATTAGATGAAAACAAGCAGGCAATCGCAATACTTGAAATAAATCCTGTTTCTAAAGGCCATGTATTAATCATTCCAAAAAATCATATTAAAGCAACAAAAATGCATTCGTCAGCTTTATCATTGGCTAAAAAAATAGCTAAAAAACTTGAATCAAAACTAAAGCCCAAGCCAAAAAAAATAGACCTTGCCACTACTGAACTTTTCCAGCACGGAATAATAAATATAATCCCGGTTTATAATAATGAAAACCTTGGTTCTGAAAGAAAAAAAGCCAGTGAATCAGAACTAAAAGAATTGCAGGAAAAACTGGCCTTAAAATCAAAAGTAGGAGAAGAAAGTAGCAAAAAAGTAGAAAAAATAAGCATGAAAAAAAGAGTTCATAAAGAAATAAAACTTCAAAAAGCTCCGAAAAGAATACCTTAAAAAGAACGGGGTAGATTAAATTTAAGATATTAATAACTTGTACATTAAAATTAGGTAAAGATATCGTATATTTTAGAAGATTAATTTAAAACTATCATGCATTATCAGAATTTTCCGTGAATTCCAATACCTCTTTAGTTTTCCATACTCTTATTTTACCCTGCCTTTCAAAGTCAGCATCATCACTCCAAATTCCATCATTTGAAGTAGATAGCGCTAAAGCAATAAAAATTACATCATCAATATCTATTTTTCCGAATATTTCATTAGCCTCTTTAATTTTATTATCAATATTTTCATATGGAATTAAAACAACAAAACTTAGTATTTCATTTAACAAAAGGTTATACTCTTTTTCGCTTAATCCTGTTTTTTCAATTATAATATCTTTCTTTTCTTCTATTTCCTTTAAAGATATTTCAGGATAGCAAAATTCAATTGGAGAATAAAAAATTATTTTTCTTGTAGCCGAATCTTTAATTAAAGCAGAAATGAGGATATTTGTATCAATTACAAGTTTCATTATTTTAGCCCTAGTTTTTTTGCAATATTATGGTTTATCATTTTTGATATTTCATTAACCTCTCTTTGTGTCAATCTGCTTTTGGAAGCAATAGCTTCTGCTATTCTTATTTTTGTTAAGTGTTCTTGAAGAGCTTTTCTTATAACCGCGCTCCAGTTCACCTCTTTATGCTTCTGCAACTCTTCTTTGAGCTCTTGAGGAAGAGTTAATGTTATGTTTGTCATGTGTATTTATGTGCATACACATATTTAAACTTTTCTATTTTAAATTTTCTTAATTAAATAACATTAATAAACTAAAACTGCTAATTTATTAGATGATAGAATTATTATTCATACTAACATTTATATGGCTGATATTTGCAGTTATTCAGGATTTTAAATATCGTGAGATTGCAAACTGGCTTAACTTTAGCTTAATTATATTTGCGCTAGCGATAAGGGCTTTTTATTCAGCATTTAGCGCAGATTATAAGTATATTTTATTTGGCATTGCCGGATTGGCCATAGGGTTTATTCTGGCAAACGTATTTTATTATGCAAGAATGTTTGCAGGAGGAGATGCCAAGCTTCTTATCGCGCTTGGAGCTGTAATTCCTTTTGCAGATACATGGAGAGAAAATATGCTTATTGGTCTGATTTTTCTTGCCAGCTTGCTTTTTATCGGAGGAATTTACAGCTTAATATACAGCAGCATACTTGCATATAATAATAAATTAAAATTCAATAATAAATTCAAGCAGGAATTCAAAAAGAACAAGAAATATTTTTACTTAGCATTAATCATCGCTATTTTTATTGTTTTAGTAGCCTTTTATTTTAATGAATTTATTTTTATTGTTTTTGCATTAATAATCTTTATTTTTCCGTGGCTATATATTTACACAAAAGCTGTTGAAGAATCATGCATGTTAAAATTAGTTAATGTCAAGGATTTAACAATTGGAGACTGGCTTGCTGAAAAAATTACAGTAAAAGACAAGGAAATTAACCCGTATTGGGAAGGTTTGAATGAGGAGCAATTGCATTTAATCCAGAAAAATTATAGAAAAAAGGTTTTAGTCAAGCAGGGAATACCTTTTTCTTTAAGTTTCTTACTGGCTTTCTTAGTTTTAATTTATATTAAATATAACATGAATGGAGATTGGAATTTATTGGGATTATTTTGAAAGCATACCCTATCCTTGCCTTATTTATTAGAGAAAGATGATATGAGAATTCTAACCGAAAGATAGATTAAAGCCTTTGGCTTTAATATCATATGAAAAATTAGTTGCCTTCGGACAAACTAATTTTTCTGAT
>JAGVWP010000018.1 GCA_018304985.1 Candidatus Pacearchaeota archaeon
ATAATTGTTCATTCAACACAAATGAACAAAGCTTTGCCCTTAAAAAAGACAAGGCTTTTTAATATTAGAAATTCTATAGATTATATACTATAAATTATACAAAATAAGTTACTAAAAAATTGGAAAATCAATGAACCAATGTAAATAAATATTTCACATAGAAAAATTTATTATTGTGATGATTCAAAAACTTTCTTGAAATAAACCATATCTTTCCCTACTTCATCAGCTAGAATTAATTAACTTTATTAAATTTATTATAAGTTATAAAATACCAACGATAAAAACCCTTTAAACTCTCTGAATATACCCCGATTTTGGAACAAAAATATCTCCTGTCATCCTCAATTTTTCAATTGCTTCATCCAACTCTGATTTAGTAACCCTATTTTCAAGCTCTTTTTCAAGTTCTTCAATCGGAATTAATTTCCCCAACTTTGATTCAAGCTTGATAATTGCTTCTCTTACATCTATAAACTTGCCCCTTTTGCTTGTTGTTACTCCAGTAACTATTTTGTCAATATCAAATGTTTTCGTTTCATAATCATATCCCGCCTGCATTAAATAAAATTTCATTAAATTTATAGCTCTTAAAGCATCATCTTTTTCAACAATTGGAGAAAGCCGAGTTTTAGCAGAAGCCTCGCTTAACCTTACTAAAGCTTCTAATTGCCTTGCAGTGATTGGAATAGGTTTCAGTGGAGAATCAGAAGCAGTAGGAGCATTTCTTAAGCTTACATAAAAATTCTTTATTTCTGCAACAGCCTCATCAGAAAGTTTGGGTAT
Organism: Candidatus Pacearchaeota archaeon; assembly: GCA_018304985.1. GTDB lineage: Archaea > Nanobdellota > Nanobdellia > Pacearchaeales > GW2011-AR1 > JACPLR01. The sequence goes on from JAGVWP010000018.1 coordinate 787, forward strand.
TATTTTTTGTTTTGCATAAGCAATATATTTTCTAAATAACTCTGGTTCTATACTTCCCCTTAAGATAGTATTTTGTTGTTCAAATAAAACATGAGACGCAATTGCTTCATCTCTCGCTCTTTCTGGCAAATCTCTCAACATAAAAATAACATCAAATCTGTTTAATAGGGTTGGCTGAATATCAATTTGCTGTGCAATTGCTTGATAAGGATCAAACCTGCCAAATTTTGGATTTCCCGCAGCTAACACGCTTGTCTCTGCTCTTAAACTTGCCTGCACATTAGCTTTGCTTATTGTTACAGAATTGTGCAAGATCATATTGTTGGAAATGAAAGAATGATTAGGCTCAACAGCCACATCATAAACCCATTTTACATCTCTATTTTCAATAATTTCAACAGATTTTATTCTAGCCCATCTCACTTTTCCAAAAGCAAGCTTCCTAATTTCTTTCAATTCAGGCAGTATGCTAAGCATTTCTTCCATTTCTTTTAACATTAATTCTTGATACCCTTTAATTGCTATATCTTTCTTTTCATATTGTTCAAGCATATAATCACTTATGCCTAATTTTTTAGAAATGTTTAATAATGAAATCTCTAATTTCTTTCTTACTTCTCCCATTTCTCTAGAATTTGAACTATTATCTATAATCTCTTTTGCATCAAGCAATTTTCCAATTTTATCCTCGCATAATCTAATCATTTTCTGGAGAAAAATTCTATGTTTCTCGCAATCCATGCATGCCTGATTTCCTAGATATTTTTCTTCATTTATTTTTAATCTTTTGAAAATATTCTTTATTGAAGGAGTAATATTAGGAACAACATCATTCACTGAACGATATGTTTTTATTCTTACAGCATAATCTTTCAATCTCTTTTGCTTTTTTTCAGACAAGAAACCAATATAATTATAATATTTAATTAAATTACTATATCCAGCAATATCTAATCTAAATACTTTATTATCTTTGTAAACAGAAGATAGAATACCAAACCTTAATAATAATTCACTCGCTTGTTCAGCTAATTCAATATTCTCACAAACCAATCCAATTCTGCATCCGCCTCTTTTGACTTTTACAACAGTTCCATCCCCATCAAACATTGCTCTAAGCAAAATAGATATATCCTCTTTCTTGCACTTCATTATTTTATCAGGTATTTTTTTAATGCTGCCTTTTTCAAGCAAGTTAGAATCAAGATTTTTCATAAACTCAACAACATTTTTTGAAATAACTCTGACAGAGAAATTATTTCCTCTTCTTAAAACAAGAGGATTAATGCCAAAAATACTTTTAATTGCATTAGAATAGTCTTCAATAAGCAATTTGTTATTATTAGAAAATTGAATTCCATTTTTCCTTCCGCGATTTAATTCATAGCACCCGTCAGTTATATGATATCCAAGAAGTTTGCATAATTGAGGTCCGTTTTTAAAAGGCATCAAAGGAAAAATCTGCTCCTCTCCACCAATAGGTAATTCTCCAGGAATCGGGAAAAAATCTCTTTTATTTAAATTCATTGCAGGAATAGTGGTAATTTTGCCATTTTTAACAACCCAGCAAGGATGTTCTAGAGTAACAATAATCTGACGGCCATTATTTAAATTAATCTTAACAAACTTATTAGGCGCAATATGCCTGCTAACCTTATCAATTTCAGCAGGATAAATAGATTCAAAATCAGTTGTTAAAATTTTTAATTCATTATTTAAAGGTAATATCTCGCAGTTTATCCCGTTTAATATTTTATTTCTATTTTCTTCAAGCAGGCCATCAACAAACTCTCCTATTTTTGCTTTAGAACCATCTGCAAAAGTTAAATTAAAATTTGGCAAATAACATTGCTGCTCCATCGCTTCATGCATTGCGCTTCTGTCCTGCTCATCCATTTTTTCAATTTCATCAATACAAACAATTCCCTTATTGCTTAATACCATAGCGCCAGCTTCTAAACTCCATCCTTTTAAGAATTCATCTCTGACAACAGTTGCTGTTAACCCTGCGCCACTTGCGCTTCTTCCAACAACATACCTGCCTTTAGGCGCAATTTTTGAAATAAATTTTAAGGTTATTGACTTAGCCACTCCAGGATCTCCAACTAAAAGTATATGTATATCTCCTCTTGTGACCGTTCCGTCAACTTTTTGTTTTCGAACCCCTCCAAATAATTGTAAAACTAAAGACTGCTTAACCTCTTCATAACCGTAAATACTCGGGGCAATATTATCAGTTAATTTTGCGAATATATTAGGATCCATTGACAGCTCTTTAATTTGCATCTCATCTTCTTCAGAAATTTTTAATTCCTCATAACTTTCTTCCAATGGAATAATATGATTTGCATCAACTGCTAAGTCAAATCTTGTTGAAACAGAGCCTGTTTGCAGAGGAACAGGAACTTCATTTAATATTCCAATTACTCTTACTTTACTTCCGGGAGTTGTTCGCTCCTCCATTTTAGGATCAACTAAATCCTCTTTTAAAAAGACATTCACTCTTCTTGGCTGTTCGCCCCCAACTAAACTCTCAGAGCTTTCTTCAATCACAAGTCTTTGAGCATCAACCATTTGCTTGCTTATTAATTTAAAAAAACCTTTTCTTCCGCAAGAACATCTGCTCGGTTCTTTAAATTTTTTCTCTAATTGCAGAACAGAAATAATAGTCCCGCAGGAAGGGCATTCAAATCTTGCGCTTACAACCTGGGGCCTCACATCGCTTGCCTGCCTAACAATTCCTTCAATCCAAAGCATTTTATTCAAATGTTTCGCTCTGATATTTCTTATTTTAACAAAATTATCCTCGGGCAAATCCAGCAGCCTTACCCTAGGATTCTTAAGAATGCCTATCTCCTGAAGAGAAACTTCCAGGTTATTAAGAATTTCTTCAGGCTTATCAAGCAACATCTCTGCAATTACATGCGAGAAAGAGGCCAAGTCATTGAAACCCAAAAATACTATACTGTCTCCAGATCTAGCCGCTTCTCCTATCTGCTTCTTATAAAAATTAAAGAACCCCTTTGCTTCTGCCATAAATTCTTCTTGTTTAAGTTTATCCATTTTCACCCTCTTTATTAAATTATAAAATCTTCATTTATAAAACCTTTAATCAATCATGGTATTTATATTCATTTCTATTCATAAATATATATTAAAAATTCTTCTAACAACTCAAAGATGACGAAAATATCTAATGAAAATTTGCATATCACATCATATTCTTTCCTGATTTTATTAGAGAAAAGTGTCTAAAACCTGAAAATATAAACATTAACCTCTAATTATGTTAAATTTCTTATTCATAAGAAATTTAGGATTATCCAATTCAAGAATAATTAAAGGGGATGTCATAAGAAGAACCTTGGCATTTAAAAGGAAGTTATTATAGAAGAAACCATTGGTGTCTTCTATGTTTCATAAAGAAAATCTTGGTTCATCTAAAAGGAATGTTTCATAAAGAAAATCTTGGTTCATCTAAAAGGAATGTTTCATAAAGAAAATCTTGGTTCATCTAAAAGGAATGTTTCATAAAGAAAATCTTGGCACTTAAAAGGAAAGTTTCATAAAGAAAACCATTGGTTGTCTTTATTAAATATTACAATACTTTTCCATAATTTTTATGCTAGAACCAGTTATCTTAGTTATCTTAGTTATCTTAGTTATCTTTATCGGCATGTTTAAGTTAATTCTCACTTCTCACTCAAGGCCTGCTTGATGTTTTTATTAAGAATAACCATACTTTCATCAAGCTGCTGCTTGTTTTTCGTGCCAGTGCATACTAATTTTCCGTTGCTGAATAACAAAAAAGTGGCATTTGGCTCAATTAACTTGTAAACCAATCCAGGAAACTGCTCTGGCTCGTATTCTGTATTTTCCAAAGCCAAAGCAAGATAATTCAAGTTTAATTTTAAATCAATGCTTCCGCTTGCAACGATATTTTGAACAGTAATTTTAGGCTTATCAGTTATCTTAACATTAATTTTTCTAAGTTGTTTAATAACCTGATTAATCACTTCTTTAACTTGAGCTATTGACTTAGTGCCAGTGCAAACTAAATTTCCAGAGCTAAAAACTAAAACTGCAGATTTTGGCTTTTTAATCCTCAATACCAATCCAGGAAACTGCTCTGGATTATATTCTGTATTTGTCTGTGTCCTTGCAAGTTTAGTCAAGCTAACCGGTTTTCCCAAAGAAGCAGTAGCAACAATATTCTGCACAGACAAATTACCTTTCATAATCCTTTATAAAGGGACCTCATTTATAAACCTTTCTAAATGAAATTCCAGAAAAATATTTGATATCACACTATAACTTTACCTTATTTATTAGAGCAAGCTGCTGATGTTTTAAATTAAAATTATTTAATATCTATTAATATAATCTTGCTTAACTTAATAATTTGTTTATTACATTTTCAGAATAAGTAGATATACAAGTATCACAACTTATCGTCGAGAAAGATCTAAATTCCTAAAACTTTTGTCTTCAGGACCAGAACCCTTAGAATTTTGGGGTGTTGCTCCACTAGGTTTAGTTTGTGGCTTCTGATTGCTCTTCAAAACACTGAATTTATCGCTGCCCATTTTCTTTCGATAAAGTATTACGCTGATTGTAGCAATTGCTATAATAATCAAGATAATTATAATAATTAAAATAGTTAGCCAAACCCCATTTCCATTATCTTCTGCAACTGGCGCAGGACAATTCTCCTTGCAATCATAACTGCAACTATCGCAATTCTCACCAGCATCTTCATTGCAGGCATTATCTCCGCAATAAGGCGGTTCAACAATAGGAGTTATAGGCGCTGTTGTCGGGCAACTTCTTATTTCATCGGGCTTTGACCCCGGATTTCTGCATCCAACAATTTCTCTGCAATTTCTTGTTCCGCATTTATATGTATCATTTGACCATTGTGTACAGCTCCATGTAGGTAAGCAACTGCTAGTTCCTCCGCCGCCTCCACCATTGCCTCCGCCTCCGCCTCCGGGAGTAGTGCAACTTGTTCTACAAACTCCGTCGCTGCAAAGAATTTCTCCAGACGCACATTGATTTCCTCCGCCAAATAAACTACTAAACCAAGCATTAACTTCATCTAACATTGTTCGATTCAATTTAGTATATTTTTCTTGGCATATCTGTTCAATGCAAGAATAAGGCCCAATACATTCATAGCTATTCAAACAAGTGGAATCTTTTTGTTTCTGATCAATTAAGCTCGCATTTAAGCAATATTTAGAATTAATTACCTCTCCTTCCTCTAAACAAGAATTAGTTTCTGCGATATAGCACTCTCCTGCTGAACAAGTTGTCTGTTGTGCAGAAACAAGATTAATAGCAATAATTAATGTAAAAAAACTTAGAAGAAAAACAAATACTGAAATTTTTTTTTTTGACATTTTTACTTTTTAAAATATTTATAATATAATTATCTAATTGCAGGATTAGCTGCAGTATTTCCTATGGGGCAATACATTGGCCTCTAGCTGAAACATCAATAGGATGTATTATCCAACACCAAATTCTTCTTAATAAAACTCCCTGTTCCCTTATCTCAGTTGCAATAGCCACACATTTTCCCTCAATACAAGCGTTGCTAATGCATTCATAATCGTTATTGCAGGTGGCATCTGCTGCTTCCGCAAGTTTAAATGCAAGATCATTATCACAATATTTCACAACTCCGCTATCTCTGATTCTTGTTCTTACAGGAAGTTCAACATCATTAGAAGCCAAACGGCATCTCTGTCTTACCTGTCCAGGAGGTTCACAGAAATTATCTAAACAAACTTTATTTCCAACACAATCTCTATCAACGCCACATTCTCCTTCCTCACAATTTCCCGCCTCACTGCAAAATGTTCCTCTATCACAATCATCAGTATCTTGACATTCTGCGCCAACTCCTTCAACTGCAACACAAACTCTTCTTGAAATATCACAAGAATATGCTCCTGCTCTGCAATCTGCATCAGAATTACAAATAGTGGTTTGTCCAGCACAGCTAGCAGCACAAATTCCTGTTTCCAAATTAACTCCCTCAATATTGCAGATATTAAACTCCAGACTTGCTTTTTGCACAAGATACCAATCAGTATCATCAACGCTATTATCATTATTTAAATCATAACACTCATTGTATTGATTTCCAGGAATACCTAAACTAACAAGCTGTAAATCAACTCCATTTGCTTCACCATCATTATTAACATCTCCGCAAATTTCAACATTGCAAGCAGGTGTTCCACCGCCTCCACTATCTCCATGGATCTGAATAAAATTAACTCCATCAACTAATTTATAAGCATCAGCCCCGTACCAAATAATAATTCTATTGCTTATCTTATCAAAATATCCTGCTGTTGGTGCTGTTGAAGGCATATTTGAAAGAGAAGCAAGTTCATATTTATTTGTTGAAGGATTAAACTTATACATTTTTCCCTGACCATTTATATTATACCATAACTGAACTCCTTTCTGGCCGTTTGCAAATTCATAATAATACCCAAATTCAGGATCGCTATTTGGAAGATTATAGTTTACTGGATTAATTTGTGTGAAAGAACCGCCGCTATCTCCAACATACCATCTAGTTCCGTTAAATAAAGAAGCTTTTCCTTCATTACCTCCCATATTATGCCAGTAACCCGCAGTAGGTGAAAAACCATAAGGCAATCCTCCAGCAGGAATATTTGCATCATTGCCAAAACCAGAAGAAGTTAACATATATTTTTGTGAAGTGTAATTCCATACATAAATTCCCCTAGTTGAATTAACTAAGACGATATTCTGCTTTCCAGGGAATCCTTGATAATAAGCTAGTACGGGTTTGTAATTTAGTGGTAATCCTGCATTAGTTTTTTCGGCATCAGTCCATCTTACAAAATTAATTCCATCAGCTGTATAATAAACATTTCCATTTACATCCAATAAAGCAACTACTCCTAAATTAGTTGCTGCAGCTGCAGGATTTTTATGCCAGTAGCCTGTAACTGGAGCAAAATTGTTAGGCAAACCTATAATAACATTGCAATCAGCTCTATCTCTGCAAACTTCAACTCCTCCAGGACTAGGGCACTTAACTTGACCGGCATTAGGACATTCAGCGCCTCCACTGCCAGAACAAAATTCACGGCATATTCCCTCGCTCACTCCTCCACTAGAACAAACATTATTTCCAGCCAATGCTCTTTCAGCAATACTGGAATCTAAAACACTAATCCTTCCATCATTATTTAAATCATAACATCTATTATATCTAAAAGGATCATTAGTCCACCATTCAGGAGACTGAAGTATCCCATCTATAATTTCCTTATCAACATTAGTTAATGTTCCGCTAGAATCAACATCTCCACAAGCATTTTTATTGCATGTATTTTGATTAGCTTCAACAAAAATACACTTTCCATTGCTGCAGCGATTAGAGCATGTATATGCAGTATTTTTTATAACATTATTCTCGCAATAATATTCAATTAATTTCTTTCCAGAAGCATCTGTTGAATCGCAGGAATCAACATTAGGATTTCCTAAAATAGAAGATCCTGTTGATCCTTGAGTATAATAAGTTTTACCTCCGTCAGTATCAATGCAAGTTGGAGCAGTAACAGAAGTTTCTCCTCTAACTTTTGTAAATTGATATCCATTGCCAGATTCATAAGTATCTGCCCCATACCATAAAACAGTTTTCTTTCTTATTCTGTCATAATAACCAACATCAGGAACTTTATCAATAGGAACACCACTTGGAGTTATTCTATAAAATTTATTTATTACACTTCCTTTATAATAAGTAAGAAGCACCCCTTGATTAGTTGACCCGACCATCCAAACCCTGACATTTAATCCAAGAGTTGTAAATGTAAGCAATTCAAGAAGAGGGGTAGGGTTTAATAGGCTAAAGGTTTTTACTTCCATATCTCCATTAGGGGCTGTAACTTTAATAGTAGCTTTAATTGGATTAGAAGACTTATCCAGATAGGTTAGATTAAAAGTATATCCGTTACTTGTTTCTTTACTGTTTAAAACTAATCCAAATGTATCGCTAATTGCATATCCTGGATGAGGATATTTATATAATTCAGCATGTCTCGATGTAGAATTAAAAATCCATGCATAAACCTCTCTTACATCTCTTGTTGTTGAAGAAGGATTATTAAGATCAAAAGTTCCAAAATCTCCAGAAGTATAATTCATATAATAAGCAACCTTTGGAGTAAACCTTCCTTGCGCAGGATCAAATGGCAATCCAGGAACGCTAGAAGTTAATTTTGAAAAAACTCCATCAGATCGTGCAACATACCACGCTGTCGGGCTAATTAAAGAAACTGTCCCGCCATTTTTCCCAGTATCCTGCCAATAAGCCGTTCCATCGGTTGTAGGAACAAGATTATTGTCCACTCCATTAAACCATGATGATTTTAATACGTATTTCCCGGTTGCATAATTCCAAATATAGATTACTTTATTTGCATCAACTAAAACAATATCTTCCTTTCCAGGAAAACCTTCATAATAAGCCAATATAGGTTTATAATTCAATGGTAATCCTGCATTAGTTTTTTCAGCATCAGTCCATTTTTTAAAATTTATTCCATCGCCAGAATAATAAAGCTCTCCTCTAGCATTCCATAACCCAATTATCCCTAATGAATTAGCGATTGCAGGATTTCTATGCCAATATCCAGTTACTGGAATAAAACCAACAGGAAGAGGGTCAGATATGCAAGATTGAGTTCCACTAGGTTTATTAGTTATAACTCCACAATTATTTAAATCAGTACAAGTTCTTGTTTGTAAACCATTACTGCAAGTGCTCCATTGCGTGCAAGTCCATGTTGGAGTGCAACCACCAGTTGAAGAACCACATTGAACATAATGTGTATTAAGAATTGGCCATCCTTGAATACATCCCTCAACATTCGTAAATTTATTTCCTGTTCCAGTATTCCCTTGCCCTACAGGAAGGGTTAATCCCGCATAACACACAACATCTTTTAACCCATTATTACAAACCTCGTTATTATTAAAAATGTTCTCGTTCCCGCCTGTTTGTAATCCATATCTTTGACTCAAAGATATTTTATTCCCGGATAAAGTATTTCTATGCCCTATGACTATTATTCCATCTACAGTATTTGAATAAACCTCATTATTCTGTACTAAAGCATTTTCAGTTGGGTGTTGAGTATCACCACGCAAATAAATACCATGTGCAAATCTAGTTATTTTAAGATTTTTTATTTGTAAATTTTTTTTACCATAAGCATGTAATCCTGAAATATCACCCGTATTAGAATTAACATTGCCAGTAATTGTAAAGCCTGCACCATCTAATATAACATTATCTGAGTTAATCGTTATACAAGTTTCTGTTCCAGTCGCAGCAATATTATTAGCCAAAGTGTAAGTTCCAGGCTGACTTATTGTTGTGCATGTTGTTATTTGGTTTACAGTTGGGGTTCCACTACCTCCAGTGCAACTTGAATATCCTTGTCCAGCTTCTAATGTTATTGTTTTTGTAACAATGCCTCCACTAGATCTAATAATAAATGAACAGGTTATTCCATTCCATTCATTATAATTATTAACACCTTTAACATAAATATAAATAACTTTGTCAAGTATATTTGTTCCGCTAAACGGATATTGCTGGCCCAGTGTTGCATATGTATTTGTCAACAAAACACTATTATCTAATTTATCTCTTATTTCTATAATCGCTCTTGCACTAGAAGGAGCTCCTGGAGCTGTGACAATAATTTCTACTCTATCACTAAGCTGGTCACTTCCACTCAATCTCACATCTTCTTTCGGTTTAAACAAATCAGTAAACCAATTTGCAGAAACAAAACTCATCGATAAAAGAATAGAAATTACTAATACTGAAATTAAAATAAATGCAATCGCCCTTTTTTTCATGTATAATTTAGAAAAAAGATGTTTATAAACTTTTTGTAAATTCTTAGATTTAGAAATTAGCGCGTAACAACAGAAATTTGAAAAATGTTTTGAAATCATGCTATATTTTTGCCTAATTTTTATGAGTAAGTTGCTAAACTTTAGATTAAATTTAATTATAATAATCAGTTTAATATTCCAATTGAACCTACTTTAAACCATGATAAATTTTTCTCCAACGAAAAATTTATTATAATTTTGGGAACCTTTTTTAAAGGTTCATTTTGAAAACCCACCATATCCTTGCCTAATTTTTAAGTTAAATCTACTGGCTAAATCTTAATCGAGTTAATTAAATGTTTAATCTATCTCATCTCAAATCTTCTCTAATTTAATTATATCAACTTCGGAATTTAGTATACTCCATAATAGTATACTTGAAAGTATACTATTCAAACTTTTCTCTTTTATTTCTGCTCCCCATATTCTCTTTCAATGTCTTTTAAAGAATTAATTTCATTTAGAGGTTTGTCCATTCTCAACGCAGTTACTCTCGGGAATCTTAAAGCATATCCTGAATTGTACGTCGGAGATTTTTGAATTTCCTGAAATATAACCGAAACAATAATTTTCGGCTTGACTTTTACCTCCTTACCGGAAGATTTAGTAATTAATGGTTTAAGCAAATTGGTTAATTCCAAGAAAGAAACTCCTATATCCAGTTTCTCTTTAATGCCAGTTCCAACTCTTCCTACTTCTAAAAATTCCCCTCCTCCATGTTTATCAGATTTGCAAGCCAAGATAAAACTGCTGAGCCAGCCAGCTCTTTTTCCAGTTCCATACTCTGCCCCAACAATAACTAAATCAAGATCTCTATGTTCGGGTTTTAGTTTTAGCATATAACCTACTCTTGATCCTGGCTTGTAAACTGCATTCAGATTTTTAACCATCAAGCCCTCTTGATTATCTTTCAATGCTTTATTAAAAAATAATTTCGCTTCTTTTTCACTGTCGGTAATTAATTGTTTTGCGCAAACTAATTTATATTCCTTATTTTTGATAATTTTTCTTAAAGCCTTTGTTCGTTCTATAAAAGGCCTGCCAATATAACTCTCTCCATCCAGCATAAGAAGATCAAAAACATTAAGTTCAACAGGAAAATCCTTGGCAGTTTTATCAATGTCATACTTTCTTTTAATTCTCTGGCTAACTGACTGAAATGGCAAGTATTTTTTTGTCTTAGGATCATAACCAACAGCTTCTGAATCAATCATAAAGGACTTGGCATTTACGAATTCCCTGATAAAAGAAACAACATCAGGAAACTGATTTGTAACATTATCAAGCCTTCTTGTAAAAAGGCTGATATTTCCTTTTTCATCCTTGTTAATCATCAGCCTGAAGCCATCATACTTATATTCAAAAACAGCTGGCTTTCCAACAACTTCGAAACCCTCTTCAATACTATCAACTTTTTGCGCAAGCATTGCTTTTATAGGAGAACCCGGTTTTAGAGATACTTTATCCAGTTCTTTTAATCCGTGTCTTGCTTTTTCAAAAATCAGGGCAATGTCTGGATTTAAATCATAAGCATGTTGAACTTTTTCTGAAGCTATTTTTTTATTATCTGGAAAAAAAGTATCTGCAATAGAATCTCTAAGTGTGCTATCCTGAACTCCAATCCTTAAATCAGCAAGCAATATTCTGACAAGATATTTTGCTTCAACAGGCTTTGAATTAGATAGCAATCCAGCGATTAAATCTATTTTCTTTCCAACTGTTCCTTTTCCCTGCATTTTAGCAAGTTCTCTTAAATCAGAAATTATTTTTTCAGTTGTCAGTTCTCCATGAAATAAGCCCGACTGTTTTTTCTTTGTTATTAACAATTCAGCAACCTGCCCTAAATCTCCGATTTTTTTCCACTCACTTACAATTTTCTCATCACTAATACCAGCTGCTTTTGCAAGAGCTTTGATAACAGTCTGTGTGCTTATTCCAATTTCACGTGGATCATAAGAAGGATATAAATTTCCAAGCAATAAATAAAGAACTTCCTTATCATTTTCACGAACTTTTTTCAAAAACTCAGATAATATTGCAATTTTCTCAAGGCGTTTTGTAGTAGCGCCTAACTCCTCATAAACTTTACATAATTCAGAATATCTCATAATGTTAAAGAAAAGAAAAAAGGATATTTAAGTTTATCTTAGATTATCTCAACCCTCTCGACTTTCTTCCGGCAGAAGTTAATCCTCTGAAAACTCTTTTTCTGTTTTCAGGCTTGCAGATCCAGTTTATTGTTTGATCATTTTTTATTTCTGGTTTTTCCGGATCAACTAAAATAACTTCAAAAAAATAATGCTCCCCATCTTTTCCAATTTGATAAGAATTCAAAACTTCCAGATTCTTGAATTTTCTTGCAGCTCTCTGCTCCGCAATCCACTGATAATTCATTGAAAGAGATTTTCTTACAGCCAAGCTTGCTCCAGATTTTCTTGCTTTGCTAGGCCTTGGTCTTCTATGCCCTCCTCTTTTTAAATAAACCCTAGTAACAATAAACCCTTTTTTTGCCTTGTATCCAAGTTTCCTGGCTCTATCTAATCTCAATGGTTTTTCAACTTTAACAATAACATTTCCTCTTCTCCATTCAGTCATCCTGTCTCGAAGAGTTTTCTTTTCAGGACTTTTCCAAGCTTCTGCAATATAATGATACATTCCTTTTGCCATTTTTCTTATTATATATTATTAATTACTCATAAAAACTTTATTTAAAAAGCTTCCTAATTTACGATACTGTCAAGTTAGTGTGATATAATTATCTTGAACAAATTTTATTAAACTCAATAACTTATTCCTTCCCAATTCTAAATCTATTCCTGCTTCTTCTG
>JAGVWP010000002.1 GCA_018304985.1 Candidatus Pacearchaeota archaeon
TTTTTGCCGTCGGCAATATAAATAATATCGTCGAGAATTTAATCATTTATATACTGCAGTATATAGATTCATCGGAGGTTTTTCAAAACCCTCTATACTATATTTTTGCCTTATTTATCAATGAAAGCGACTGAGTTTACTAGTTTTAATCTACCCGTTCTACTTAATTATTTATATTAATTCTTAGTATATTCAAAATATTTTAATAACTGCGTAATCAACGAACCTTGAGTTGATGAAGCAAACAATCATAAATAATTTCCCTGGGAGGGTGGCGGGCAACTTTGCGAGAATATTTTAAATATAATTACGAGCAGAGTTGCGAGAAGGGGGGCTTGGTTTGGAGGGAGATATAAATTATATGCTAAAAATTAAAAACCATTGAAAGATATTGCAGTATTTTCAAAAAGTATTATCAACAGCATATTTCGCCGTGCTTGTCGGCATTCCTAAACTCATTAATAAAGAAAATAAATCATGCTTATTCTTGTCTCCAGCATTGAATAAAACTATTTTAATTTTGTATTTGCTGCATAATTTAATATTCTGCATTAACCTTCCTAAATAGTCCGCTAATACAAAATCTGTTTTTTCCTTTATTTCACTAAAATCAAGGCCTATAGCAATATTATTATCTTTTGCCAGTTTGCATAATACATGATTCAAGCCAGAATCTCTCTGCTTTAACCTATCTTTTCTGCCTTTAAAATCTCCGAATAATAAAACATCAACTTTTTTGTTTTCGAGTATTTTTCTGTTAAACTCATCATCTTTTGCAACTACTATTGCCTTTATTCCCTGTTTAAATGCTTTTTCTATCTGATTTCTTGCTTCATTTATATTTGTCGTGTCAATTAAGTTATAGGCTTGCATATAAAAACAACAAATAATAACTTTATAAATAATAAGGTTTATGTATAATTCTAAAATTGCAATATTGTTCATAGAATTATATATTGGAGAATTTTGCACAAAAGTTATATAAACTATAAAATTCTCTTTAAGTTTAACATGGAAAAGAGGATATTCGTATTAAGCATTGGCGGAAGCCAGATATTTAAAGATAATAAGATAAATACAAACTTTCTTAATAAATTCAAGAAAATTATTCTGTCAAACACAAGAAATAAAAAATTTATAATTGTTTGTGGAGGAGGGAGTGTTGCACGAACTTATATTCAGGGCTTGAAAGAAGTAAATGCAACTGAAAAATTGCAAAGCTTTGCAGGCATATCTGTAACAAGAACAAATGCAAGATTTATGGGCTATTTTTTTGGATTTGATTCAGAAGACGGCATAGCCCATACAATGCGTGATGTAGAAAATATGGTTAAAAAACAAGATATTGTATTCTGCGGAGCATTGGAATACCATCCTCATCAAACATCTGATTCAACAGCGGCACAAATTGCAGAGCATTTCAGCAGTGATTTTATAAATATCACAAATGTCGCTGGATTATATACTGCAAATCCTCTAACAAATAAAAATGCCAAATTTATTCCATACATAAGTTGGAAAGGATTTCACGAAATAGCCTTAAAAATCCCATTCAAACCAGGCCAGCATTTTGTTTTAGACCAAAAAGCGTCTAAAATAATAATGGATAAAAAAATAAAAACTTATATTCTTGGATCAAATATAAAAAATCTGGATAATCTTTTAAAAAATAGAAAATTCAACGGGACAATAATATTCGGATAAATTCTAAATAAGAAATAAACTATTAACTAATCTAATAAATAAGGTTAAATTTTTCACAAAACAAAAGGAGAGGTTGATAAGGAGAAACTTGGTTCTCTTTATATTGTAATAATTCAGGATATATTTTGAAAATACTACAACATCTCTGCCTAATTTATTTGAGAAAGTTACTGATTTTCTATTAATTAATCACTGTTTTGCTTATTTATCTAATTGTAAATATTCTTTCTATGCCCAACCTTTAATATTAAAATAATTAACTGGTTATTATCTATATCTAAAATAACTCTATAATCTCCAACCCTCAATTTGTAGCCAGGCTCACCAACAAGTTTTTCAACAAAATGGTCTGGCCTTATTTTAATTCTTTCAAGAACGGAACCCATTCTTTCTTGAATTTCATTTTCAAGTTTAAGAAATTGTATTTTAGCTTTATCAGTAAATTTGATTTCATACATTAAGCTTCAGCTCCTTTTTTATGTCTTCCCATTTATGAACTTTTCCAGCTTTTACTTGAGCTCTGGCTTCAGCAATATCTCTTTTTGTTTCTTCTGATAATTCCATAGTGTCCTCTATTAAATCCCAAATAATTCCTTCATAACTCTCTTTATCATTCATCTTTCTTTTCTTAAGAGTTTCTAATAATTCTCTGCTAACTTGTATTGTTGTTTCCATATCAACTATATAACTTACTATAGTATTTAAATATTTCTGTTTTAAGTAGTTTTACCTCACAGTAAACAGCCTATTATCCTTAACATTAAACACTCCAAGTCTAACTCCAGAATCAATCCATCCGTGAGCGTAATTCAAAGCTGCAAAGGCATTTACATAATCCTGTTTTTTCTCGAAGAATTTTGCATCGCTTAAATAATTTTTAACCATTTCAATTATTTCCTTTGCTTCCTTTTCCTTGCCTTTAACAATATTTTTCTTAATTTTTACAATTTCCAAAGCTTTGTTGCTTAATGAAAAATATTTTTTAAGCTTTTCTTTTGTTATTTTGTCTTGTTTCATAGTCAACTTTTAAGCATTTTAGAGATCGGTTGAAATTATAAATCCTTTTTCGTTAATAAACTCTTTTGAAATTATATAACATTCTTTTATTCCTAAACTATCAGATAATTTTTTAAGCTTTAAATAATCTTTAATATTGCCTTTATTTTTTGCCTCTAAGGCAATATTTTGCTCGCTTAAAATAAAGTCTATCTCTCCCCCAATTCTTCTCTCATAATATTTTATTTCTCCATAATTCTTTAAATTATTAAGCACGGCATTCTCAAATAAATTTCCATCTTCGCATTTTCCAATGTATTTTCCAATTCCATTATCGCAAATATAAATTTTTTTTGTCCCGCTTATCTCCCTATCAATGCTTTTTGTAAATGGAGAAATTAACTTTAGAAAATATGTTTTTTCAAGAAATGAAATATATGAATAAATTGTTTCTCTGGAAACTCCCAATTCAGATGAAAGCTTTGATATATCTAGCTTAGCTCCAACTCTTTTTAAAAGAAGCAATGATAAATCTCTAAACTTATTTATCTCCTTAAAATCTGCCAGACCAAGAACATCTTTTTCAAAATAAGACCTGAATATGTCAATTAAAATTTCTTTTTTTCTTTCATAAACACTCTCCAAAACTACTTGGGGAAATCCCCCAAACTCAATATATTCTTCATACAATTTTTTTATTCTTTCATATTCGATTTTATTTTTATTTTTATCTTTCTGGCTAAACTTTATATAAAACTTTTTAATTTGTCCCTTAAATAGCAAAAACTCCTCAAAATCAAGCGGGAATAATTCAAAAATAATTTTTCTTCCAGCCAAGCTTTCTGGAAAAAGGTTCTTAAGGTAAAAGCTGCTTGACCCTGTTAAAAAAAATTTTACATCATAATGATCATATAAATACTTCACTGCTTTAATAGCTTCTGGCTTTGCCTGGATTTCATCAAGAAATATAAATGCTTTTCCTTTATTACTGATTCCAAAAGGAGCTAAATTTGCCCAAATATTATTATAATCTTCCTCCTCAAAAATTTTCTGGTTAAGCGGGTTATCCAGGTCTAAAAACACCTTATTTGTATTTTTTATATGCTCATAGACCATTTTAAATAAAGTGGTTTTGCCGACTCTTCTCATCCCAGTTACAACTATAATTTCTTTATTATCAATTCTCTCAATAATTTTATCTAAAAGCTTTCTTTTGTATATCATTTTGTCTATTATTAACTTACAAAATTTATATAAATATGTAAGGTAGTATTAGACACTTTATAAATCTTTCGGCGAGTGCCTTTGTTATTTTGTCTTGGACCATTTTAAATAAATATTATAAAAGGTTAAAAAATTCTTCTTCTTGTTAATCCTGCTTCTTTAATTATGGATAGTAATGTGCCTTTAGCCATTACTGGATGATTTGGAACACTAATTCTCTTCTATTAAAAGGAGATGTCATAAGAAGGACCTTGGTCCTTTTTATAGGATACTGTCAAGTTAACGTGACGTAATAATAAATTATCTTTAAAAGCTGAAACATATGAAATTAAGCCGTTTGTTAAATTCAAAATTAAATGAATATATCGTTACTATTTCTAAAATTAATATGATCTATAATCTGTGATATTTTGGATTAATATATATTATCTATTGAAAAATAGGTATGTTCCGATAAGTTGACAATACCTTGAAAGAAATAATTAATAGATAAAAATTTATTTTAGCGCTAAATAATTTTTTTAATTAATCCCTTAATTACATCTCTTCTGCTAAGAGCATAAGCTCCTGCTCCTGCTAAAGCAAGCGCAGATAATCCTGTAACCAGTTTTCCAACAGGCAGTGATGGAGTTGGCGGGAAACTTTGATCATCTAAAGGATTTGTTCCTTGAGTTACTTCATAACCATCATTAGCTCCGTCTCCATCTGTATCTGGATTATTTGGATTTGTATCTATTACATTATCATAATTATCTGGATTCCCATCTCTATTCACTTCATTAAAGTCATTATATCCATCACTATCACTATCAGCTAAATTCATGTTTGTCCCAAGAGTTATTTCAATGCCATTGTTTAAACCATCACCATCATTATCTGTAGTCGGGTTAAATCCTAAAGGATTTGTAATTGTTATTGTTCCGCTTCCTTGATTATCAACTAACTGGGTATGAATAGTTGGAATATCTGTTAAATATCCTGTTGCTTTTAACCCATTATCTGTTGTTCCATCTTTTCCAGATTTTGCAACAGTTCCAACCCATGCATCTCCATCAGCAATAACTGTTCCGTTAAAACTAGGCATTCCTAAAATTGCAGTGTTACTAAAATTCAGAATATTATTTCCAGAAGTGCCATCAGTTCCAAGATCTAAAACAGCATTTCTTTGTAGTTGAAATCCTATTGTTCCGTTAATATCATTATATCTAAATGTAGCTATATTATCAACTAAATCTTTTGAAAGGGGACCTGTTACAATTACTGTTGCATCTGAATCAAAATTGGAAATAGTGTTATTTTCAATTGCAATATTAGCTGCCTGGCTAAAATTAATTGTTCTTTCAACATAAGAATTTTCCATACCTCCACTAGAAACAGAATTATACTGAACAAAAAATCCAAAATTAGGTCCTGTCCCGCCCCTAATATCGTGAATATACAAGAATTTATCAGCTATCAAGCTTAGCTCAACTGCAGAAGCATTTTGCCCATCTCCGTATAATTCCATATTATAATTTGCAGTATGAGAAGCCCTATGTGAGGCATAACTTCTGCTATTATCTGCATCTGTTAAAATTTTAAATTTAACTAAATAAGAATTAGGGTCAGCCTGGCTTGAAACATAAGTTTTTAAGTCAACTAAAGCAAGATCTAGAGGAGTATCTTGCGCAGGAGGAATAAGAACAGAAGGGTCATCAACATAAACCCGTGTGCCTGGTGGAGGAACAGGTATTCCTGCATCATAAGTTGACTTGTCCATTAACCATGCATTAATTTCTGTAAGTCCTGCAGGAGGAGTTACAACTGCATAAGCTGGTCTAGATGGAGAAGTATAAATATAACTAGCACCTGCAACTAATCCGGCAAGACCAAATCTAAAAACTTTTCTGCCGAGATTTTTTAAACTATCGTAAAAAAAACTTCTTTCATTTGCATTGCTTTCTCTAACATTTTCAGCACAATTGTTCTCTCTGGCTTGCATTTAATTCTTAAAAAAACATCGTTTATAAACATTTCGGCACTCTTTTTGCTAATTAATTTCAGATATCATACCATAATTTTGCCTAATTTTAATGTGAAAAGTGATTGACTCTTAAATTTTTATATATAACCTAAATTTAGTTCTTATATAAGCATACTTGCCCCACTCAAAAACCATTTTAAATTTCTCCAAATAAGAAATTTAGTATTGTAATATTACAAATAAATATCCTAATCTCTGCTTAACTTAAATATATAATCTTCTGAATATTCTAATAACTTATGAATTACACATTATTAATTCCAGAACCATTATTAATATTTAATTGTCCGCCTTTATAAATAAAGATATAGTTATCTGTTGCTGTAAAACTTATACTTGAACTTCCATTTAATGTCAAATTGCAATTATCTCTAATATAAAGATCGCCCCCATTAATTGTAACAGCCTGAGTTGTAAACACACAGGTAGAATTGCAGGTAAAATCTCCACTTCCAGGCACAGTGCAACCAGCCGCATTATCTGCATATGTTACAATAAGTTTCGGTTTACCAGAAACATCAGCAGAATCATTAAAATCAACAGAATCCTCACATTCAAATGTTGATTCTTCGGGAGAGCCATAAATCCCAATCGCAAAAAAATTATTTGTTAATTGACCCTTTAAATCGTCATAAGAATTATTTCCTAAATCTATTGAATATTCCTTTCCAGGCAGAGTATAATTTAATCCATTTCTGTAAGTTCCCAATCCATTATACCCTGTTGAAATATTATTATATAAGAACTCATCTCCCGTAGAATTTGTAGGATATGTGTTGTTATTTGATATTTTTGAACTGTTAAATCTAGAGATGCTTGTAGTGACTTCTGGCATGTTCTGGCTACAACTAGGTGTTTGTTCAAAAGAAATTGAATTCACACTTATATTTAGTGTAACATTAGTTACATTTGAAGTGTCAGGTATACTTGTTGTATCAAATTCAATAAAAGTTCGATAAGTGGTGCCTTCATCTTGAGATTGAGACTTCCAACCAATAGATGTAACATTTACTCCCCGAGCATAAAAGTTTGTGGCATAGTCTAAAGTTACTTGCCCCATATAAGTTTGTGTTATGGTAACTGTATCAGGGTCAATAACAACCGGATATTTCGCATTGTCCAGCCATGTCTTGTCAACTTCAACGCTAATTGTCAGCTTCTGTTTTTTTTGATATATTTTATAATTATTCATTAAGGTATTGTTATTAGCATCAACGCTGAAAGGCCTTGGCAAAATCTGTAAAATATTATTATTTGCATCTCTTAAAACCAATTCGTTAGTTTCAAGGTCAATGCTCGCATTAATTCCTTCTGCCAAAATATAAGTTCCCATTTCAAACACATTTCTGAAAGGAAATGGCTTTCTATTAAGAATAATGTCTTTTTTTTCAATTCTTGGCTGGGAAATTTTTTCAATATAATTAAAATCAGTGCCATTGAAAAAAAACTCGTTTCCAGCACTGATTACCGCTGTATATGTTCCGTCAGGATTTTTATAAGTTTTTGAATTATAATCTCTTTTTTCTTTTACTTCAACCGGTTCTTTAATTAATTTATCTTTTTCAGCATTAATTTGTTCCTGCTTAATTGCCTCGCCAGTAATTTTAACAGAGTTTCCTGTTAAAATACCAGCATTAACATCAAGTAATCTGAAGATTAAAAAAGAGGACAATAAAATAATTGCCAAGTATAAAAAAACCATCTTCTTGCTTTTTATATATTTAAAATATTTTTCAGATTTTTTATTTTTCACGCTCATTTTTATAAAAACTAATTTAACTGGCTTCAAATTATATTAAATTTTCTATTAAAAGGAAAGTTTGATAAAGAAAACCTTTGGTTGTCTTTATGATTCAAAACTTCCCGAAATACTGCAATACTTTTGCCTGATTTATTATACTTATTAACTGATATTATTTTATTTTTAAGTTTCATTTTCTATAATTTATATACTTTAAATCATTATATAAAAGCTGATGATTATTAATATCATAATTAAAATATGGTGAAGATTCAGAAAGTTTAAATACTTCTTCTAGCTTATTCATATTATGAGAATTGAAATAAATGAATATATTATTGTAGATAGCGAAATATGCCACGGGAAACCGGTATTTAAGAATACTAGAATTATGGTATGGCAGGTATTGGAGCTGCTTGGAAGTGGAATAGCTATTGAAGAGATTATAAAAGATTATTTCCCGCAACTCAATAAAGAAGCTATTTTGTCTGTCTTGAACTATGCTTCTAAGCTTGTAGAAGATGAAAAATATGTCCTCTTTCAATAAACCAAAACTTATTTCTGATGAAAATATACCGGTTGGGCTAACTGAATTGCTGATAAAAGAGGGTTTTGATGTTAAAAAAATACCTTTTGGTTCAACTGACAAAATTCTTTCAAAAATAGCAAAAGCCGAATCTAGAGTTATATTAACTTTTGATAAGCACTTCATAGATAAAAACCTGTTTCCTCCAAAAGAACATCCAGGAATTATCTTTATAGATATACATCCCCCAATAATTGATGCTATATTATCATCACTCTTAAAGTTATTTAATGAAATTAGCCATTCAGAATTTTCTGGCAAATTATTCATCCTTTCCTTATTTGGATTCCGCATTAAATGAATGTTTTTATATTTATTTTCCATTTTTCACGCTCATTTTATAAAGTTAACTAACTGTAAATTATGTTAAATTGTCCAATAAAGGAAAATTTAGTGTTATAGTTATTCAAAACTTCTTGAAATACTGCAATACTTTTGCCTGATTTATTATAATTATCCGCTAATATTTGCTTATTTTTATTCATTTTCATCCTCTTTTTTATTTTTATTTTACAAATTCAACATTATCTTTATCTTTAAATTTTTTATCTCCTGTTAAAAATCTAGCGTTATGTTTTTTTGCAAGGTTATATCCAATACAATCAACAAAAGACAGTTTTTCGTGATTAAACCTGAATTTCATTTTGGCAGATTCTATTAAAATTTCATTGTCATAATCTATATTAAATCTTGATAAAGATTCAAAAAATTCTTTAATCTCTTTCTCTCTTTTTTCCCTTATTAAAAAATAAGCAAACTCCATTAGATTTAATTTATTGAGCAATATATTTATCCCCTCTTTATATTTCTCATAGTTAGGATTACTTTTAGCTATTTCTACAAGAGCGTAGGTATCAAAAAAGAGTTTGTTAGCCATTTTCCCATTCATCTATTTCCTCCATTATTTTATCTGTAGATTTTTTTACATCTTTTAGCTTCCCCCATAAAAAACTTAAATCTCCTGTTTTCTCAATCTTGACTTTTAAAATATCGTTAGCAGAAATTCTTTCAATTTCTACAATTTCTCTAGGAATTATCAATCCGATAGACCCTCCAATTTGCTTGGCTTTTAATTTAGTTTCCATATTAATTTTTTAATTATATTTATTTAGTTAACTAAAATAATTAACTATTTAAATCTTCTGCTTTTTCTTTAATTTCTTTTGTCTCTTTGTTCTAATTTCTCGAATAAATGTTCTAATTTATGAAACATTAAAAGTTCCTTTTTATTTTCCATTTTTAACTTACTTTTATAACCAGCCTTGAATTAGGATTATCCCAGTAAATTCTTCCGCCACCAAGAGAAATATTTCCTCCTAAAGAGCTTATGTTAATATTTCCATTGGCTACATCTAAAGCTTGTGTTGGAGTTGTTGTTCCTATTCCTGTGAATCCTGAACTTGCATTAACAAATAATAATCCTGCTGTAGTTGTATTCTGAATATGCAAAGCGCCAATTCCAGCTGAAGAATTTACATGAAGCATAGATGTTGGAGTTGTTGTGCCGATGCCGACATTTCCCCCCGATAATATTCTCATATATTCAACAACAGGGTCTAATGCTGTTCCGCTTTGCGATACAAGAAATGCCAAACCAACAACATCATCATCTGCATTAGTCTGAATAGGGATAATTCCTGCTTTTTTAACACTGCTACTTCCTAATTTAGTAAATTCCAATCCAGAGCCATAACTTCCGCTTCCTGCTGTTACTCCCGAGCTGTCAATAACAGTGCCTGTTAGAGAAGTCGCTGATGTAGAAAATTGACCTCCCTTAACCTGCAACTTACCAACTGGAGTTGCTGTTCCGATTCCTACACCCGAAACATTAATAAAAAAATTGTTGGCAGCATTCAATCTTCCGCTTATATTTAAATTTGTCAGGTTAACATTTGTATCATTGATATTTAAATAAGTAGTTGTTTGATTATAAAGCCATGTAGATACAGCAGTTCCATTTAAAACATAAATTTCACTTGAGACATTTATATTTCCACGAACGTCTAAAAGTTGTGTTGGAGTTGTTGTTCCTATTCCAATTCTCATGCTGCTGCCAGTAGAGTTTACAAATATTGCTGTTTGCGGAACAAATGAGTTAACTGCTTCTGTTCTTTGAAGATATAATGATTTTGCTTCATTATTTGACAGCATTCTATTCCATACCATAATATTATCAATTGTGCCGTTAAAACTAAGAACGCCTGACCTGCTTCCAATTTCTAAAGCAGCATTATTTGCAGTAGCTGTCCAAGTTCCTGCGCAAGTTTTTGAAAGAACCCCATCAACATAAATATTGGTGGTAGTTGCATTAGATGTTGTGACTAAATGATGCCAGTTTCCATCTCTTAAATTTTTTGTATCAGAGCAGTCAATGCTTGAAGTTCCTCTTGTAGCCATTCTTGCTGATCCAGTGCTTACTAATAAATCAAAACCACTTGCTCCAGAAAATTTTGTGACTACTGAATTATATGTATCAGTTCCCCTGATTTTTATCCAGGCGCTTATTGACATCTCATTTATAAAATCAAAAATACCATTGCCTTCTCCAAAAGTAAGAGTTTGAGCTGCTTCACTTCCATTAAATTCAAAAGCCCCACCGCCATTGAACCCTCCTGTAACATTATGGGTAAGATTTACCATTTTTTCCATTTTAGTATTATATCCCGAACTGTCTAATACAACATTATTATTTATGCTTTCATTGTTAAAATTCGCTGCAAAAACCAACCCTTGAGAGCTTAAGCCATACAATGAATAAGATTTTATATCACTTACATTAAGCCCTCCAGAAAAATTAACATCTTCACGAACATCTAAAACTGCTGTAGGAGTTGCTGTTCCTATTCCAACTCTGTCATAAAAAGTTGCATTGCCTCTTGTTGAAAATTTATTAGAAACATTTAAATTTGATAAGTTTAAAGCAGTGTCATTAATATTCAAATAAGTAGATGTTTGATTGTAAAGCCATACTGAAACATTTGTTCCTGCAGCAAATATATTAGAAGTGGCATTTATATTTCCAGATACTTCTAAAAGTTGTGTTGGATTTGCTGTTCCTGTTCCTATGCCTACTTTTCCATTAAAATCTATTAACATCTGAACCGCACCAGTAGAACCTCCACTAAAAGAGATATTAGAACCACCAGAACCTCCTGCTGTTAATTCTAAAACTCCTCCATTTGTTTGTTCATTTCCAGATAAAGTTATAAATGCTCCTCTCGTGTTACTTATTGCTCCACCACCACCAATATCAACTCTTTGATTATCACTTGAATCACTTGTTTTTGCAATTATATCGCTTCCAGAACTTATAAATAAATCGTCTCCCAATCCAATATCTCCATTTACATCAAGTTCATATGACGGAGCTGCTGTTCCTATTCCGACTCTTCCAAGATTGCTATTTACAAATAAAACCGTGTTATTAACTGTAAAATTTCCATAAACATTTAATCTTCCTGAAACATTTAAATTTGTTAAATTAACATTTGTATCATTGATATTCTGACTTTGATTATATAACCAAGTGCTGACAGCATTTCCATTAATTAAAACATCTGTTCCAAAATAACCATTTCTCCATTTCCAGGTGGCATTTCCAATATCAAAAGTATTATCCATATCAATAGGATATAAACTTCCATTGATATCAAGATTATTTACGCTCAAAGAAGTAATATTGTAAAAATATCCTGTTTGCGCAAATAAGTTTCCGCTGCTTATCGTAACCCCTCCTGCCTGCCACCCTCCGTTAAAAACACCTGTTCCCAATACATTTAATGTGCCTGAAATATTTAAGTTAGTCAGATTAATGTTGGTATCGTTATTGTTAATGTAAGTTGGTGTTTGGTTGTAAAGCCATGTGGATACATTAGTTCCAGCGATAAATGCATTAGCTCCAACGTTTAATCTTCCAGAAACATTTAAATTTGTTAAATTAACATTTGTATCATTTACATTAAAATAATTAGGCGTTTGGTTGTAAAGCCATTTTGTCACATTATCAGAAATTGCTAAGGCAGAGCCATTAAATGAAAGATAATTTACAGAAGTACTTTCAATAACCCAATTAAATAACCCTTTAAACCATCCGCCTAATCCCAAAGAAATATTCTGTCCATTAGATAAAGTTGATGATTGATTTGTTAAAACAATATTCTCATATCCTGCCAGTTGCAAAAAAGAAATATTTCCAGAAATATGTGTTGTATTTATCTGATTTGCATTAATAAAACTTCCATTAATCTGTCCTGTAGAACTCTGAAAAACCTGCCTTGAAGATCCGTTAAAACTTACTAGCTCATTATTAAGATACATCTCCATGTAATAAATTCTTCCATATTCAACACTCAGTGCCTGGCTCCCATTACCGAGCATTACATCATATTTCCCGTTTGAAATAGCATTATTAAAATCAGTTGAGGAATTATAAACAACATTTCCCCCGCTATAAGCATCATAAATAGTAACTGTTAAATTTCCTGAAGCCAGATTAACTCCGCTTTGCTGGACATTTCCCTGCAAAGCCATCAAATCATCTATAGCATAAACACTTATAGCTAACCCTAAAACTAATATAAATACAATTATTAAACTAAGAGCAAATTTGCTGATTATCATCTCTTTTTCTTCTCTTTTTATATTCAAATATTGGCAATATACTATATAAATATTATGATAAGTAATAAAAACAGCCAATGGTTTTCTTTATCAAACATAGAAGACACCAAGGTTTCTTCTATAATAACTTCCTTTTAATAGTTATGATTTAATCGTTAATAATTTTATAATAAATATATTTAAAAACATCTGTAATTTCCTGCTATTCTAATGAATTAGTAAAATGCAATTTGAAGATATTAAAAAAGAAAGTGATAAAAATGAAAAAAGTCAGTTAAAATTCAATTCTGACGGAAGCATTAACCTGCCAGAGAGTGTTAAAGATGACTTGGAGAAACAGAAAAAAGAAATGAAAGAACTGGATATCTGGGATGATTTTGATGATGAAATAACTGATATTGGGGAAAAAGAATATAATTTAAATGATAATGTTTCAGGATTTAACCTATACTCGCAGGATTCAAGGCTTGATCCTTTAAAATTTTCAAACAATAAAACCCAGGAAGATGTTGTTGCAGAAGTCATTAACCTTATCCAAAATGGAAAAAAAGTCATCTTCATAAAGGGAGTTTGCGGAACTGGCAAATGCCTTGATAGAGACACTCTAATTTTCTGTAAACCCTTTCGAGAGAAATATTTTGGCTATTACAAAATATCTGATTTAGTTGGAGAAAATGGTAAGATACTATCTTTAGATGAAAAGGGAAATATTATCGAATCGGATTTTAAGAGTGTTAGAAATTCAGGTATAAAGAAATTATATAAACTAAAAACAAGAACGGGAAGAACAATAACTGCTTCTAATAATCATCCTTTTTTGACAATTACGAATAAAGGTGTTGAGTGGGTTTCACTTGAAAAATTGAATAACTCTTCTTATATTTGCATCCCAAACAGCATTAAATTAAATAATAACTTAGAATGCGATTCAAATGAAATAAAAGTTCTTGCCCACTTAATTGCTGAAGGTAAACTCGGAGATAGCGCAGGTTCTCCAGTATATTTTCAGGATCCCATATTAAATTATGAGATAAGAAAAGATTATGAAGATTCTTTAAGAAAATTATTCCCCAGTGGAGAAATTAAAAGCTATTCAAAAAAAGATGTTGTGATAATTTTTAATGATAAGAATACCAGATTTGGAACAACTAATAAGTTAAGATTATTTATAGAAAAATATGGGCTTAATGGAAAAAAATCCTCTCAAAAATTTGTTCCGAAAATTCTTTTTAGTTTAAATAAAGAAAAGATCTCTTTATTTTTAAATAGACTATTTTCTTGCGATGGGACTATTTATATTAAAAAAGGAAGACCAATTATTGAATATACTACAATATCTTCAAAGTTAGTGAAAGATGTATCCGTTTTACTCTCCATGTTCGGAATTCAACATACAATTAATTCTAAGAAATTCAGGGAAAACAGGAATTACTCATGGAATATTGTTATTTCAAATAGGAATAATGTGATGAAATATATTAATGAAATTGGATTTATTGGAAAAAAGCAAGGGATAGCTAAAAGTGTTTTCACAAATTTAAGCCAACATAAATTTTCGAATATAGACAAAGTTCCTAGAGTAATCAGAGAATATTTAAGAAATAAAGGTTATAGTTATCTTGAGCTTGATAGATATTTAAATTATGATGAAATAAAAAAAGAGAAATTCAAAAGAAATTTTAAAGAGATAATAAAAGATAAAAATATTAATACTCCATGTGTTTTTAAACAGAGTAAAATAGATTTTTTAAGGCAACATTTGTCTAAGGTTAATAATTATATTAAAGATGATAAAATATCTTTTATTTGCAATGATAATATAATGTGGGACAAGATTAAATCTATTGAATATCTAAAAGAAGATGAAACTTATGATTTAGAAGTTTCCGAACACCATAATTTTATAGCCGATGGGATAATTGTTCATAATTCTGCTATTGCATTGAATCTTGCAAAAAAATTAGGAATGGCAAGCATTATTGTTCCTGGCAAAGCTTTGCAAAAACAATATATGGAAGATTATTCAAAGCAAAAATATGTTTTAAAAGATAATCATAAAAAATTAAAAATAAAGGTAATTACAGGCAGAGAAAATCATCCTTGTTTGTATAAAATGGGTTGCAGTGCTGATGAAAGTGATCTGCCATGCAAGATTGAATTAACTGAAAAAAATATTGATAAATTAAGGGAATATTTAAAAGAAAATCCAAAGGTAAAAGACGATCTTGATTTAAAAGAAATAAGAAGAATTTCAGTTGCTCCCGTATGCCCTTATTGGTCTCCCATCATTCCTTCGGAAATGGATTATCCGTTAAGTGCTGAAAAACAAGAGTATATGGGATTGAATAACACAAAATTTAAGATTTATAATAGAAAATCAGGATGCAGGTATTATAATCAGTTTAATTCTTATTTAGATTCTGAAGTAATTGTGTTTAATTCCATGAAATACAAGCTGGAAATGCTGATGAACCGCAAGCCTGCAACAAATGTCGAAATAATTGATGAATGCGATGAATTTCTTGACAGCTTTGCAAATATAAACAGAATTAATCTTACCAGATTAATGAATACGCTCACTAAGTTATATATTGATGATGACAGGGCCGAATTTGTAATAAAAAAATTGCTCGATTCTCTGAAAAGAATTTTAAGCGACGATTATACTGAAGAATTAATAATCAGGAAGGATATAACCGAGATTAAAAAAACAGAAATTTATAATTTGCTGAAAATATTTGCAGATTATAAAGAGATTTTTGAGTTGGTCGATGATGAAAATTATTGTTTGAGTGTTTTAGAAACTGCTTTAGAATTTAATGATTTAATGGATGAAGCATTTGTAAAATTTTATCATAGCGAAAGAGGATTAGTTGTAGAAGTAGCTGCAACAAACCTTGCAAAAAAGTTTTTTGAAATGCTGGAAAAGAATAAAATTTTAATTTTAATGTCAGGAACAATTCATTCACCAGGAGTATTAAGAGATATTTTTGGAATTAAGGATTTTGAAGTAGTTGATGCTGAAGTTATGACTCAGGGAAAAATTGAAGTTAAAAGTACAGGGCTTGAAATTGACTGCAAATATGAAAATTTCAGAAATGGCAATGTTACAAGAGAATCTTATTTATATGCACTTAACAAAGCAGTTGAGCAAGCCACAAAACCTGTGCTTGTTCATGTAAATTCTTTTAATGATCTTCCGTCTTATGATGAAAAGTTTAAATATGGTTTGTCTGAATTAATTTCAGGCCAGAAATTAAAAGATATTCAATGGGAAGACAAGGAAAATCAGGAAATTAAAAAATTTAAAAGTGGGAAAACCAATATTTTATTCACCACTAAATGCAATCGCGGAGCTGATTTTCCGGGAGACCAGTGCAGAAGCATAATTTTTACAAAATATCCCAATCCAGATGTTGACTCAATATTCTGGAAAATACTTAATAAAACACATAAGCAGTATT
Source organism: Candidatus Pacearchaeota archaeon (assembly GCA_018304985.1). GTDB lineage: Archaea > Nanobdellota > Nanobdellia > Pacearchaeales > GW2011-AR1 > JACPLR01. The sequence continues at coordinate 16,359 of JAGVWP010000002.1, forward strand.
ATTGGGAATTTTACAAAGACAAGGCAAAAAGAGAATTTTTGCAGAGAGTTTACAGGGGAATTAGGTCAAAAGATGATTGGGTTTATGTTTTATCTCCAGACAAAAGGGTTTTAGACGCTGTAAAAATAATGAATATTTGATGTTAAAAAGAATTAAAATTTATTATTAATATTAAACAAACCTAATTAGCCTGCTATTAACTCATTCAAAATTTTTCTAAAATGAAAAATTTAATATTGCAGTAATTCAAGAATATTTTTGTAATATAACAACTCTTTTAACTTATTTAGTTTTTATAATCATTATTTTTAATTCAGAACCTTAAAGTCAACTCTCCAACGATACTTATACGGAGCAATATTCCCTGCTTTTTTAATATTTATTATTTTAATCTTCTTCCCAGCCTTCTTAACATCTCTCTCAATTTCATTAATTATCTCGCTTTCTTGTTTTCCAAATCCATAATAATTAATTATTTCTTGTTTTTTAATAACCTTCAAAGCAGAAGACAAGAAAGTATCCTTTAACTGGGCTCTTGGCATAATTATTCTATCAAATTTAATTCCTTGTTTAATTAGCTTTGGAATTACTTTTTTAGCATCTCCTTGAATTACTCTAACATTATGCAATTTATTTATCTTGACATTTTCCAAAGCGTATTTACTGGCATTTTTATTTATCTCAACACTATAAACAATTTCCGGCTTTGCCAATTTTGCAATAACTATAGAAAATGGCGCAACTCCTGCAAATAAAACCAGTATTTTTTCATTTTTCTTAACTTCCTTGGCTAATTCGTTTCTCTCATTGCTTAATCTTGGGGAAAAATATGTTTTTTCAACATCAAATTTAAACCTGCATCCATTCTCAACATATAAAGCAATCTTTGTTTTAATTCCAGCCAGATATGTTGTTTTAAAAGTCCTTAATCTTCCTTTAATTTTTTCAGATTTTTCTAAAATAGTTGTAATGCTTTTATGCTCTTTTAACATCTGCTTTGCAATCTTAACTTTATTTTGTTTTTTCTCCTCTCTAGAAAACTTTAGAATTGCAATATTGCCTAAAACATCAAAGCTTTTTGGAATCATAATTTTAATAATAAAAACCAATATATAAAGTTTAGTTAAATACTTCAAATCTTATTATATTTACAAGTGATAGTCTAATAATACTTAATTAATCGATCAAATTTGCAAATTCATTGAATAAGTTATGTAAAGTTATTGTGATATTTTCAAAACAGTGTTTTCTGGCTTCCTTTTTCCTTAGCTTCTTTTAATTTAGCCAAAGTATTATCAATTCTCTCCTCTGAAAATTCGTGTTCTAAAAGAATTTCCTTTACCTTGTCTTCATTTAATTTAGGAAATTTAATTTCCGCGTTTTTATCAACATCAGGTTTTTTAAACATCTCAAAAACCTCTTTCCATTCCGAATCAAGTTCTTCAAACTGCTTGAATATCAAAGTAGGCTGTTTATGTTTTTGAACAATCTGCAGAGCTTTTTTCTGCCCAATCCCGTGAATTCCCTTAGGATTATAATCAGTTCCAACTAGAATGCCTAAAGAAATCAGCTGATCATAATCAATCTGCAAACTGTTTAAAACTTTTTCCAGCTCAATCATCTCTGGAAATATTTCAACATAACCTGAAATTGTTTTTCTTTTTCTTGACAAAGTTAAATTCTGAATTAATTTCGGAGCTCCAAATAACAAACAATCATAATCTTGCGAAGCAACAGCATAAACTTCTTTATTTTTTGCAAAATAAGAGGCTTGTGCCTCTCCCTCACTTGGAGCTTGTACAACTGCAATTCCCATTGCCTTCAAAAGCTCTTTACTTTCTTCAATCATTTCTGCATTAAGCCTTATATTCTGCTGGCTGTATTTTCTCATTGCTTCGTAATCTTCTTTCTCTTTCGCTTCATTATATTTAGCATTTGCAATATCTTTTCTTTCATTCCTGTTGTTATTTGTCCCAGCCTTCATTTCAGGAGGCTTTCCATCAAAAACATAAATTAGTTTTATTCCTTCAGAAAGCAAGGCAACATTTCTGTAAAACAATCCGGAAAGATGGCTTGTTGTTCTGCCTTTTGAATCCTGTAACGGAGTTCCATCATACTGCCTTATAGAAGTCAAGAACTGGTAAAGGGCATTAAATGCATCAACAGCTATTATCTTTCCTCTTAATTCTCCTGCTTCTAACTGCCTTCTTGGCACGATTTCACGTATGTTTAGTCCCATGAAATAATAAGCTAGAAATAATATAAATAGTTATCTAATTAAAAATTATTGATCATAAGTCACTTTTCTAGCATGTCTTATAAGATGACTGTAAATACCAAACACATCATTATCAGATTTGCCTTCAAAACCATTTGCAAAATGTCTAGGAAAATATTTTAATAAAATTTCTTCTCTCTGATATCTATATCTTAATGCATCACTTCTATAATATTTTTCACCTTCATCTAAAAACTCCTTATAAGTTATAGGATTTACCATAATTCTTTCTTTTTTTGGTTTTTGTTTTCTAGGTTTTCTTTGTTTTTTAGAAGTTTTAGTAGAATCAAATCTGCTTGATTCTTCAACAGCTCTAATGGCCATTTCCTTAAGATAGTCTCTTTCTGCCAATCCCATTTCGGCCAAGAACATATATTCGGGCTCAACACCAGATTCAATACAACCTTTAAGATAATCTGCAGAATTACCTCTAGATAAAGCTTCTAACCTCTGTTTTTCAGCACCTTTTAAAATATCTCTGTTTATCATTTAATACTCAATATTTTCCCATTTTTAAACCTTTCTATATGTAACTACTTTATAATAACTAATAAGGAAAGATTTAAAAATAGTGTATATCTAGAAATTGTATGACTCACAAAGTAATTTTTACAGCAGATCTCGCAGGAGATATGAAACAGTATGAAGCATTATTTAGCTTAGCTCATGATACTAATGCTGATAGCGTTATATTAGGCGGGGATCTTGCGCCGGGAATAGAAGATCAGAATGGAATTATAAATCAGAGAAGATTTTTTACACAAGAATTATTTCCATTAGCAAGGCAATTTAAAAGCTCACATCCAAATACAAATCTTTATGCAATAATGGGAAATGATGATTGTGCAGCAAATGTTAATATTTTAGCATCAAATGATTCTCCACTTATATATATCCACGGAAAACGTGTTCCATTCGCTTCTGGTTTTGAGTTATACGGATATTCATATGTGCCTTTAACCCCCTTTGGATTAAAAGATTGGGAAAAATTTGATGCTGTTCCTAAAGAAGGTCCAAAAAGGACAGGTTTTAAAAGATTCTTTGGATCTGGAAGTTCAACTGAACAAGCTTATAACCCTAACGCCTTACTAGAAGGATTGACAACAACATCTGGAGACTGGAAGAAAAAAACATTCGATCCAGCTGAAATAAAAGATACAATTGAAGCTGATTTAAATGATAAAGGTTTAACCACTAATCCTAGTAAAACTATTTATGTGTTTCATTCTCCACCACATAATACAAATTTAGATATGTTAAAAAGCGGACAACATGTTGGAAGTAAAGCCATTAGAAATTTTATTGACTATGATCGTCCTTATGCAACTTTGCATGGGCACATTCACGAAACAGTACAAGTTTCAGGAAAATTTCAAGATCAAATAAGAGATACATTATGTTTAACAGCAGGTAACGGAGTTCCTGTAGATCAATGGAATCCAGCTCATTTAGCAGCATTAACTTTTGATTTAGAGGATGTTGCGAATACTGTTGAAAGAAAAGTATTGAAATTATAATTCTCTAAAGCTATCAGAACCTTTTAATATTCTTATTTCTTTCTTTTTATTATGGTATCAATAGACTTCATCCCCCTAGATTACGATTCCTTTGACTTTGAAGAAAGAAATTATGTAAAAATAATAGGCAGAACCCCAAGCGGAAAAAGAGTATGTTTAATTGATGAATATGGAAGTTATTTTTGGGCAATTTTAAAATCAGGAATTAGTGAAAAGAAAATAAAAGAGTTGCAGGAGAAAATCGGGAAAATAACAATTAAAGACGGACCAAGAAACTCAAATGTTATAAAAACACATTTGGAAAACAAAAAATTCTTAGGCAAAGAGGTTAAGGCAATAAAAATTATTATTTCTAATTATAAAGATACCCAAAGGTTCTCAGAAAAACTTAAACTTCAGGAAATAGACAAAATAAGAGAGTTGGATGTTAATTATATAACTAGATATATTATAGAAAAACAGCTTATTCCGAGCTACTGGTATAAATTAGAAGGAGAAGAAATAAGCAATTCCAGCGAGTTTGGAGGCATTTCAAATAATTTAGATTGTGACATTGTTATTAAAGCTGAAAAAATAACAAAAATTGAAAATGAAAAACAATTTATTCCAAAAGTACTGGCATTTGATCTTGAAACAGATGATTTTGAAATTGGCAAAGGCAAAATATTAATGATCTCTCTTGTTAGTGAAGGATTTAAGAAAGTTTTAACCTGCAAGAAAATACCTTCAATGCCAGATTATGTAGAACATTACAATGATGAAGCCGACATGCTTGAAGCTTTTATAAAATACTTTAAAAAAATCTCTCCAGATATTCTAACAGGTTATTTTTCAGATAGTTTTGATCTTCCTTATTTAAAATCCCGCTGTGAAAAATTAAAAATAAAATTAAATATTGGAATTGATAATTCTATTCCGAAATTCTCGGGAGGAGTAAATCCTAAAGGAAGAATATCAGGAATTACCCATATTGATTTATATCAATTTATTGAAACAGCCTACTCCCAGTATCTGCAATCAGAAACTCTTGGCTTAGGCGATGTTGCTAATGAGCTTTTAGGAGAGAAAAAAGTTGTTCATGAGTTTAAGAGAAGCGAGAAAATGAAAGAAGAAGAATGGAGGAACTTCTTTGCATATAATCTTCAGGATGCTGTCTTAACATACAAGTTATTTATGAAAGCCTGGTCAGATATGGTAGAATTCTCAAAACTAATGCAGGAACCATTATTTAATATTTCAAGAGACGGAATGTCTGCTAATGTTGAGCATTATATTATTCATAATTTGTATAAGTATAATGAAATAGCTGAAAGAAAGCCATTGCATGATGAAATATCTCAAAGAAGATCAAGAGAAAAATACGAAGGGGCTTTTGTTTTGCAACCAATTCCAAAGCTCTATGAAAATATTGTAATGTTTGACTTCACAAGTTACTGGCCGAGCATTATTTCAACATTTAATTTATCAAGATCAACTTTTCTAGGTGAAAAGCAAGCTAAAGACAGCAAAAGTAAAAATGCTTTAGAAGTTGATACTGGAAAGAAAAAATATTTTTTCTTGAAAGAAAAGGGATTTTTCCCGCAAATGCTTGAGGAAGTGATTAAATTAAGAAAGCAGTATAAATCAGAGTACAAATTACATCCTTCTCCGATACTGAAAGCAAGAAGCAATGCATTCAAGCTTATTGCAAATGCCTCTTATGGATATCAGGGTTTTTTTGGAGCAAGATACTATTGCCCTGAAGCTTCTGCATCTGCAACCGCAATATCAAGAAAATTTATAAAAGAAGTTATTGAAAAAGCTGGAAAATCAGGATTTAAGGCAATTTATTCCGATACTGATTCAATTTGCCTTGAAATGAGTAAAAAAACTAATTCTCAAGCGCTTGAATTTCTTAAAAAAATTAATTCAGAGCTGCCGGGCATAATGGAATTGGAATTAGAGGATTTTTACAAAAGAGGCATCTGGGTTACAACACGAAAAGGAGAATTCGGGGCAAAAAAGAAATATGCTTTGATAAATCATGAAGGAAAAATGAAAATTCGCGGTTTTGAAACCGTAAGAAGAGATTGGTGTAACCTCGCAAGAGAGTTGCAAAACCAAGTTTTAGAAAAGATTCTTAAGGAAGGAAATGAAAAATCAGCTTTAGAACTTACAAAACAGTTAATCAAGCTGATAAAAGAAAGAAAAATAGAGAGAAAGCAGATAATAATTAGAACTCAACTGAAAAAACCTCTTTCAGAATACAAAGCAATAACTCCTCATGTTACAATTGCAAGAAAAATGCTTGCAGAAGGCATGCCTGTTAATCAGGGCATGTTAATTGAATATTATATTGCTGAAAGCGATAATAAAAAGGCATTAAAACGAGAGCGAGCATTTCTTCCGGATGAAACTAAACCATATGATATAGACTATTACTTAAAAAACCAAGTTTTGCCAGCTGTTGAAAATATTTTTCAGGTTTTTAATATAAATGTAAACGATTTAATTGAGAAGCAAACAAAAAATCAAAAAAGTTTGAGTGAATTTTAACTCTCTTTTAATGGTATAACAAGTTTTATATACCTAGTTTTTATCAAAATTAATTTTAAAATGGAAAAACCAACTTACGAGCAATTAAATGATTTATATGAAGATGCAAAATTAAAAGTTAGCGGCTTAGAATTAGCTTTAGCAAATGCAGGAGCGAGGCAAAGAATAACTGCTCATGATTTAAAATCTCCTTTAGTAAATATAGCCGGTTATTTAGAGTTTATGGCCTTTGAACTTGCTGCATTAGAAAAAGATAGATCAGAGGCTTCAGTAAATCAAAGAAGGATTACTTTAGCTAGATTAAAAAAGAAAATGGATATTGCATTATCTCTTGCACAAAATCAAATCGGCCTTATTATGCTTAAAGGATTAAGCTATGAAGAAGTAAAAAAACAAGCTAAACCTTTAAATTTAATAGATGAAATTAGAAATATTGTCAATGCATATGAACATTCTAGATTTCGCAGGGGTCTTGGTTTTATATTAGAATATTCTCCAGAAGTTAAGGTATTTGAGGCAAAAACAAGCCCTCACGCTTTTGCTGTATTATTCTCAAATTTAATAACTAATTCCTTGAAATATGCTTCAAGTAATTCTGTCATAAAAGCTTTAGGTTATTTTAACAAAGAAAGAACATTTAATTTTGAGCTTGAAAATATGGTGGATATACCTATTAATCCTGAAAAATTAAAAAGAGTTTTTGAAAGAGGGTATACTCAAGAAGAAGTTCAAACAGATGAAATTTATAGACGAAATGAAGGATTGGGTTTGTCAGATGCAAAGGAGATTGTTGAAAAAGTTTACAGAGGTAGAGTAGAAGTTTCTAGTGATCATCGTTTTCAAATAACCTATGAAAGAGCTAAAGGTATGGAAAGAGAGGAATTTCCAGTAATACCTAGAAAAAGTTATGTGCCTCATCTGCCATCTTTTCATGCAACTGTTTCAATTCCCTTGGAAGCCTTGATTTAAAAAACTCAACAATTAAATACGCTCTTTTTCTTTATTTTTCATGCCTCAAAGAATTGAAAATCCAATGTCAAAAGCGCATCCCGAGTTTATTGAAAGAATGAAAGCTCTTTTAAGTAACGAGCGGGATTATGAATTGTTCTGCGAGTATTGTAATAAACCTACTGTTAATGCCATACGTTGCAATACTATAAAGATAAGTGTTAAAGAGCTAAAAGCAAGGCTTGAGAAGAAATGGAAAATCCTTCAACCATTTAAGAAAGAATATCCAGAGATTATGGTTGTTGAAAGTAACTTGCTTCCTGGAGAACTAGGAAAAGCAGAAGAGCATATCTTGGGTTATTATTATATACAGGAAATTTCAAGCATGATGCCAATTCTTGCTCTTAAACCAGATGAAAATGACATTTTCCTTGATATTGCAGCAGCTCCTGGAAGCAAGACAACACAATCGGCTGCAATGATGAATAATAAAGGAACAATAATTGCAAACGACTTGCAAATAAGCAGAATTGTGTCGCTTTCAACAAATTTGCAGAGATGCGCAGCAACAAATACTATTATAACTCAAATGGATGGAAGAGAATTATGCAAAAAATTAAATAATATTAATCCTAAATTTAGGTTTGATAAAATTCTTGTTGATGCCCCTTGCAGTGGAGAAGGAACAATAAGAAGCTCTCCAAGAACTGCTTTAAATTTTTCTGAAAATATAATCAAGACTCTTGGAGGAATACAAAAATCCCTTCTTATTAAATCATTGCAAGTGCTAAAAATAAATGGAGAATTAGTTTACAGCACCTGTACCCACGCCCCTGAAGAAAATGAAGCAGTTATTTCTCATATTTTTGAGAATTATCCAGAAGGTATAAAGTTAGAAGATATTAAGCTTCCTTTAAATTTTAAGGCAAGACAGGGAATAACAGAATGGAAAAATATTAAATTTCACAAAGATGTTAAAAAGTGCGCAAGAATCTACCCTCAAGACAATGACACAGAGGGTTTTTTCATTGCCAAACTGAAAAAAGTGGGGGAAATAAATTAAACAAATGAACAATCAAAAACTTTATAAAGATCAAACCAATGGTATTATTATTAAATCCCCGGTATGGCCTTCGGGTAATGCCGGGAGTTCTACTTTTAATAAAATTAAATCAGCAATTGTTTTTATTGATGGAAATAACTGGTATCATAACTTAAAAACTATAGTAAAGCCAAGCAAAATAGACCTTAGAAAATTAGCAGTATTTATTTGTAATAAATTTAATTTAACTTTAAAAGAGATAAGATATTATAACTCTATCCCAGATATTTCTGATAATGAAATTAATTATCATAAGCACATTAATTTTTTATCAGGTTTAGCAAAAGAGAAGGTTATTGTTAAAACACGAAAGCTTAGCAAATTAAAAAAAGAAAAAGGTATAGATGTTTTAATAGCTAGTGATATGATAAGAAATACAATAATTGATAAAAAATGTGATGTCTGTATTTTAATATCTGGAGATGCTGATTTTATTCCAGTTATGGAAATTATCAAAGATCTTAAAAAAGAGGCCATAACAGCAATGATTTCAAATGGATATGCCAGAGAATTAATGCAAGGGAGATTTAGATTTTTAATATTAAAAGCTAAAGATATTTTAGATAATTGCTTGAAAACTGAGGAAATAAACCAAAAATGACCATCGACTTACTTGATAGAACAAAAAAGAAGAAAATCCTTGAAATGCTTGAGAAAGAGTATGGAATCTCGCAGCTTCCGCACTTATTTATCAAGTCTGGAAAAGAAAAAATACGTATTTTTTCAGGAAGCTTGTCAAAGGAAGAATTAAATGATCTAGCTAAAACAGTTCATGTTGATTCAATAGGAATTAAATTGCTAACTTTAGAAACTTTTAATGGAGAGAAAGAAGGAATAAGATTAAGCTTTGATATTTTAAACATGCCTGAGATAAAATCGCAAATAACTAAAAATTTCCTTGAAATAACTGATGAACAATTAAGCACTTGGTTAAAGGGAGATAATCTAGATTTAGATATAAAGAAAGAAAATAAAGAGTTAAAATCAAGATTTATTATAATAAAACATAACAATGACTTTTTTGGCATTGCCAGAAACCAAGGTTTTTTAAAGAACTATGTTCCTAAAGAAAGAAGGTTGAGGAACTAAATGTTAAATTAAGCAACATCTTTTTTTAATTTTGCTTCTAAAGAAGCTAAAGCATTCCTTAAACCAATATGCAATGCTAATCTATCAGTTTCAGATACTGCATTTATAGATACAACACAGTCTTTACTAAAATCAGGAATTTTTAATGGATTAATACCCTCAGTTTGAAATGACATTGATTTAAGATCTAATGTATGAGGATCAGAAATTGTACCAATTTCCATATCATAAAAGTCTAAAGGTAAAGACATTCTTTTTCTATAATGTTCTAAATATTCCCTTGCTTCTTCTGAAAAATTTCTTACTAAATCTTGAATATTTGGTCCACCAGAAGCAATAACCATAGAATTACCATCAGCTTTCAAACAATAACTATTAAATTTAAGTTTAAAATCTTCAGAAACTACTCTAACTTCATGAACCCTATACAACATAAATAATCTATTAAAAAAGCATATTTAAATTTATATGAACTAGAACATAATATTAATAAATACAAATATCGTCTATTAATATTGGTCTCTTGGTAAAACTTGTAACCCTGAGAGTGTTGGAGAAGTAAGGACTCTCTCACAAACTCTCAAGTTAAAATACTTGATGATGTAAAAAGTAGCTGTCTCGGAGAATTTCAAGTCATTCAGAACAGCGAGCCTCTTTATTTTTCTATTTATTACCAAACAGAAAAATTTATAAATAAGAAAATCTTACTTTCTTACATGATTGAAATAACAAAAATGTCATCAAAAGGGCAGGTGGTTATCCCTCAAAAGGCAAGGGAATTTGTTCAAGCTAGCGAAGGCAGTATTTTCGCTGTAACTTCAACCAAAGATGCAATTATATTAAAAAAGATAAATACTCCATCAAAAGAAGAGCTTATTAAAGAGCTTAAAAAAATTGCTGTGGAAGGAAAAAAACGCCTTGAAAGTAAAGGTATTAAAGAAAAAGATATTTCAGAAATAGTTAAGAGTGCAAGGAGAAATAACCAAAAGGTTTAAATACATGTATGTATATATACATTCATGACAAAGGTAATATCTATATCAGATGATGCATATGAAAGATTAAAAAAACTGAAAAATGAAAGATCATTTTCGGAGATAATTGTAAAATTATCCGTTGAAAAAAGTAAAGACAATTTAATGAAATATGCTGGAGGCTTAACTGATGAAGAAGCTGAAAAAATAGAGAAAAAGATTTATGCAGAAAGAAAGCTTTCTTCAAGGAGATTTAAATAATGGTTTGTTTGGATTCGGATATTATAATCAGTTTCTTAAGAAAAGATCAAAAAACAATTCAGTTATTGGAAGAATTAAGAGACGAAGAAGAATTATCAACAACCTCTATTAATTCATTTGAACTTCTTAAAGGAATACCAACTGATTCTAAAATAGATAAAGAGAACGTTAAGGGGATTTTAAGTAATTTTAAAATATATAATTTTGAATTTGAATCTGCTGAAAAAGCTGCTGAAATATTTGATAACTTAAAATCAAAGGGAGAACAAATTGATCTAGCGGATATATTAATTGCCTCAATAGCAATAACAAATGATGAAACCCTTGTTACAAAAAATCTTAATCATTTTGAAAGAATAAAAGGATTAAAACTAAAAAAGTTAGAATAATCTTAATTAATCAGCTAATAAACCTATTTTAAATTTCTCCTAAACGAGAAATTTAGTATTATACATTTTTAAAACCTTATAAAACAATTTAAAAACTCCTTATTTCTTTCTAAATCATGAATCAAAAAGAACTTGAATCAATTAGAAAAGCAGGAAAAATAGTTGCAAGTGTCAGAGAATATGCTGAAAAAATTGTTAAAAAAGACATGCTGTTAATTGAAATAGCTGAAGAAATAGAGGAAGAAATAGTAAAACAGGGGGGCAAGCCAGCTTTCCCAGTTAATTTAGGAATAAATGAGTATGCTGCTCATTACACACCAAGTTATAACGATGAAACAAAAGCCTCTGGATTGCTAAAAGTAGATTTTGGAGTAAGCATTAATGGATTTACAGCAGACAATGCTTTATCATTTGACTTAGAAAATAGTGAAGAAAATAAAAAAATAATAAAAACAAGTGAAGAAGCCTTAGCAAACGCAATTCAAGCTGTAAAACAAGGAAAATCACTTGGAGAAATTGGAAAATCAATCAATGAAACAGCTGAAACCTCAGGGTTCACTACAATAAAAAATCTTTCAGGCCATAGCATAGAAAATAATAATCTTCATGCAGGCATAACAATACCTAATTATAACAATGATAAAGCAACTAAATTAGATGATGGAATTTATGCCATTGAGCCATTTATAACTCTTGGGAGTGGAAACGGAATGGTTTATGATGGAAAACCATCTGGAATTTATGAGTTAGTTAAACCCGGAAATGTAAGAGATAATAATGCAAGAGAGCTGTTAAATTATATTGCTGAAGAATATGAAACCCTGCCTTTTTGCTCTCGTTGGCTTGTAAAGAAATTCGGAACAAGAGCTTTAATTTCTCTTTCTCATTTAGAAAAAGCAGGTATTTTACATCAATTCTCACAGCTAATTGAAAAATCAAAATCTCCTGTTGCTCAAAGCGAGCATACGATTATAATTCACAATGGTAAAGTAGAAGTAGTGACAGAATAAGAATAATTTAAATTAATTTTAAAAAATATTAAATCAGGTTAAATTTCCCTCAATGAGAAATTTAATATTGAGATATTTCAAAATGTTCTTGAATTTATACAATATCTTTTCCTAATTTATCGCTTGAACTATTAGTCCTTATTCTTTTCAATTCTTAATTATTTTAAAAATACTCTTTTATTTTTCCCCTTATCCCATTAATATCTTTCTCATTTAAACTTGAAAGTATTTCTTTGGATTTATTTAAAAAATAAGGAGCATTTAACATTATAAAATTTATATCCTCTTTTGGAACAATTTTATCTACATAATATTGGGAAATATCTCTTGATGCAAACGCTTTATTTATCAGCTTAAAATCCTCTTTTGAATAAAAATCCTGCAATAGTTGCTTCATAAACTCCAAAGTGCAGGTATGAATTTCACATTTAATGCCTATTTTCATTAAAACGGCATATAAAGAATAATACATTGAATAATAGCATGCAGAAATGCCAAATTGTAGGTTTAGATTCTTTTCCCTGTTCATTGTGCCTATTGCATTTTCCGCCATTTTAATATAGCCTTGAGAGAGGTTGTCATTGCTGTCAATAAGTTTGATTCCTTCTTTTTGCCTGCAACACCATTTAAAGCTCACCATATTAATTCAATAAACTCTTCTACACCTTTTAATACTATGTGATTTTTTATTATCTCCTTAATGAATATTCCATTCTTATCAATTTTTTCTTTGCTGGATTTAACAATATTTATCTTAATTTTATATAATTCTTCTAAATCTTCCACTTCCGATATTTTACCAATAATAAAGACATCTAGATCTGATTTTTCATTGCTGCTGAAATTAGCATAGCTTCCAAAAATGATAATTATTCCATTTGTTCTTTTTTCTAAAGTAAAAAATAAGTCTTTGAATTTTTTATAATGTTTAATAAATTGATTTTTTCTCTCAATTTCAATTATCTTAATAATATCTTTAATTTGAAGATTTAATTTATTAAGAAAATAATACTTATTCTTGCCTTCAAATGAATATTTTAAAATCCCCTCTTTTTCAAGATTATTCAGAATGTTCGCTGTTGTTTTTTGATTAAGTTTTAGCTTACTGGCGATATCTCTCCCATAAATCCTTTTATTATAATCCGTGCAAAATTCTGCTAAAATTCTTATTACATTTTCTTTAAGTAACATATTACTCACATGAGTAATTATATATTTATAAATCTTTCTTATCCATTAGTTAAATTAAATAAATTAAAGCAAACCTTAATAAAATACTTATTCTTATTTCTTTCATGCCATCAAAGCTAAAACTCTATAATACGCTTACGAGAAAGAAAGAAGTATTTATTCCTATAAAAAAAAGCCATGTCAGCATGTATTCTTGCGGACCAACTGTTTATAATTATGCGCATATTGGCAATTTAAGAACATACATTTTTAACGACCTATTAAAAAAATCTTTGCAATTTCATGGATATAAAGTAGATCATGTAATGAATATTACAGATGTAGATGATAAAACAATAATAGCCAGCCAAAAAAATGGCAAAACTTTAAAAGAATTTACAAGAGAATATGAAAAAATATTTTTCCAAGACACAGATTCTCTGAATATAAAAAAACCAGATCACATATTAAGAGCAACCGAATCAATAAATGATATGGTTAAAATTATAAAAATTCTAATGAATAAGGGATATGCTTACAAAACATCTGATGGCATTTATTTCTCCATAAATAAATTCAAGGGTTACGGGAAACTTGCCCAGCTAGAAAAAAGAAAAAAGGATAAAACTAAAGAAAGAGTGAAAAATGATGAGTATGATAAAGAAAATATGCAGGATTTCGCGCTCTGGAAATTCTACACCCCCGAAGACGGAAATAATTTCTGGAATACTGAAATAGGAAAAGGAAGGCCTGGCTGGCATATAGAATGTTCTGCAATGTCAATGAAGCATCTTGGAAATAGATTAGATATTCATACAGGTGCTGTTGATTTAATTTTTCCACATCACACAAATGAAATAGCTCAAAGCGAGGCAGCAACCGGAAAGAAATTTGTCAATTACTGGCTTCATGCAGGTTTTCTTAATGTAAAAGAAGGGAAGATGTCTAAGTCTCTAGGAAATGTGCTTTATCTGAAGAATATTATCACTCAAGGTTTCTCTCCATTGGATTACAGATATATGTGTTTAACAACCCATTACAGATCGGCTTTAATGTTTTCATTAGAAAATTTGAATGCTGCAAAAAATTCGTATGAAAGGCTAAAAAATATATGCCAAGAACTAAAAGATGATAAAACTACAAATAAAAGTTATCTAGATAAATTTGAAAAAGTCATTGAAGATGATCTTGATATGCCAAAAGCACTTCAAGTACTATGGCAATTACTAAGAGACAAGAGAGCAAAAGGAACATACCAGACTATAAAGAAAATGGATAGTGTTTTTAGCCTGGATTTACTAGAAAAACCAAAAATACACATTCCTGATGAGGTAAAAAAATTAGTTAGTGAAAGAGAGCAAGCCAGAAAATCCAAAAACTGGAAATTAGCTGATGAACTAAGAGATAAGATTAATAAACAGGGATATGTTATTAGTGATACTGACCAAGGTCCTGTTGTGAAAAAAGGATAATTTTTTATCAAAAGAGGAAAAATGAATGCAAAAATAAATGATATATTGCAATGGATTCTATGGATAGTTATGCTTATGATAGCAATTGCCCTCATAATATGGTTGATAATAAAAGTTTAAAATAATTAAATGAAAGATAAATATACCTTTATAGACATAATACAAAATATATTGGCAATAATATTAATTCTATTTGGATTATTTATATTATATCAGATAATTAGAAAAATTTTAGGTGGTTCGTGGGAAACTGAAAATATAATTGCAGCATTATTGATGTTTAATATAGGATTAACCTTTACACTAGCATTAAATCAAGTAAGAACTAGTATGGGGTTGCATTACTTAACAAAAAAAGTTAATTATTTAGCAAAAGATTTTAAAGAACATAATTATTAGTATATAATAAATTCAGAGGTGATAAAAATAGCTGTTCAATTTAATTATGTAGCAAAAAAAGGATGGAAACCTCAAAACGAGGATAATTATGTTATAACCCTTTTAAAAGCAGAATTAAGCGATTCTGCAATAGCTGAAGCGAAGAAATCAGGAAAAAATACAAAACAGCTTTTTGAAGAAGCTGCCGGAACAGTAGCTGCAGAATCTTCAACAGGAACCTGGACAAAAGTGTATGATGGCAAGGATTCTGGAATTCCACTGGCACTTAGAAAAAAAGCACTAGCTTATGATTTAGACAATGAGAATTTTATGTTTAAAATTGCATATCCTCTTGAATTATTTGAACTGGATAATATTTCCGGATTATTGGCCGGAATTGTTGGAAATATTGCAGGTATGAAAATGCTTTCTGGTTTAAGAATTTATGATATTAAATTCCCAAAAGCAATGATTGCCAAATTTCCAGGACCGGCTTTTGGAGTTAAAGGAGTTAGAAAAATGTTAAGAAAACCAAAAGGCCCTTTAACTGCAACTGTTCCAAAACCAAAAATTGGAAGAACAGATGTTGAACAGGCAAAACTAGCAAGAATTTTATTCACATCTGGAAATGGAACTTATGACGGAATTAAAGATGATGAAAACCTAACAAACCTGTCTTTTAATCATTTTGATAAAAGAATTTCTTTAGTTCTCAAAGAAGCAAGAGAAGCTGAAAAGCTTACTGGAAATAAGAAATTCTATCTGGCAAATATAACTCACTCAAATCTTGAAATAATGAAAAAACATGCAGAATTAATAAAGAAGAATAAAGGGGTTTATTGCATGATTGATGTTGTAACAACAGGATTTACAGCAATTGACACTTTTAGAAGAATGAATACTGGCTTGGCAATTCATGCCCATAGAGCAATGCACGGTTTTATGACAAGAGATAACTCTCCGGGAGTGCATGGTAAGGGAAAACTTTACGGATTTTCAATTTCAATGATAGTTCTTGCAAAGGTATTTAGGTTACTTGGAGTGGATAATATGCATGGAGGTTCTCCTCTGGCAAAAATGGAAGATTATGGAGAAGCAAAATACATTAAAGATATTTTGCAGGAAAAAATAACAAAATCACATTTACAAATTCCATCTCTTGGACAAAACTGGCATCATATTAAACCCGTTTGGATGGTTGCTTCAGGAGGGTTGCATCCCGGAGATATTGAAAAAGTTTTAGATGAATTAGGAGAAGATGTAATTCTTCAGTTTGGTGGCGGGTTGCTTGGCCACCCTCAAGGAATTGAAGCAGGAGTAAAGGCAATTGAACAAGCTAGAGATGCTTACATGAAAAAAATTCCTTTAAGGAAATTCATACAAAATAACCCTAATTCAGAGTTAGCTGCAGCGGTCAGGCTTTGGGGCTATGGCCCGAAGATTATTTATTAAGATTCTATAGTAATTTATATCTAAATTTTTAATTAAATAACTTCAAATTAGGCATAAATTTTCCTAAAAAATGAAAGTTTGATAAAGAAAACCATTGGTTGTCTTTATTATTTATTGTGTGGATTCAAACATTTTGAAATATAAGAATATCTTCACTTAATTTTTACGCAGGATCTAATAATTTTTAGTTATCACTTCCTAACAAGCCAATTCCTTGTATTCCACATTCCATTTTCATAAGGGGCAACTCCAAAATCAGCAAGAGAATGTTCTAAATCACATACTAGAAAACTTTGATCAATAGATGAATAATGTTTTGCTTTATATCTTCCTTTATCTGTATCAACAGAAACAATTTCTATTTCACCATATTGCATATTGCCAGAAGCGTCTAAATGAAATTCATAATATCTTTTTTTAGGAATTAGATTTTCAGAGCGAAGAATCTGATTATCATGTCTAATTCGATGTTTAGAGTAAACAGGATAAACCCCATCTTTAGTTACATCTTCCTCAACTAACCGTGGTGCTCTTCTAGTTGCAAGCATAAAATAACAAAGGTAAAGTATTATTTAAGTATATCTAGAGTTTAAGAAACCTTTAAAAGCCCATTTCTATATGCTAAATTATGAAAAAATTAAAAGAAATAGAAAATAAAAATCAAGAATACGAGAAATATCGCTGGTTCTACACTTCTAATAAACATTTAGTTATAGGAGGAAAAAGCGCGGAGCAAAACGAAGAAGTTATTAATAAATATAAAAATAAAGATAAATATGTTGTAATGCACACTAAATCTCCCGGAAGCCCTTTTTCAGTAATCTTAGCAGAGAACCCATCTCCAAAAGACCTAGAAGAAGCAGCTATTTTTACAGCTTGTTTTTCAAGAGCTTGGAGAGAAGGAAAGAAAAGGGAAGTTGTAGATATTTTTCTAATGGAACAAATTATAAAAAATAAAAACATGCAAACAGGAACATTTGGAGTAGTTGGACCTGTGGACAGAAAAACAATTGAATTAAGGCTATATTCAGAAATACAAAAAAATAAACTAAGATTCATTGCACTTAACCCAAAGAACAAAGAAAGCATTTGTATAACTCCTGGAAAAATTAATAAAGAACAATTTGCTGAACAAATTGCAATAAAGCTTGAAACTCCAAAAGAGCAGGTTTTAAGCGCGCTTCCTTCGGGAAGTTTTAAAATAATTAAATAATAAAATGAATTTAATATCAGCAGTTCAAATCGGAAAATCAGGAATATCAGAAAACCTAATTGAAACAATAAAAAGCCATTTCAAAAATCACCAGAATGTAAAAGTTGTATGTTTAAAAAACTCAAAAAGAGACAAAAATAGCATAAAGGCAATGGCTGAAGAAATTATCTCTCATTTAGGAAATAATTACACTTATAGAGTCATTGGCTTTACAATAATAATCAAGAAATGGAGAAAGCCGAAGAGATAACTTTATAAAAAAGAAATATATTTCTATAAAATAATATTTATAACCTGTTATATATAATTTCTAAAAATCAATAAAAAATACTAATTCCAGCAAATAAAACAGGGAAAGATATTGCATATTTTCAAAATATTTATGAATCTATACAATACTAAATTTCTCATTGGGAGAAATTTAAAATGATTTATAGCTGTTTAACATTATGTTTTGGTAACTTGTTTTATTCTAAACTAAATATTTCGGCAGACCAGCAGATTTATAAATCCCTTTTCTCCATTATATTCAGACTTAACCATTTTATGGTTCTATTGCCGAAAGGCAAGGTCTAAAAAACATAAGAAAAAATAAAGCTACTATGAGCAGTATTTATGAATTAAAACACAGAGAATTTAATAATAAACTAGCAGAAGCTTTGAAAAAGATTCCCGAACTTAAAGCTCCTGAATGGATAAATTTTGTAAAAACAAGTGTAGCAAAAGAAAGGCCAACTCAAGAGCCTGATTTCTGGCATAAAAGAGCTGCAAGCATTCTAAGGCAGGTTTATATTAGGAAAACAGTTGGAGTAAACAGATTAAAAATAAGATATGGTGGAAAGAAATCACGTGGAGTTGCGCCCCCAAGATTTCGAGAAGGTGGAGGAAAGATAATAAGGACAATACTGCAGCAATGTGAAAAAGCGGGCTTGCTGGAAAAAGCGCCTGAAAAAAAAGCAGGAAGAAAATTTACAGATAAAGGAAAAAAATTACTGGAGGCAATTAAATGAAACAATTTAGAGTATTAGATCAAGAGGGTAATCCTGTGGAAATGACTGAATATCAAAAATCAATGGCTGATTACAATAGACTAATAGTAGAAGTTATGGAAGTTAGAGATACTGACGATTCATTTATTTTTCCATATGAAGGAACAATCAAAGTAAGAAAATCAGATAGAGATACAATTGTAATACTAAAACCAGAAGAAGATGAAAACGAAGTAGAAGAAATAGATTACTTAAAAAAAGATGCAACTATAAATGATAAATATAAATTAATTCCAATATAATAAAATGACAGTTCCAAAACGACAAAGGCAAAAGAAAATAAAGCTGGCAAAAGCTGGCGGACAGACAAAATGGGCTCCATTTTGGGTTGTTGTAAAGAAATACGGAGCTGGAAAAAGAATTCATCCTTCACGAACAACAAGAATAAAAAGAAACTGGAGAACAAGAAAACTGAAGATCAAGCCAAGAATAATCAGAAAGAGGCACCTAGGATAAAATGATAAATACAAATACATATAATAAGGAAACAGGAAGTTTCTCATTAGAAGAATATACAACAATAGAAAAAGCTCTAAAAGACCCTGAAATAATTAAAATGTCTGGGATAATTCCTGTAACAAGGAACTCGCCCGACATACATGTATCTCACGCGATAACAAATGAAGGGGAGACAACAATGGTATTTGAAAGAAGGATAACCGATAGAAAATGGGATTATACTTTCGCTGGAAATACACCCGCTATTATAATTACTAAACAAAGATTAGAAGAAATGCTTGAAAAATCTCACACATTATAAAATGGCAAAAAATAAAACAATTCCGCTTGAAAGAGAATATATAATCAATTTAAGAAGAGAAATAATGAAAGTGCCGAGATATAGGCGAACACCCAAGGCAATAAAGGGAATAAAACAATTTATTGCAAAGCATATGAGAGTTCCAGACAGGGATTTAAACAAAGTAAAAATTGATAAATGGCTTAATCAGGAGATGTGGTTCAGAGGAATTCAAAATCCATTAACAAAAATAAAAGTCAAAGCTAAAAAAGATGGAGATAATATAATTGTAAGCCTAGTTGATATTCCTGAAAAAATAAAGTTCCAGATGGCAAGAGAGGAAAAATCAAAAAAAGCTTCTGAAAAAGTTAAGGAAAAGAAAAAGCAAGATAAAGAAGCTGAAAAGCCAGAAGAAAAGCCTGAGCAAACTGAAGAACAAAAAAAAGAGGAAAAAGAAAAGGAAGAAGCTGTTAAAGAAGCCGAAATCAAGCAGGCTGATTTAAGAGCAAAAGAGCAAAAGCATGTTCAGAAAATAAAGCCTGCAAAAACAGAAAGAATTCAAAGAAAAGCTTTGCAGAAGTAATTTTATAGAAAATAATAACTGATTTTATTAATTATTACGTGTGCTATTCACAACAGGAAATACCCCGAGCGCGGAATCCGAGACCTGAGGATCCCCGCAGCAATTCAGGTAAGCCCTAATCAAATCAGCGACGAACCACGCCACACAATCTTCTATTGGGTACCAAAAATAAATTGATTTTCCAGGCTCGTATTTTTCTATTGGAGATTTTTTAGTAGGAAATCCTTGGGAGTTTAGTGATTCTAAATCAGCCCAGCAATTTGTTTCCAAGCATTTTTCCAAAGGAACTATCTCAACAACACGTTTGCCTTCTTTATCTAAGCCAGTTATTGTAACTAAATCCAATCCTAAAAATCCTGTATCTTTCTCTTCCTCTTTTGGAAATCGAGCATTAAGATAAACCCAAGAATCATGGTTTAATTTATCTGCATAACTATTTAATTTTTTACCATAAACTAAATTTCCAGAAGCATCATATACAACACTTCTTCCTTGCAATGCTTCATTAACATTAATATAATTGGTAATAAATTCCGAAGGAGTTGCAACAGCCAATCCTTGTTTTAATGCTTTAGCATTTGCTTGATTAAAATTAGAGCGGTTAAAATGCTGTTGCATAGAAATTGCCGAATATAGGTTAACTCTAACATGAGAATCAAAAGATAAACCTTCTGGAAAAATAAAGGCGTATCTAGAAGGGGTTATTTTAGCATCAGTTTCAAAATCTAAACCTTTAATATGCCTATCCATAAAATAATCTCTATTGCCAAGTCTAATTATTACATGTTCGGTTTCCTCAACCTTTCTCCCAATTATTCTTCCAGTACTTGCTTGAACCATATTTTTCATGAAAATAAACTATTTTATAAAGATATATGTGCTAAATAACATGATAAAATGATATCTAAAATAAAATCAGACCTTAAATTAAAAGCAAATTCTGAAAAAGCAAAGATTCTTCAGGGATTTTTTAAAACAGGGAAAGGCCAATATGGAGAAGGAGATGTTTTTCTCGGAATTACAGTTCCGGAAACAAGAAAACTGGCTGTAAAATACAAAGAAATTCCATTAATTCAGGTAAAAGAGCTGATTGAATCACGTATACACGAAGAAAGGCTTCTAGCAGTGTTAATTCTTGTTAATAAATACCAAACAACAAATGATAAAAATATTGTTGATTTTTACAAGCAGCATAATCATAAAATGAACAACTGGGATTTAGTTGATTTAAGCGCGGATAAAATAATCGGAAAATATTATTTTAATAACAAAGATAAAATAAAAGAGCTGTATTCTCTGGCAAGCTCTGATAATTTATGGGAAAGAAGAACATCAATTGTTTCAACATATTATTTTATTAAAAACAATGAATTTTATAACACAATAAACATCGCTGAAATTCTCTTGAAAGACAAACATGATTTAATTCAAAAAGCAGTTGGATGGATGTTAAGGGAAGTTGGAAAAAGAGATGAATCTGTCTTAAAGCGATTTTTGAATAAATATAATAAATCAATGCCGCGAACAATGTTAAGGTATTCTATTGAAAAATTGCCTGAAAAAGAAAGAAAATACTACTTGAATAAATGAGCATAATTATATAATAATCTTTATAAAAACATTTTTTCTATGAAGTTGATGCGCAGGTTAAAAAAAGGCTCGCTTGCATTATTATTAAGTGTCTCAAGTCTATTTAGCTTGACAGGGCTAACACCGCAGTTGCAAAATCAATCAGAAATAGCTAGAGCTGCAGTTTTAATGCAATATAAATTTAATGCAGGTTCGCAAGAGTTCTACATACCGCAAAAACAACCAGAAGCGCCTTCTGAAAGTAAAGAAAAAGCCAATACTTATTTTTGGGATGCAGAAGAAAAATCAATAACACTAGAAAACAGCCCGGATCAAGGTTATGAAACCTATCTCAAGGATAGTGATGGAGATGGCGAAGCAGATATGATAAGAATAAATACTTCAAAAGAGGTAAAATCTTCTCTTATGGCAGAATACGCAAAAGCAAGGCAGCTTAGAAACAAGCCAAAAGCAGATAATTCAAACAGCGATTATATATGGGAAACAGGCAATGTGCTAAAAATAAAAAATAGGCCTATAAAAGATGCTTTAGTATACCTAATAGATTTTGACGGAGATGCTGTTCCAGACAGCATAAAGACAGAATTAAATTCCGCTATAATCAACAAATTAAAAATTTTCTACAAAAAAGCTGTTGAAGATATAAAAAGTAAACAATAATTAAGTTTTTAAATATCAAATTTCTTTAAATATGACTTCTAATGCTAATTAATTGAAAGGAGGTTAAATTAAAGTGAATATAAAAGAATATACAGGATACGGGCCAGTATTAGTAAGATTAGCAATTGCAGCTTTATTCCTAAATGCAGGAATAAGAAAGTTAATGAATCCTGACGGAATAATTGGCTTGTTAACCAACCAAGGATTTCCATTGCCTATGTTTTTAGGATGGGTTGTTTTGCTCTCTGAAGTAATTTTTGGACTATGTATACTGGTGGGCTGGAAAGTAAAATATACGGCATGGCCTTTAGTAATTATAATGTTGGTTGCAGCATTCGCAGTTGTTGGAATAAGTTCTCAATCATCAACAAACTTTATCTTTCATATAATTGCTGCCGTAGCGCTTATAAATCTAGCATTATCAGGTCCGGGAAAACTAGCAATAAGCAAAGAATAAATTTAAATTTTTAATTTATTTTCTTTTGCTTTTTATTTATTTTTTCAAATACCCTGTGCTCTTGGCACAGGGATAGAACCATGTGTAAAAATATAAAATAAGATAATAGAGAGTATTTTAGCTGGAGATTAAAAACTGATGAATCTTAAATAAGGCCAAATTTTTCCAAATGAAAAAATTCTTATGGTATGTTTTTCAAATAAGCAATAAAATTAAACATTAAGTTTGGATAATTTCTAGATGCCCTATGGTCTTGCCATAAGAAGGTTCACTTTTTCTTTTTATTAATCATCTTTCCCAATCTTTTTAAACATAATAATTATTTACTATTATGAAAAACATAGTTATTATTGGAGGAGGCTTTGCAGGAGCCTATATTACAAAAAAACTTGAAAAAAACAAGGATTTTAATATTACATTAATTGATACAAAAAACTACTACGAATTCACTCCAGGAATACTAAGAACTTTAGTTTACCCAAAACATGCCAAAAAAATACAAATTCTGCATACCAATTATCTGAAAAAATCAAGAGTTTTAGTAGAGCATGTTAGAAAGATAACTGACAAAGAAGCAATAACTAATAATCATAAAGTTAAGTTTGATTACTTAATTATATGTTCGGGTTCAAGTTATAATGCTCCGTTCAAGGAAAAGGATCTTATCAATCTAACAAGAACAAAACACATCAGAGACTATCATGAAGAATTAGAAAAAGCCAAGAGAATTGTAATAATTGGGGGCGGGATTGTTGGAACAGAACTAACGGGAGAGGTTATTGATTTTTATAAGAAAGAAAAATCAAAAGAAATAACAATTATCCATAAGCATGACAAATTAATGGAAAGAAATAATAAAAAAACAGCAAAATATACTGAAAAATTCTTGAAAAAACATAATGTTAATATAATTTATAATGAAAAAGCCTTGAGTTACAAAAATAACTTAGTAAAAACAGACAAAAACAGGGAAATTAAGGCTGACTTAATATTTTTATGTACAGGAATTACTCCAAATTCAGAGTTTATTCCAAAAAACTGGCTAAATAATACAAATCAGGTAAATGTCAATGAATTTTTTCAAGTTTCAGATAATAAAAATAATAAACAATATAAAAATATTTTTGCGGCCGGAGATATAACCTCTATAAAAGAAGAAAAACTGGCTCAAAATGCAGAAATTCATGCCAAGCATGTTATTAAAAATCTAAAACTTCTTGAAAACAATCAAGAATTAAAGCCATACCGCCCAGATAAAAGAATAATGGTAATTAGTTTAGGAAAATTTAATGGAGTTTTTGAATATAAAAACCTAGTTATAACCGGTTTATTTCCAGGTTTGTTAAAATCATTGATTGAATGGAAAACAATGATAAGATATAAATAATATAAAGAAAAAGTTAATACCTCCAGGCATAACTATTGTTGCCATTAAATTAATTTAAATATCCAATAAACCAAGCTAAATTTTTCACATAGAAAAATTTAATATGGTAATGTTTTCAGAATAAAGTTTAGTTAAACATACAACATCTCTACCTAATTTTAATATATAAGCTACTGATATCTTATAAATTTATATATCCTTATTTCTCTTAAACTAGTATGAATTCAAAAAATACCAACCTTGAAACCATAAAATCCAAAAAAACTCTCAAAGAACTTCTGGAATTTAGCATAATAAACATTGACAAGCCTTCAGGACCAACAAGCTTTTCAGTTGATTTAATTATTAAAAATGCTCTAAATTTAAAAAAAGCAAGCCATTTTGGAACTCTGGATCCAATGGTTACCGGAGTGTTGCCAGTTGCATTAAGCCGAGCATGCAGGCTTATGCCTTACTTTATTGGAAAAACAAAAACATACATAGGCATAATGAGAATTCATGAGGAAATAAGTGAAAAAAAGCTGAATGAGGAAATAAAAAACTTCATAGGAAAGATAACTCAATTGCCTCCTGTAAAATCCCGTGTTAAGCGTGAAGAAAGGCAAAGAGAAATTTACAGATTTGAAATCCTTGAAGTCAGTGAAAATAAAAAAGATATTTTATTTCTTGCAGAAGTAGAAGCCGGAACATATATCAGAAAACTAGTATCTGACTTAGGAGAAAAGATTCAAGGCGCACATATGCTTGAATTAAGAAGAATACAAGCAAGTCTATTTAAAGAAGCTGAATCTTACACAATTTACGAATTCTTAAAAGCCGTGGAAGAATACAAAAAAGCAAAAAACGAAGAACCATTAAGAGAAATGCTTATTCCAGGAGAAATAATATCTAAAGTCCTTCCAATTTTTCAGGTAAAAAAGCAATACATAAACAAGCTCTATCACGGATCGCCATTATTTAAAGAATATATAGATAATTTAGAAAAAGCAAAAGAAGTAAATTTGGATGAAAAAATAGCAGTATTTAGTGAAGATAAATTTATAGGAACTTTCAAGATAGTAAAAAGCGAAAGAATTCTGGCAAACCCGGAATTTATTCTCCAGCCGATAAAATGATTCCATAAAAAATGAAAAATGAAACCTTTATAAATGATTAAAAAGTGGTGGCCAAATGGCAATAGTTACAAAAATAGATAAAAGCTCAACATCAGAAGAAAGAATACTGGCTTTTTTAGAAAAGTGTAAAGACCCAAACACAAGTCTCCACATAGGGCAAAAAGTAATACCTGGCATGTATTATACAAAACTTGCTGAAAGCCATTTATGCAAGCCAGCCTCACTTTTAGAGGTTAGTTTCACAAATCAAGCATTTTATCCTTTAAATTTATGGCTTAATTTAACTAGGAAAGAAGATGCTTTAGAATTTATGTTTCATGATAAAGAAGAAAAAGAATTATGCCGGGGAAGATTTAGTTATGGAACCTATAATGAAGATAATAATGAAAAATTTAATTTACTTTACTTAATAGCAGGAAAGTTGCAAAGAAGCGACCAAGGACGAGAATTAATAGGGGAGGATAATTTTCCATTTTACCTAAGCCAAACACTTGAATTTAATGGAATTCCCTTTCAAAATCCATTGCTTAAAATTGGAGTTCCTGAAAGAATAGGAGATTCAAAAAGAGATTATGAAATTAGAACAGACTATGTAAATTCAAATGGAAATATCTTTGCAGAAGGAACAGCAAGAATTAAAATAGTTCCTAAAAAGATTTTTGATAGGCGTAAAAAGTGTTAATGCCCTTTAGGCATAACTATTGTTACACTCAAATTAATTTAAATATCTAATAAATCATGCTAAATTTTTCACAAATAAAAGGAAAGTTTGATAAAGAAAACCATTGGTTGTCTTTATTATTTGGTGTTGTATCGATTTCAGAAGTTTTGAAAATATTGCTATTAAAAGGAAGCTTCATAAAAGAAACCATTGGTGTCTTTTATTATTTTAATGAGTAAGTTTCTGATTTTTATTAATTATCATCTAGATATTAGAATTTTCTATAATTATATGCAAAAAGTTAACCTTAATAACACTACTTCCTTCTTATAATCATGCGGGAATTCATTTACTTTTCAAACAGGGCAAGAACAACAGGCAATTTTCCAACAGAAAATCTTATGGA
Organism: Candidatus Pacearchaeota archaeon; assembly: GCA_018304985.1. GTDB lineage: Archaea > Nanobdellota > Nanobdellia > Pacearchaeales > GW2011-AR1 > JACPLR01. Next base: position 42,794 of record JAGVWP010000002.1, read on the forward strand.
TGCAGGAAGAATGGACATTGCAATTCATTCAGTAATTCACGCTTTCTTTATATCACATAACATGAGAGATGATGTTAAAGTTCATCTATTGTTTAACGGCCCTCCTGATCCTCCAAAACACATTTTGTTAGATCCAAAAGGACAGAAAACAATCGGAAAGATACAAATAAGCAAAAAAGATATTGCAAACTTGATTAAAAAAATGCTATATAAGTATAAATCCGGGAAGAATACAATTGTAGAGCCTGGTTTTGAGGTTGAAAAAAAATCATTATTCAAATTAATCGAAGAAATGCAAAAAGATGGTAAGGAAGTTTATGTTTTAGATGATAAAGGTGAGGATATAAGAAAAATAAAAATTGCTGACAATCCTGTTTTCCTGCTTGGAGATAACGATGGATTTAACAAGAAAGAGCTGAAAAAGCTTAAGTCTATGGCAACTCCTGTTTCAGTAGGCAATAAAACTTACTTTGCATCCCAGGTTGTAACAATTGTGAATAATGAATTAGATCGAAGAGGGATTTAGGTTAAAATAAAAACCATCCCCTAATTACAAATTAAAACTAACTTAAACTACCTTTAAAGTATGTTAAATTTCTCCTAAATGAGAAATTTAGAATTGTATAGATTCAAGAATATTTTGAATTATCACAATAACTTTGCCTTACTTATTTGCTAGAACTAGTTGATTATCTTAATTTATTTTTTATAAATAATACATAAATATTTAAAAATATAATTTTGTTAATATTAAAAAGAGTAAAATGGCAAATACTTATCTTCCAGTAGAATATATTAGTAAAGGACTTTTTAGCACTCAAAGAGTTGTAGAAATTGCAGATTATCAGGGAAATATTTTTCAAGGTTTATTTGATGAATGTCAAATGTTAGGAGATTCATTAGTTGAAGTAAGAATGATAAATGGGGATAAAAACCTAGCAACATTAATTGTTCCCCATGGTGATGTTTACGGATTATATGGGCATGGAGTAGATGGTGGTAGAGAAATTACTGTAGAAAAAAGCAGATTAGTTTGTTTAAACTAAAGATTATTTTGAAAATACTGCAATATCTCCTATGAGAATTCTACAACCATAAAGTTTATTTATTATTTAAACTTTGTTATATTGCAAAAACATACGACATACTCCTATTCGTGGTCAAG
>JAGVWP010000003.1 GCA_018304985.1 Candidatus Pacearchaeota archaeon
AGAAGAATCAGGAATTGATTTGGAACTTGGAAGGAATAAATTGTTGAGTTTAATTATTTATTTAGCAAATAGATGATGTGATGAAAACGTGACAGTATCCCTATAACAAAACCTATAAATACTGATGAAAATAAAGAACTTATATTTAAGTCAAGCAATGAAAAAGTAACAGATTACGCAATATATGCATTTTCAGCATTTTGCATATTTCTTGTTATTTTATCTACTATAAACTCTAAATATAAAGGATAAAATGAATATAAAGGATAAAATGAATATAAAGGATAAAATGAATATAAAGGATAAAATGAACCTTTTGAAGATAAGGACCTATAGTCTAGAACCTACGGTTCTAAAGGTTCCCAAAACCGTATAAAATTAAAAATGGAAAACCCTAAGATAAAAACATCTTTTATCATTGAAATGATGGGGAGGCCAGCAGAGCATTTAGATGAAACTCTAAATAAGCTTGTTGAAGAGATAAGCAGTGTTAAGGGTGTGAGCAATGTAAATAAAATAATACATCCTCCAAAACTTATCGAGGAGAAAGAAACTAAAGATGAAAAATTAAAAAACAAGATAAATATTAAAAAAGAACTTTATACAAGCTTTGCTGAGATAGAGGCTGATTTTGACGGTTTGGAAAGCATGTTTACAGTTGTCTTTAATTACATGCCTTCGCATTTTGAGATAATTTCTCCGGAAGAATTCAAACTAAAAAATAGTGATTTTGCAGGAATAGTGGCAGCAGTTATAATAAGACTTCATAGGTATGATGAAATTGCAAAAAAAATGTCTATGGACAAGATTATGATTGAGAACAGGCTGAGAGAAATATTTTCACAGCATCCGGAAATGATGGCGGTGCTTCAGAAAAGGGCTGAAGAAGAACAGAAGAAGAGTAATCAAGAGGCAAATCAAATAGAAAATGAACCTTTAAAAAAGGTTCCCAAAATTATAACCAAAAACAATATAAAAGGCAAAAAGAACAATAAAAGGCCTGAAAAGGCAAAGAAAAAGAGATAAACCTATATTCTGTAATATATATTTTCCAATATAGAAGATTATTTATACTAATTCTTTCATTATAACTAATTTTAAATTAAAAATTAAGAAATTAAAATGAGAAAAAGTTATGATAAGGACAAAGGTTACGGCCATCTAGATGAATATAAGGAAAAGTTAGGGTATGAGGCGCAAGAAAGCACACAAAAACCAAATAATTATTCAAGAAGAGACTTTTTAGCATATGCTACAGGAGTTGCTGCAGGTTTATTATTTGCGGGCGGATATTCTGGGAAAGCAGAAGCAGATTCTAGTTATTTTTCATTAGCTGGAAACTTAGCAACAGGAGCTAGTGAAGCAATAAAACCCGGAGAAATATATAAATTCAAGGTTCAGCCAGTTATTCCTGAAAAAAATATTGTGTATGGTAAAACTCCAATAATAGCAGAATTTAAAATTGCATCATTAACTGGAAATCAATTGGCAATTGCTTCTCCAAATATTGCATATGTAAATGTTGGAGAACTTGTTAGAGCAAGCCCTGCTATGACTGATTTTAGAAATGGGAGATATAATAAGAAAGATAATCAAGCAAGATATAATATTGCAATGGCATATGCTCAGGATCAATCAAGGGCGGCCTTAGATAAATATGCTAGAGAAAATGGATTTGGAATGATTGCAACATCAAGAGAGCAGTTAGAAAAAATGCTTTATTCTGCTGAAGTTCAATCTCCAGAAATATGGAAAACTCTAACCATTGAAAGAAGAAACCAATATCTTGCAGGCATAACTCCCGCACTTGACATTACCCCTTATATTGAAAAAGAGCTGAAAAAAGTTGTTGAAAGAGAGAAAAAGAAGTCAAGAAGAAGGATTGATATTTGGTAGATAAAGGCAACCCAAGGTTATTCATATAACATATCCTTTAAAGAACTTATTCTGAAAATACTACAATACCTTTTCCTGATTTATTAGCTGGATTAAGTATATTAAAATTATAAATTTCAGTAACTTATTTATTAAATTAGGCAGAGATATTTTTTATTTTCAAATAATTTTAAAAATTAATTAACCCTTCTCCAATTTTCCGTGGGTTTCAAACTTTTCGTCAAAATCATCCTCTTTCTTTTTTAAAATATCTTTAGCTGTAAAGCCTGATTTTTTCATTCTTAGCCAGAAAAATATTCCTATTCCTGCTAAAACAACAATAAGTATTATTATATAAGTCCAGTTTCGTTTTTTAGGAGTTTCCTGTCCGAATGATTTGCATATTCCGATGCAACATCCTGCGGATTGCAAAGATAATGAACCCTGACAAACTTCCCCACTAACACATTTAACTCCTCCAAGCTCTGCGCATGATTTAGAAAGATTAGTAATTATGCCTGACGAGCGATTTGAGACAAAGTTTGTTGTCAGATTTTCTCCGATTTTAAAACTAAGCAGAATTCTGTCAGAAGAGTTTAATGAAGAAGCCTGAATATGTCCCGAATAATCTCCTTTTTTTGAAAAACTGATATTTATGTCAATTCTTCTGCTTTCATCGATATTTAAGTTTGAAATTAAAAGGGGTTTTATTTTTACATAGCTTTTAATGCTGTCTGAAACAGAAATTGTTATGTTATCTGCTTTTCTTTCGCCTATATTTTTTAAGTCTGTTGCAATAAAATAAGATTCGCCCTTATTTAGTATTAGATCGATGCTTTGCAATGAAAATCTCAAAGCATCTCTATTTACCCTCGACCTATTATCTTCAGAACCATTTGTTGAGCCATTTTCTTCGGCAGTTGTTTCATTTTTTACTATATACGCTGGAAAATCATAAGTTAAAGATGAAGATGAAAACTTAATGGTGGTTATTTGTGTAAATATTACCTCGGATATTAAAATTGTTGTTTCTATGGAATTTTGAGAGGGAATAAATACTGATTTCGAGATATTTACTAATGAATATGCTATATTTATATCTGAATCAAGATTATTTGTTAAGGTTACTGGAAAATCATTTGAAGTAGTTATAAAACCTGGTTTTACACTGAAGGCCGCTGTTTCGTTTTTTACATTGAATGTTTTTTCCAGCGTCTTTGTTTGGAATTGATTTTGCTCCTTGAAATAAACATCTTTAATTTTTAATGTAATATTCTGTTCTGTAAAGGGCAGTATCGCATAAACATAATAGGTATTATTTATTTTAGTAAGGTCATATGTTAAGGCTATGGGAACATTTGGAGCATTGCCTTTGTAGAACCCAACATTTTCCTTAGGAATCTCTTCAAGTATATTGCCTTGGAGAGTTGCCAGGAAAGTCTCTCCTTTTCCAAAACTTTCTTTAGAAGTTTTTATCTCAAGAGCTGAAATAAAAGATATGCCGAATAACAATGTGAATAAAACAACTATTAATAAAATGCCTCTTTTCATGAATTGAATAAGAATAAATGGATTATAAATTTAATGGCGTTAAAGCCCACCTTTAGAATTATGATGCCTGTTTATTTTCTTAATTAAAAACTCTCTTATTTTCTCGGCATGGTCTCTATCAACTGCAGGAATATATCCTTCAGTATGTGCCCCATATCCTCTAGCGGGTATTGAATATCCTGCTGTCTGAATATTAACTGATGAAAAACCCATGATTCTTGCAATAATACCTCTTGTTATGTCAACATTCTGAACTCTTTCATATGGGATATTAGAATATTTTTTCCAGATTATCCCTCTTTCAACTCTTAGGTTTGTATCTGTAAATTCATAAAACCATCTGTTATAAGCCATTCTTGCATAAACTTCTGCTATTAATATAATCGCTAAGACATATAAAAACCAAACAATTAGAACAACCCAGTTATTTGAATATTTTAACAAGAAAACCATAGATGAAATTGCTATATATACAAATAAGATTAGCAAAGTAACATAAGCTCTTATTCTAAAGGCCCATCTCGCTCCGGGATGTAATTTTTGTTTTGTCATTTTTATTTATAATTTATTAAATTTTTAATCACAATTTAAATCTTTATTTGCTCATCTCTTTTAATTTTTTGAGAGTTTCTTCAAATTCTTTATCTCTAGCAGATTTTGCTGTTGGCATTGGTCTTGCAGCAGCAGGCCTTTGAGGTTGTGGAAAGAATGGCCTTGGCCTTGGAATCATTCCTGGTGGCGGCCTTGGCGGGAAAAATGGCGGGCGTGTTGCACTTGGAGTAGGCCCTTTTTTAAAACCACTTTTTGTTTTAAATACTAAAAGTTTTATCTTTTCCCTGAATATTATTGCAATAACTACCAATATAATTGCTATTAATAAAATCCATATCCATAAATAACTTCCTCCGGATTTTGGATTTGCCCTGCAGCATTTTTGAACAGATGAATCACATGTTAAATCATCTCTTTGTGTTTCATCAGTTCCACATGATGATTTGCAAGAAAATCCCTCTCCAGTGCAAGTAGTCTCTTCTATTGTATCTTTATCAATACAATCCACATTGCAACAAGTAACATAATCAGACGTTCCGAATATTCTTTCTCCAGCAGGACATTCTTCTGTATCTTCATCACAAATATTTCCTCCCTGTTCTGTACAACTAGCTGCTGGCTGGACATCTTGAGAACAGCAGATTTGTGTTGATAAACAACCTGTTAAATCTGCAAACGAAATTGCAGGACTTTGACATTCACTTCTTGGAACACAGTATTTATTTTGAACAGTGCAATCATTTATTGGCCTTTGGACACATATATCTCCAACACATTCTTCATCTTCTTCGCAATCAATATCCTCATTACATTCATCTCCACCACCTTGAACTACACATTGCCCTAAAACACATTTTCTTCCAGAAGCACAATCAGAATCATCATCACATCTAGTTGGGCCTTCTTGAGTTACTGGCGGCCATGCAGAATATAATAAAAATCCAGTGTCTCTTAGGTTATTCCAGCAACCAGCGGCATTTTGAGTTTTTCCATTCAGTAAATACTCTTTAGCAGCTGTTGTTTCAGAAGTTTCCTGGCTTTGCAAGGATAATAATGCCAAAGCAGTATCATAAAATTTTCCATAAGCAGTTACTTTCCAGAAATCTCCTTTAAAACTGCTTCCTAAAACAACGCTTAAATGCTCGTCAGAACCTGTAAGAATGTACAATAATGTTTCAGGGAATAATATCTTTTTATCCTCTGCAAAAGAAGATAAATAAGGAATGTAAGGATCTGTATCAACTCCAAGAACATATAATGCTATTGATGCCCACAAACTACCTTCATATGTGCAGACTGTTCCCTCTCTGAAACATTTGTAGACTATTTTCTCAATTGACTCGCCTTGAGCAACTTCTGAATTAATATTCTGAGAAACATGAATTGTTGGAGAGTCTTGAGTTTTATATAATAAAGTTGTTGTAAAATCCTTGTCGCATGAAATTGTATACTCTTTTTCAAGACAACTTGCAGATATCTTTAACCAGTAACCATTTTCTGAAATTGACAGGCAGTTTCCAGCTCCCGAAGCTGGTTTTTTATTTTCCTGAATATTTACATTGTGATTGGCATTGTCATATTTTATATTGCAAGTTGTTGCCTGAGAAGATTCTATTTGTAGATACCATATTAAATCAGAAGCAACTTTAGACTGATTTAAAAGCCAGTTTCTAGCTTTGTCAGTATTTGCTCCAGCTCTTTGCAGGGCTAAAAGAGCGATTGCGGTATCCTTAACTTTACATGAAGCTTTTGGCCAGCATTGCTGTTCATTCTGATCAAGAGAATTATCAAGCAAACTTGATTTGCAGTCTTTATAATCTCCCAATCCGAGAAGTGAAAAGGTCTGCTCTTCTAAAGTCAATTGAGTGCAATCATCGCTAACTTTATCTTTAATGCATTGGTATGCTTTATCCAATTGTGTCTCATTATCAACATTTTGTGCTGAGACAAATGAAACTAATAAAATTATTAATAAGCTACTTAAAAATAATAATAACCCTCTTTTACTCATAATAATTAGACGAATAAGGAGTTTAAAAAGTTTTATTTCTTTTAAAATTCTTATTAAAATACATTACTGAACTAATTTTAAGAGAAAGTTTCAACTATTTTATCAATTAATATATAATTATTTTCGTTTACTTTTAGCAGCTGTATTTGTTTTCCAAGCACCTGACTTTCTAATAACATAATTGACTGGATTTTTTACTTTTAAAGAAAGATCATCCATATCATAAACTCCAATTTCTTTGTAAATTGAATTATCAAAGTTTGGCGGCAGGATAGATTTTTGTTTTGAGTGCCAGATTAATTGAGAATTTATATAACCTTGTTTTAACTGCGGCTTGTTTAACTGATTCCAAGAATTAATTCTTTTCTCTATTTCTTCCATAGGTATGTTTAGCGATTTGAAGAAATTCAATAAAATGAATAAGGCTCTTTTTCTTCCGTCTTCCATGCCTTTTAATATTTTTAATATTGCAGGAGGAAAATTTTCATCTTTCAAATCCTGAGGTTTTAATTTTATTTCCTGGAATTTTCTATTTTTTTCGTTATCTTTTTCATCCCCAGTTTCCAAATTATCTTTGTATTGTATTTTCTCCTCTTTTTTATTTGCTGTCTGGGAAGCATGCCAGTCCAAAGCCTGAATTAAAAGTTCTCTTGCTTCATTTTTTTTAGCGCTTGGAGTAAAATTAATTACTTTAACATTTAATGGGTTTGCATCTTTAATATCAAAGTTTTCCAATTGAGATTTTGCAATAACAATGCTTGCAAGCGCTGTTTTCTCGTGAAGAGAATAAGGCATTCTGAATAAATGTCTTTGAGAGACTAATTGCAAATCTAAACCAAGAATTTTAAATATATCAACAGCAATTGATTCCTCATTAAAATTATTTGGAGATTGCAATGAATTTAATCTGCAGGTATTGCAAACATAAAATTTCTTTTTGTTAGTTTCACGCATTTGAGAACTGCAGTTAGGGCATTTTTTTACAGAATATTTTTCAGTTGGAGATTTAAAAGTTTCGATATAGGGAGAAGAATGCTTATCGCACCTTAGTGTTATTTGATAGCTTTCACTGGCTAAATTTTTGCAGTTTTCACATCTTATCCCTGTAAACCCTTCTTGTTTTGCAAAATCAGAATCTGTATTTTTTATCAGATCCTGGAGAATTGGCCTGGAAATTTCTTTAACATACTCTGTAATGATTCTTGGCCATTCTGGAAACATATCTTTTGCTTTTATTCCGTTGATTTCTTCCGGAAATGCCTGCCATGGAATAATAATATGAAACCCTTTGGAACCACTAAATTTGATCCCTGCATTTTTCACACCCCTAAACTCCAGGGATTTAATTATTGAAAGAGCTGCTTTTTTGCTGTAATCAAACCATTTACAGTCTATATCTATTATCAAATCCCATCCCGTCCTTAAATTATTTAGTTGCTCATGATTTAATTCTGTAGATAGTTGCAAAGCATCATTCCATAATTCTTCAGAACAATGAAAGCTTGTTGCTCCTCTTTTGACTAATGCTAAAATGTCAGAGGGATATTGAAACGAATCTGGCCTTTTGCCAAAACCTTCAAAGTATCTAGGAGAGATCTCGCGGTTTTGAGAGAACTGAAATAATGCATTAAGAACATCTTTTCTTGAGTAATATGATAAAGCAATATTTTTTATTCTTTTTTCATTTACACTTTCTATAGCTTCATCATTTATATTTTCTTCATTAACACCTTCTTTTTGCTCCATAGCTAAACTGGGAAAGTGTGTTTTAAATAAATTTGTGTCATAAAATATAAGGGCAACCAATGGTTTACCCTTATCAACCCTTCCTTTTAGATGCCAAGGTTTCTTCGATAATAACTTACTTTTAGATGCCAAGATTCTTCTTATGACATCTCCTTAAAAAAGAAATTTATTATTGTGGGGATTCAAAAAGTTCTTGAATCATCAAAATAACTCCGCCCGATTTATACATCTTAAGTCACTATTAACTTAGAATTTAAATTAGATTTCCAATATTTATATTTAGTAAATGGACTATAACAAAGCTTAAAAGTAAGCCAGATTATTAGGTTTTATGTATGCAAAATTAGACAATCCTAAAATACTTTCAGATGTGATTGGAGTCATTTCAGAGTTGGTTACTGAGGTGAAATTACGATTTGATGACAAAGGCATGAGCATTATAGCAATAGACCCTGCCAATGTTGCGCTTGTCAGCTTCAAGCTTCCAAAAGAATCTTTTTCAGAGTACAGATCAAGCAGTGAAATGTTAGGAATTAATTTAGATAATTTAAAAGCTGTGCTGAGGAGAACAAGACCTGGAAGTATATTAGTGATGGAAAGTCAGGAAAGCATTATAAAACTAGATATAATTGACAAGATAAAAAGAAGTTTTCTTCTGGCTTTAATTGAAATTGAGTCTGAAGACAAGACTATTCCTTCATTAGAATTTCTTTCCCAGATTCAGATGAATCCGCAGGATTTAGTTGATGCTGTTGAAGATTGTTTAATAGTTTCTGACTCATGCAGTTTTATTGCAGAGCCGGATAAATTTGTAATAGAAGCAAGTGGATTAAATTCTGCAAGAGCTGAATTTTCAAGCGATGAAGTAAAGATTATTTCTGGAAAATCAAAGGCAAAATACAGCCTGGAATATCTGCAGAAATTTGTAAAAGCAAGCAAACTTGCTGATAAAGTTTACATTAACTTCTCATCAGACCATCCTATAAAGCTTGAATTTAAAAAAGATAATTTTGACCTTGCATTTATTCTTGCTCCAAGAGTTGAGAACGAGGACTAATGTGAGATTATTCTACTTTGTGTGAACGAGCGCTAATTCGAGCAGGGGATTAATGCCTCAAAGTCTGCCTTTTCATTTCATTCTCTATGAAAAATCTTGAAAGTCTAAAATCAATCTCTTTAAGCAATTTTGCTAGCTCTCCTTCTTTATCAAGCATATAAAGCTGTGCTTTTCCGAGCTTTCTTGTTTTTTTAACAATTCCTTTTGAAATTAAAAATCTTAATGCATTTTCAACAGATTCCCATTTAGTTTCAGTTTCTTTTGAAATCTGACCGATAGAATAGTCAAAACTATCAAAAGTAAGCAAAAAGTCCAGGACTTTTATTACAGGAGTTTCCCCGAAAACCAAAACAAATGATGATTTTTCCATTTTAAGTTATATAGCTTACTATTTTGGTATTTATATATTTTTCTATTTAGGATTTTAAATTACTTTTAGTAAAATATAGATAAGAAAGAAATATAAGTTAGAATTTATTATATAAATTAATGAATGAAGAAATAAGTGTAAGAAAAGCGATTCTTAAGAAGTTATTCAAGCACCGTTATATTGGCGGAAGGCATACTGAGATTAGAAATGTCATTAAAGGCCTGCCGCAAGAGCTTCTGAAAGAGGCTAAAAACAAACTGCTATTTTAATAAAAGAAAATTATCTCATGGCAAAGCCTTCAACAGAAGAGATACATGTTTCCCTAAACCCGAGAATGATAAGGGAAATAATGAAAGAAATAAGTGGTTAAACTATTTCTGAAAACCTTTAAATATGGCGTTCACTTATAGTTAATTAAAGAAAGATGGTGAACAAAACTAGGAGGGTTAGTTTTAAAAATAAAAAAGTAATAATTATTTTAGTAATTCTCCTGGCAATAATTATAATTGTCTCTGCAATAATTATTTATCTGCAAAAAGCAAATATACTAACTGGAAATGTTATTGAAAGTGTTTTTAAGTCAGATGATTTTGAGCCGTTAAGATTAACAACAGGGGGTGGTGGAAGCACTCCACAAGCTTGCCCTCATCAACAAACTATTAGGGGATATTATTATCAATGTGTTGATAGAGATTGGCAAGGTAATGCTTATTGTGATGGAGAAGTGGTATCTCAAAATATTTATACCTGTACTGATAATCAATATCCAGATTGTTGCAAAACAGAAGTGCCTTGCCTTTCTGGCCAAACTAGATGTAGTGATGGAAGCTGTAGCACAAGTTGTGGAGGAGGGGGGGGAACCAATCCTCAACCAACACAAGAATGTCCTATTAATACTATAACAACTGAAGGAGATATTTATCGATGTATTAGAACTAATATGGCTTCTTCTTGTCGTGGTTCTGGGTTAGTAAGTTATTTTTGCGACCCACTTAAATATCCAAATGAACCTGTATGCTGTCCGATACTTCTCCCTACAAATCCTCAACCAACACCGAGAATTGAATGCCATGGAAGTAAAACAATTGAAGGTATAACTTACACTACCTTAAGATGCGCGAGAGCAACAGCTACATCTTGCAGAACTTGGGAAGAACCAGTTAGTGGAGCTAAATGTGAGCCTGAAACACGTCTTTGCTGCGGGATAAGAGGAACGGAAACAACAAACCCTCCGCCACCACCAGAATCATTTTGTCCAAAGGGATTTACAAAATCTAGCAGTGGAACTTGTGAACAAGAATGCACTAGTGATTCGGAATGTATTAATACTTACAAAAGTGGACATAATGACCAAGAACCAAATATGGAAACTGATTCTGTTTATTGTGTAAACAAAAATAGTAAAAATATTTGTATGAAGAAAGAAAATGTGATATGTGATAAAAGAATTTCTGGAGAGGGAACAATAATGAATGGAGAGTTATTTAATAATTTAAAATATAGTTTTATATGCGCGGCGAATAGGCGACATAATCCGCAATCAAATTGTAACAGTCATGGACGTCAAGGATATGAATATATTTCTGATATAAAATGTGATGGAATTACAATACCAATATTCGGTACACGCCTTAGTAGAAAAGTATGTTGTGCTAATAAATTGACTAACTAACTAATTTCCTCTTATAACCTCAATTTTTGTTCTTGAAAACTTTTAAATACTCTTTATTATTATACATATGATATTAGATAGTAATATTAATATGTAATATAATATGAATATTCATAAATAAAAACCACCAGCGAGGTTTCTATGCATCCTGCAACCAAAACAAATAAATTGTTAGAATTTGTAAAGAAAAATAAGGTAGTTACTAGTTCTGAAGTTGCCAAATACTTTAAAATTTCATGGAATACTGCTGATAAATATCTTTTAGAGTTAGTTGTAGAGAATAAAGCTGAAAGAATAAAAAAAGAAGGGGTGAATTTATGGATAGCAAGATAATTTTAAAAAATCAAAATTGGAATAAACAAGCACAGGTAACAATCTTCATTATACTTGCAATACTTCTTGTTGCGGCAATAATCTTGCTTTTTACACTTTATAGGGGACCGATAAAAACATATCAGGATAAGCAATCAAAAGAGCCAAATCAAAATATTCCTCAGTGTCTAACTATTGGTGTTGAAGAAGCTGTTGAAAAATTATTGGATAATGCGGGCTATATTAATAGCGAGGATATCAGATTCAGCAAGCAATTCGGCTATAATTTGGGAGAGGAAAATGAAATTCCCTATAAAAATTACACATATTTATGCTATACACCGAATAACTATGCAAGATGCATTCCGCAAGAACCTGTTATAATAGAGCATCTTGAAACTGAAATTCAGAATTATATTAATGAAAAAATAAAAGATTGCTTTTCTAAATTAAAACAGGAGCTAGAAAGTGAAGGGTATAAAGTTACATTAAATAATGAAATGAATTTTTCAGTTAATCTTGTTCCCGGAAGCGCAAGAACTGCTGTTAATAGAAAAATGACAACTGAAAAATCAGGGCAGGAAAGAAAATTTACAGAATTTGTTTCAATTACTGAAAGCCCGCTTTATGATATTGCTGTTGCAACTCAAAAAATAATCGAGCAGGAAGCAAAATTCTGCAATTCAGATTATTTATTGATAATGAGAGAAAACCCCGAAATTGAAATTAATAAATTCCAAACAGGAGATGATAATAAAATTTACACTGTCAAGCACATCAATACAGGAAAACTATGGATATTTGCTGTCAGAGGATGTGTGTTGAATACTCCGAGTTAAAATGAAATGAAAATCATAAATATATTAAATAAAAAGGAGGAAAAATGAGCAAAAAAATGCGAGAGATATTATACTGGATTGCTGTAGCTGTTGCGGTAATAACTACAATAATCTTAGTATATGGAATAATTATATCATTAATATAAAATGGACATTGACTTGTTAAATTGGTGGGTAACCTTCATAAATTTTTTGATATTAGCATATATTTCAATTAATATAGTTAATACTCAATGTTTTAATACATTTCAAACAATATTATCTATCATTGGACTAGTTGGTTCTATTTTAGTCTTAATTATCTCAATAGTATTAAGTAAAACATAAATTCAAAAATGAAAATAATAAACAGTAAGCTAGATAGAAAATCATATAAAAGTTTTGAAAATGTAGAAACGAATAAATCTACTAAGTTATTGAGTAATAAATTTAAGTTAAGTAATAATTCATTAGCTAATAATCCTAAACTAAATTGTGATAATAAAGTTAAGTTAATAGATGTTCGTAATGATTCAAGATTATCTAATTTAGCCAGCGTTTCTAGAGATTCAAGAACATTATTTATACTATCAATATTTGAGATAACATTACTAGTTTTAACTACCTTCTCATTTTCATGGATGATTGGAAATACTAATTCCAATAATAACAACATACCTTATGATGATTTAAATAAAAATATTTTTGGCAGTTTAATTAAAGAACTTATTAATTTCATAGATATTATTCCAAGTGTTTCAGCGCAAACTCCTTCTGGAGTAAGCTGCTGCATTAATTCTCAAAGTGGCAATTCGTGCAGGGAATTTCCAAGTTCGGAATGCGGCAATGAATGTGATGGAACTTGCCTGCCAACAAGTTGCGGTGAAACAACTCAATGCAAGGCAGGATGCTGTTATGATAAAGACGAAGGTTTATGCGATCCAAATAGTTTAAAACAGCAATGCGAGTCAAGAGTTAATGGAAATTGGATTGATGCGCCTTTTTGCGAGACAGCTGAATGCGCAAAGGGCTGCTGTGTTTTAGGATTTAGTTCGCAGTTTGTAACAGAACAGAGATGCACAAAACTATCGCAACTAGAAGGAATGCAAATGAATTTTAAACCAGAAATTACAGATGAATTAAGCTGTTTGGGAATTGCAAATTCTGAAAAAACAGGAGCTTGTGTTTATGGAGAGGAAATAGCTGAAGAAAATAATAAGAGAAACTGCAAATTTACAACAAAACAGGATTGCGATTCCATACCTGGAGACTTTAATGAAGGCAAACTTTGTTCAAATACCGCGTTAAATACTGTTTGTGAAAAGCAAAGCTCAACAAATTGTTTAGAAGGAAGAGATGAGATTTATTGGTTTGACAGCTGCGGAAATGTTGAAAATATTTACAGTTCTGACAAGCAAAGGGCTTGGAATAATGGATTAGTGTTAAGTGAATCGCAATCATGCAATCCTAATTCAAATAATGCTGGAAGTTCAACATGCGGAAATTGCGATTATAATTTGGGAAGTATTTGCGGAAAGTTCAGGCCTGGAATTGATGATGGAAATTTAGAAGGATATACATGCAGAGATTTGAATTGCAAGAATTTAAAAAAAGAAGTGAGTGATAAGAGTACAAGAATAAATGGAGAATCATGGTGTGTTTATGATGGAATACTGGAGATTCTGTTTTGTCAAATATTATAGGAAGACCTGTTTCGTCGAATAGTAAAATTGATATTATGAGCACTGATTTAGTTGGAAGCCGTCATTTTAGATATGTTTGTGAAAACGGGGAGGTGGTAAGCGAACCATGCGCTGATTATAGAAAAGAAGTTTGTGTCCAGAATGAAAAATCTTTAAGCAATAGCAAAAAAATTGACGAGGCAATTTGCAGGGTAAATTTATGGGAGCAGTGTATTTCTGCAAATAGTGATGTTATTGGAAGTTTAACAGGAATTGGATGTGGGCCTAGTTGCATACAAAAATGCAATTCAAATCCTGACTGCAGGTTGCAAGTAACATACGTTGATGAATTTTTTAGATTTGCAACTTGTGTCCCTCGTTATCCTCCTGGTCTTGATTTAAGTTCAACAAGTGGAATTGGAAGCATGGCACAAGGATATGCTTCTGGAATTGCTCAAAGTTATTTATCTGATTCAATTGGAGGAAGCATTGCATCAGGCACTTTAAGCAGCCTTGGCAATAATGGAGGAACAGATGCTTCCCAAGTATGTGACCTTGCATCGAAAACTTGTAAAGTTACTTATGTAAAAGCATGTTTTGGAGGTGGTTGGAAATGTGTAAATAATTGTGAATGCCAAGAATCTTCATTCACAATACAAATGAGCAACTTATGTTCGAGCTTAGGAGATTGTGGGATAAAATCAAATATAGCAGGAAGAGTTACTTTAGGAGGAGCATTTATTATGAAAAGGGGAAGTAAAGGCCATGCGCCTCCACAGCCATTTATAATGCTTCCTTTCCATTTGTGGATTGCAACACTTCAGGCAAAAATACAATCTGGAGGATTTTTTAAAGAGCAAGAAAATATTTTAGAATTAGCAGGGCAAGGGCTTTCTGATCCTTTTCTTGCGATTACAAGTGGTGCTCTGTCAGGAGTTAATTTAATGACTCCAAACATTCCTGAATATGGGGGATTTAGTGCTGGGGGTGCTGCTGGGGGTGCTGCCGCAGGAGCAGCAATCGGCTCTTTTATTCCAGGGGTAGGAACAATTATTGGAGCAGTTTTAGGAGCAGTTCTCGGCGGCTTTTTCGAAGATATTTTAGCAGCGCTTTTCGGTTGTGGAAAAGTTAAAGAAGTAAAAATATCTTATAACTGCCAGCCATGGCAGAGGCCTAGCGGGGATGGAAGAACAGTAATAAGCAGGATTTTAGAGCGATTTGAAAGAGATGAAAATGGATTAATAGCAAGACTTAATACTAAAAAAGGCTGCGAGTTTTGCAATAATGACAAGTTAAAACCTTGCACAAAATATAGATGTGAGAGCCTGGGTATGCGATGTAAATTAATTAATGAAGGAACAGGGCAAGATACTTGCATTACAGATAGTCAAGCAACTGGAATACCTATAATAACTCCGTGGGAGGAAGTATTGAATAAAACACTTTTCAGCTACCAAGATGTAAGTAACAATGGATTTAGAGTTAGAACAGCTGGCAATGATTGCATTGAAGCATTTACTATTTTATCATTTGGAGTAAAAACAGATGTATTTTCTCAGTGCAGATGGAGCATGGATAATAATATTACAGAGTTTGATGAAATGATGCCTTTCTTAGAACAGAATTTATTTACTAAAAATCATTCTTTAATCAGTATTTTACCGAGTGTTGAAAGTATTATTGCAAGCGAGACAGGAAATTCTGAAGAATTCCAACAAGCAATTGCAAATCCAGATATTTACAATCCAATATTAAATCAAATTGGGGATTTGAATATTCATGTTAAATGCGCAAATATCGACGGCAAGACAAATGATCAGAATTACAGGATTAATTTCTGTGTTAAACCAGGACCTGATTTAACTCCCCCAGTTGTATACGCAACAACTCCTCCTGAAAATGCAATTGTTGCTTTAAATGCAACACAGCAAGAAGCAATATTTTTTATTAATGAACCTAGTGAATGTAGAATAGATGTGATAAAACCGAGTTCAACAAATATGCAAGATGCTTACTTTAATTTAAGCAATTCAATGAGTTGTGAAACAGATGTTTTTGCAGGAACGCTTTTAGGTTTTCCTTGCAATGCAACTTTGCCATTAGCAACAGGCAATGAAATCAAATTTTATATTTTATGCAGAGACCAGCCTTGGCTTGGAGAAAATAATTCAAGAAATTTCGGAGCAAAAGAGGGAGGAGTTTATGAATATAAATTGCAAAGAAGCCCAAGCGAATTAAAAATAACTTCAGTTTCTCCAAGCGGGGTAATAACTCGTGGAGCAGAGCCAATAAGCATTGAATTAGAAGCAATAACATCTGGAGGAGGTTATAATGGAATTGCGAGTTGCGAGTTTGAAGGAAGGGATCAAAATGGAAATACATGGGGAGATAATTTTCCTGAAACAGCAACTTCACATAAGTATTTGCTTAGTCAGATGAGAAGAGGAAATTATACAGTTAATGTTAAATGTTTGGATGCTGCTGGAAATTATGCAGAAAATTCAACAAGTTTTAATTTAATGCTTGATACTCAATATCCAAGCGTAACAAGAATTTATTATCAATCTGGAGATTTAACTGTTTTAACTGATGAAGATGCTACCTGCGCTTATAGCAATGATAATAATTCAACAACCTGCGGTTATGATTTTGAAACAGCAAGCAAGATGAATGGAAATTCAAGAGAACATAGTATTGTGTGGGATGTGAACAGCACATTTTACATAAAATGCGCTGATATCTGGGGAAACAAGCCAGGAAGCTGCTCAATAATTGCAAAGCCGAATAATGTTGCAGGAGTCAGGTAAATTAAAATATAATATATGAAAAATGAACAAATAGTGCTTAAAAGTAGATAAAAATATCCCTTTACTATATAGAAAAGTTTAAAAAACTGGTATCGACGAACTAAAAATTATTCGTTCGCATTTTAGAACGAAAAATTAACTTATTCGTTTCCCTTTCAGAACTAACAAATTCAACATGGAAATGAAACAAAACTACAATATATTTATAAACAAAAATAGCTTTGGAAAAAGAGGAACATGACTAAGTTTAAAAAGAGGTTAGATAAGAAAGGTCAAATCACGATATTTGTAATAATTGCAATTGTTATAATTGCTGCTGTGATTTTATTTTTTACTTTAACACAGCAAGGCAAAAATATTGTCCAGCAGGTTACAGGTTCTGAAGCAGCTTTAGATGTTGTTGGAGAAATAACGAATTGTATTGAGAATAATGAAGAAATAAATAACAAAATTGCTTTAATAACAAGCCAAGGCGGAAGTATTGCTCCTGAAAATTATATTTTATATAATAATTCTAAAGTTGAGTATCTTTGTTATTCTAGTGATTATTTGAAAACATGTTATATGCAACAGCCTTTATTGTTGCAGCACATAACACAGGAACTGCAGAATGCTGTGAGGACTGATGTTGAAAGCTGTTTTGCTAAAGAAAAAGAGCTTTTAGAAAGCAGAGGATATAATGTTAATTTAGGAAGAATAAATTTTTCTTTGGAAATTACTCCCGACAATTTAGTATTTAACATTAATACCCCAATGACAATAACTAAAACAAACAGCCAGACATTCAAAGATTTTACAATCAGGAAGAATAGCGGTTTATATCAGTTAATTATGTTAAGCACGTCAATACTTAATTTTGAAGCAAGATACGGAGATAGTGATCCTGCATTATATATGACGCTTTATCCAAGCGTGAGAGTTGAAAAACAAAGAAAAAGCGGCGGCAGCAAGGTATATATTTTATCAGACCGAGATACTAATGAAGTATTCATGTTCGCAAGCAAAAGCTTGGCTTGGCCGCCGGGTTATAAATTATAAAAAGAACCAATATGTTAAGTTTAACTTAACATCAAGATTATATAATCTTAATGGTTCTTCTTATGACATCTCCTTAAGGAGAAAAAGAATGAAAATGGAAAATAAAATAGTAAATAAAAAAAGAAAAAGTAACATAAAAGCAATGCGTCTCGTCGTCCTAAATGATAATCAAAACTTATATTTAAATCTTTCTATTTGTAAAAGAGCTAACATTAATATTTGGGCTGGTAGCATAATGGCTAATGCGTCTCGTCGTCGCCGAGAACATCGGAGTTCGATTCTCCGCCAGTCCAACGCGACGATTTAAAAATAAAATGAGCAAAAAATCATATAAAAGTTTTGAAAATGTAAGAAACAACTTAACTAGCAAGCAGTATGGTTATAATAATAAATCAGATAAAATTAATAATAATTTAAATAGCAATAGAAATCATATAAAATCTGAAATTATAGCAACAATTAGATTTAATTCAGTTAGATTAAGTAATAAGGTTAAGTATAGTAAATTTAAATTAAGTAATAATTCATTAGCTAATAATCCTAAATTAAATTGCGATAATAAAGTTAAGTTAATAGATGTTCATAATGATTCAAGATTATCTATGCTCTCATTTATTTTCTTACTATCAACCATAATTATATTTTCAGCTTCCTTTATTTCAGCGCAAGCAACTACAACAGCAGATACTTCTCAAGTAAGCTATTGCTGCGAGAAAACTTTATCAGGAGCTTACTGCCAAAATGCTCAACTTGAACAATGCGATCCTAATTTTCAGAAAACTCCGACATCATGTGAATCAACATCTTACTGCAAGAAAGGATGCTGCTATGACAGCAATGAGGGAATTTGCATGGAAAACACTCCAAGAGAAGCATGCAAAGCAAATAATGGGGCATGGAGCGATAGTGCAAGCTGTGAAATTGCGCAATGTAATTTAGGCTGCTGTGTTTTAGGAACTCAAGCAGCTTATGTGCCTTTAGTCAGATGCAAGAAACTTTCAGCTTTTTACGGACTGCAGACAGATTTCAGAACAAATATTGCTGATGAACTTTCCTGTATTGCTTTAGCATCTGCGCAGGATTTTGGAGCTTGTGCGTATGAATCTGAATTCACATCAACATGCAAGATGACCACAAGAGGAGATTGCCAGGCAAACAATCTTGGAAGTGTAAGCAATTCAACATCTGTAAAATTTTACAAAGATTATTTATGCACTGCAACTGAATTAGGAACTAATTGCCAGCCAACAGAAAAAACAGCATGTGTTGATGGAAAAGATGGAGTTTATTTTTTAGACAGCTGTGGAAATGCTGCAAATATTTACAATGCAAATATGGCTTATAGTAAGGGCAAAGGAAATAAAGAAGCAGTTGATTATTGGACTAAAGTTAAAAAACCTGAAGAATCATGCAACCCTGATTCAAGCAATGCTGATTCTAATAGTTGTGGAAATTGTGATTATCTGGCAGGAAGCATTTGCAAGAAAGCAGACAGAGGAAAAAAACCAACCTATGGAAATTATATTTGCAGAGATTTAAATTGTGAAGACACTAGCAATGGCAAAGATTACAAAAACGGAGAATCATGGTGCGTGTATGATCAAGGAAAAAAAGATGTGGATAGTGTTGGAAGCAGATACTTTAGGCATTTGTGTTTTTCAGGGGAGGAAATTGTTGAAGCTTGCGAGAATTTCAGAAATCAGGTTTGTGTTGAATCAAGTATCGGTGAGGGAGAAGATTTTTCACAAGCGGGTTGCGTTGTCAATAGATGGCAGGATTGTGTTTTGCAGAATTCAAGCACTGATTGTGAGAATAGTGATAAAAGAGATTGTAAATGGGTTTCTTTAGCTATAACTGCAGAACAATTGAAAGAAGAAGTAAAAAGCAGAATTGATGCAAAAATTAACAAAGTAACTGGAGAAAAAGGAAGATGTGTTCCTAATATTGCTCCCGGATTAGAGTTTTGGGATCTAAGTTCTGAAGCGCAATGCAAACTGGGAAGCCAGAGTTGTGTTGTTAAATACGAGAAAAAAATAATCGGGCAGAAAAAATGCGTTGAAAATTGTGAGTGCTTGACACAGGCTGCAAAATTAAAAGCAAATCAAATCTGCAATTCATTAGGAGATTGCGGAGCTAAAATGAATTATATTGGAAAATTTGTAGATGCTGGATATAAAATATCTGTTAACAAAAAAGGAGAAGAAGAAAAAGAATCTGGGCAAGGAGGAACTGCACAGCCAGGAGCTGCAACAACTCAACAGACACAACCTCCGACAGTGGCAGAAGGACAGACTTTTGATGGCAGAACAGGAGATACATTTACACAACCTGCTAATGCGGGAACAACTGGAAATGTTATTCAGGGATTGGTAATTAAAACTTATAATAAAATATCGGGAGCTGACTAAAGGAAAGGTTTATAAATAATGTTATAACTATAAAGTAACACTAAAATGAGCTTAACAGATAAAATAAAAGGAAAAATAGGAAAAGGATTGGTATCTTTAACAGCATTAGCTGGAGGAATAGGATTAGCGGGATGTGAAACAACTCCTGCTGGATATGCTTTTGGAGCAGCAATGGTAAATACTGCTGTTGGGTCGGCAATTTCTGGAGAGTTTGATCCAAAGGGAACAAATGTAACTGTGAACATAAATAATTCAGGGATGAGTAATAAGAGAGTTGTTGATAATAGGGGAGAAACCAAAACAAATATTGGCGGAGTATATCGTCCAGAAAAATGGGATTATGTTTTTTATGAAAGTACACAAGAAGATGGATGTATAGAAGGAATAATTGTTCCAAATGTTAGGGGGGGACAAATTTGCATATATGGTACAGTAAAGGGAGTAAATGGGGCTCATTTTATACCTTACAAATATGTTACAAAAGTAATAGATAATGAAGGGAATTAATTATTTAATTAAACAAAAGAGATGAGAAAAAAGAAGTGATGAAAGAAAAAAATAAAAAAGAGTTGAGAAAAAAAAGAGAAAGTATTTTCATAATTTTGAATTTACTAGTTTCAATCTTAGCAATTGCTTTTATGATGGGGTTGGAAAGTGAGGGGGTGAGTGGAGCAGTTATTCCAAAACCACAAAGTGCATTGGATGAGTTAGACAAAGCTATTAAAGATCTTAAACAACCAAAATCTCCGGCAACAATAGTTGCTCGTACAGAAGTAGATTTAAAACCCCTAACCCCTATAAAAGAAAGTGGTCAACTTAGCACTACTACAATTTCTGGAATAGAAACTAAAGTTGCAACAGATGTAGCAGCAACTCATGCAATAATTAATGGTAAATATTATGAATTAGATTCTCTTGGCAGGGTTGTTGGAGAAATAGATAAAGCTAGTTTGCCCGCAGGAGCAAATGTAGTGCAAGGTACATCTACAACACAAGGACCAGTTCCTCTTGGAACTCAAGTAACAAGTGAAACAGCTACAAAAGGTTACGGAAAACTAGCAAAAATATTAGGAATAAAAAATCCTGTGATGGGAAATCTTGTTCAAGGAATTCAATGGTCAGCTGTCGCATATTTTGCAATTCCATTTATCGGAGATCTTCTTGGCTTGGAACCTGAAACAACAAAAGCATTGCAATATGCTGTAAGTTCTGGATTATTTGCTTATAATGCTGCTGAAGCAGTACAAGCTAGTTCTTTACTAGGAAAAAGTACTGGATTTTTTGCAAGTTCTAGTTTTCCAGCTATTGCTGGAATCGGCGTCGGCATAGCAGTCTTCATCCTTACATATGAAAAAGTTGAATATAAAACAGTAAGTTTTGAGTGTCTGCCGTGGGAAGCTCCTGTTGGGGGAAATGACTGCGAGAAATGCAATGATGAAATACAAACATGCTCAAGATATAGGTGCAAGAGTTTAGGGCAGGCTTGTGAATTAGTTAATGAAGGAACTGATAAAGAATTATGTTATTGGGCAAATCCAAAAGATGTTGCAAGTCCGATGATAACTCCATTGGAAGATGTTTTAACAGATGGTTATGAATACACAAATACAAAACCAAGGCCTCCAAGCTGGGGAACAACAATTGTAAAAACAAGAAGCAAAGACGGATGCATTGCTGCTTTCACACCAATTAGTTTTGGAATACAAACAAACAAGCCATCACAATGCAAGATTGATTTTAATAGAACAACAATGTATGATGAAATGCCGTTTTATTTTGGAGAATCAAATTTATACGATTATAATCATACACAAAGAATGAATCTTCCAAGCCCTGATGCAATCAATTCATTTGCTAAAACAACTGAAAACGAGACAGGAGGATTAACAATACAAAATGACGGAAGATATACATTATATGCAAGATGCCGAAGCGGAAACGGATTCTGGAATATTGATGCTTATGAAATAAAATTCTGTGTTGATAAAGGGCCTGACACAACTCCTCCTCAAATAATTGAAACAAGCATCAGAAATAATCAGCCTGTGCAATTTGAAATTGATAAAGTTCCAATTGTAGTTTATACTAATGAGCCTGCTTCGTGCAGATGGAGCAGAACAGACCAGAACTTTAATAAAATGGAAAATAACATGTCGTGTGCAAGCAACCCTATGCAAATGCAGTCAAATTTATTATATGCCTGCAGTGGAGAATTGACAAATATTGAAGACAGAAAAGACAATAATTTTTATTTCAGGTGTGAAGACCAGCCATGGAAACCAAAGAATGAAAGAATACCAATGACTCAGAGTTATCAATTTACATTAAAAGGCACTCAACCATTAAATATAATTGAAGATTCAGTAAGTCCAAGTAATGAAACAGTGGAAGGAGCAACAACAACGGTTAATGTTACTCTATACCTAGAAACTGAACACGGATATAAAGATGGTGAGGCAACTTGCTATTATAATTCTGGAAATGAAGATAACTATGTAGAATTTTTAGAAACAAATTCATATAAACATGTTCAGAGGCAGGATTTAACAGCAGGAACTTACACTTATTATCTCAAGTGTGTTGATCTTGGAGGAAATCAAGATACAACATCTACAACATTCGCAGTTTTTGTAGATACAAAAGAACCAAGTGTGGTAAGAGTTTTATTTGATGAAGATAAATTAAAAATACAGACAGATGAAGATGCTGACTGTTATTACAGCACAAATGCAAATACCCAATGCAATTATGAATTAACAAATGAAGGAATTAGTTTAATGCCTCACGAAACTAATGACAATAAAAAAGAACATTTTGCGCCTTGGGATGCAAAAGAAACTTATTATATTAAATGCAAGGATAAAAATGGCAAGCAGCCATCTCCAACTCAGTGTTCTATAACTGTAAGGCCGACTGAGATAAGTATTATATAGTGAGATTATTGTCTTCTGCTTCATCAACTCAGAGTTCGTTGATTACGTAGTTATCTAATTTTTGAAATATAAGAAAATGATAAATATTAAACTGATAAATTTAGTATATCAAGCGATAAATTATGGATGGGTATGGCATGATTTCAAAATGTTCTTGAATCTACACAATAGATAAATTTTCATTTGAGAAAATTTATGCCTGATTTATTATACTTATCTACTGATACACTTAATAGCTATAACTATTATATGGTTTAAGAAAACATTTAATAATCAACTTCTATTTAGTTAATTATGATAAAAATAAAAGACACTAAGGTTTCTTTTATGAAACTTCCTTTTAATAGACCAAGGGCTTCTTTTATGAAGGTTTCTTTTAATAGAGGGCAGTTTCAAATCAGCTTTGGCATGATTTTTTCTATAATATTAATAGCTGTATTTATTGTTGTGGCAATAATTGCAATCAATGCATTCTTAAAAATATCGTGCACTGCATCTAATGGGCAGTTTATCAAAGAATTAAGAGATGATGTTGAAAGGATATGGGCTCAAAGTGGGCAAGATGTCTTATTTGAATCAAGTTTAGGGAATGGGTTTTCGTGTAAGGTAGAAAAAGTCTGTTTTTTTAATTATGATAAACCTCAAAAAGGCCAGGCAAATGAAGAATATGAAGATTTTCAGACTTTCGGAACAAACTCTGAAAGTAATTTATATTTCTACCCCCAGAAAAATGCTGACCTTAAATCAGTAAATATTGTTTATGTGAATATGCAGGCATTTGATGAAAATCCTTACTGCATAAAAGCAGAAAACGGAAAAATAAGAATGAGGTTAAGCAAGGATCAGTTTGCTGGAGAAACGCTTGTAAAAATAAAAAGAGATGAGTAAGATTAAAAAAGTTAACCCTACAAAATAGAAAGATTTATAAATATGTAGGTATAACTTATTTTATGTATTTTAAAATTAAAAGGATTAAGGGTAAGAAATATAAATATGCAGTTAAAACTATAAGGATGCCTAACGGAAAGGTTATTTCTTTAGAGAAAATATATAAGGAGAATAGCAAAGAATTAAGTAAATTTTTTGAAAAAAAAGAAAAAGAAAAATATGTAAAATACATGCTTTCAAATATAAGGACAGATCACATATTTACAAAAGAGCAGGTTGAAAAAATTGAAGAGATAAAGCTAAATTACAAAAAAATTCTTAGACAATTAAATAAATCAAATATTAAGGATATTTTAGACAGGTTTACTGCTAATTTTACCTATGAAAGCAATGCTCTTGAAGGCAATTCTCTAACATTAAAAGATGTGGCAATTGTGATGTTTGAAAATGCTTCTATAAAAGGCAAGGATTTAAGAGAAATTTATGAAACAAGGAATTCTAGAGAAGTTGTTGAATTAATAATGAAGAATAAATTTGATATAAACCATAAAGATATAATAAGAATACATAAGATATTGGTAAAGGATGTTGGAATTAATACAGGTTACAAGAGAATTCCAAATTTTATTCAAGGCAGAGAAAATTTGAAAACAAGCCTTCCAGAAAATGTTTACCAAAATATGGATAATTTAATCAAATGGTATCATGATAACAAAAGTAAAATTCATCCTATTAAACTAGCTGCTCTATTTCATGGAAAATTCGAACAAATTCATCCATTTGAAGACGGAAATGGCAGGGTTGGAAGGTTTTTGATAAATGTTATTCTTATAAAAAATAAATATCCCCCATTAATAATAAGAAAATCACAAAGAATTTCTTATCTAGGGGCGTTAACAAAATTTGATGCTAAATATACAGATAATCTTGAAAGGTTTATTTTAGAGAGATTTAAAGAAACTTACAGTAAATTTTTTGAGATATATGTTAAGTATCTTAAAGATTAAAAATGTAAAGTATACTGAAATAATTTATATATCATACTTCATTAATTAAATTATAAAGAGAGTTGAAAGTGGTTAAATTAGACAATAAAAAAGCATTAGAAATGAGTTTTGCATGGATTTTTGCAATTATAGTTGGAGCAATAATTATTATAAGCGCTATTTATATTGCAGGAAAATTTATTATTCCTGGCGGACAATATAGAGTTAATACAGAAACAGCCAAGCAAATTGCTAATGCCTTTGAACCATTGCAAACAAGTGTTGAAGAAATCAAATCAGACTCTTTAATCTTTATTAGTGAGACAAAATTATACACTTCTTGCAATTTAAATGAAGAATTTGGAGAAAATAGATTTGAGATTTCAGAAAGAAGCGGGTTTAATAAACAATGGACTGAAAGAGGGGGGGATATTGCTTCTAAAAATTATGTTTTTGCTGAAGAGGAAATAGAAACTAAAGAAGATAAGAGGGTTTATTTCCTTGTTAAACAATTTAAAATGCCGTTTAAAACAGCTGATGTGATTTCAATGTACACTAATAAATATTGCTTTGTTAACACTCCAGAAAGCATTGAAGAGGAGTTAAATGCCTTGAATTTAAAAGAAAATGGAACAAATATTGAATTGAAAACAGCAGTAAGCAGTTGTGATGAGGATAGTGTTAAGGTTTGTTTTAACAGTCAAGGTAATTGTGATGTAATTGTTTCGTGCAATGATTTTGAATGTAACAATGGATATGTTAAAAAAGGGAGCAATTATAAAGAGTATTTTTCAAAGGCTCTTGTGTATGGGGCAATTTTCAGCTCAAAAGAAGACTATGAATGCAATGTTGAAAGAATAATGAAAAGATTAAATGCCTTAAGTGAACTTTATGCTGATAAAGCTACGTTCATTTCTGGAAAAGGATGCAATACAGGATTAAATGCAGATATCGTAGCTCTTGCTCAGCTAACAAGCAAGTTTAATATTAAAAAAATTGAATCAGAATTGCCTGTAATTGAAGCACAGGCAATGACAATTGAAGAGAAAAACAAGCCGGAAAATTTAGTTTGCCAGCTTTTTTAATAAAGGAAACCAATGGTTTTGCCCTTATCAACCCTTCCTTCAAGGAAACAAAGAGAAAAAAATAAAAATGAATAAAATGACAGTTAAAAATAAAATCGGGCAGTTAAAAATACAGCAAATGGCATTTATGCTAGTAGCGGTTTTCCTGTTTTTCTCGCTAGTTTTATTGTTTTATTTTAAAATAAGCCTCGGTGATGTTGGAAAAACAGCAAGAGACCTTGAAATACAAAAAGCAGAGGGGATGGTTGAAAAACTTGCTTCAAGTCCAGAATTAATATTTGAAGGCAGGCCAAATAGCATTGATGCAGATAAGTTAATGGTTTTGAAAAGTGAAAGAAAATTCAAAGAATTATGGGATGTTAATGGAATTATAATTAGGAAAATTTATCCACCAAGTTTTGAAAAAGAGGTTGAATGCAAGATATCAAACTACCCTGATTGCAATATAATTAAAGTATTTACTGATAAAAATATAGCTCCTGTAAAAGCTTACGTTGCATTATGCAGAAAACAGAGTAATGAAAATGGAGTTTATGATAAATGCGAACTGGCTGTTTTAATGGTTGACTTAAATGAGGAGGAAGAGAAATAAGAATGAGAAAGATAATGAATAAAAAAGCGCAGGAAGAAATGGTGGGATTTGCACTAATAATTGTTTTAGTGGCTGTTATTGGCCTGGTTCTTCTGGGTATTATCCTTAGAACGTCTGGAGGAAGAAGCCAAGAAGCAAGGCAAAGCAGTGAGTTAGATAGTTTTACTAAAAGTGTGGCAAGTTATACAACCGAGTGCGAGATTTCTGGCAGGGGATTTAGGACAGTAAGTGAATTAACAGGTGATTGCGCTGATAAGGGTGGAAATTGTGATAATGAATTTGCTTTCTGCGAAGTTTTAAGCTCAACTCTAAAAGGTATACTAAATACAACTTATAATGTGGCAAATAGCAGCAATATTAAGTATTACAAAGCCCAAATTGTAAAAGGTTCTGGCAATTCGGGCCAGGATATTATCCAGCCAATAATCAATGGGAATACAGAAACATGCAACAATAAATTCTTAAGTGATTATTTTGTAAGCATTAGTTCTGGATTGGCAAGTCTTAGGTTAGAGGTTTGTTATCGGTAATAAAAAGAACCAATGTTCTTCTTATGACATCTCTTTTTAGATGCCAAGGTTCTCTTTATGAACTATTTTTTGAAATCGTGCCATACTTTTACCTAATTTTGATGTGAAGTGATTGAATTTAGTTGATTAACTTAAGTCATTTAACCTAATTAACTTAATAATTTGTTTGTTACATTTTCAAAACCTATAGAAATAACTGCGAAGCAGACAATCTTAATCTTATAATGGAAGGTTAAATTCTTATAACAACATTAATTGTTGAGCTTGTTATAATCGGCCTGTGCCTTATCCTCTTGCCTTTGCCTCCGTGTTCTGCAATAAGATCTATGAAACCAAACTTCTTAAGCAGAATTATGTCATCTCTAACACTTTTAAAATCCCTTCCAAGAATCTTGGCTAGAGCATAAATAGATACTGGTTTTTTAGTTTTTATAACGTGCAGCAAACGGGCTTTTTCATTGCTCAAAAGCTGCCTTAAAATAGCCAGATCTTTGTAATTATAATCCTCTTTTTTGCCTGTAAATTTCCTAAATACAGAAGTAAATGTTCCGGATTTTTCATAAATATCTATTATTCTTGTTTTTTCAGCCATTTTATTTTAAGTTATTTTTAATCTATAATTAACTATTGTTAACTTTTAATATTTTTCGGTTTTATTTAAGTTAATTATCCCTTTTTGTTATCGACGCAAATAATATATGTCTTTTTCTATAATATATATGTATTATATATATTATGCTTATATGTTATTAAATAATATATATGTTTATATAAACCATATGTATTAATAAATCTTTCTATTTTGTCTTATTTTTATTCACAAATGGTTACAAAATAACGAAAGCTTTATAAAGCTAAAAAACTCTAGTAATTTATGTTTGTTATTATAAGACAGGCATATGGCCGATGACGTGGTTCTATAGGGGACTACAAAAACTGTTAATTAGGGATAAATATCCCCTAGTTGTCTCGATTGACATGCCGATATCGAAAATATCAAAAATACAAAAAGGGTGAAAGGAGGTTAAAAATGAAAATAAATTTTAGAAAAATTAGTTCGGTTTTAGCTAGTGCGGTTATGTTAGGTTCTACTGTAGGAATAGCTGCAGCTGCTGCTTACCCAGCGCCATTCGTGTCTGGAAGCAGTTCAGATGTAGCTCTTATTTACGGAACAGGAACTGGAGTGTCAGATATTGACAGAGTTGCTGCGCTTGACATTAGCACAAATTTAAATGCTGCTCTTGGAACAAGTTCAACAGCTGGCGGTGCTGTTACAACAACTGGAGAAACAGCTCCCTTGTTTGGAGGAACTAAATTATATGTTAACGATACTTTGAATATTGTAAAAAGCGTATTATCAAAGGGACAGTTACCAATACTTTTAGCTGACTCAACTTTCAGTGGAGATGTTGATGCAAAAATAACTAATTCAATTACAATATCACCAAGCCCATTGGTCAAATTTGATAAAATGCCTTTGAGTACAACTGATCCTGTATTTGGAATTAGCATTGGAACAAATGCACAAACAGCTCCGGCTTATAATGCAACTTCATCATTTAGCAAAGCAATAAACTTTACTCATGCAAGTTCTGAAGGACAAGATATAACTTTGTTCGGACAGAAATTCACAGTTGCTGCTGAAACAGACACAACAAAACTAGTTTTATTAAAAGCTGCAACAAAAGTAAATCTTGAAAAACCAGGCGCTACTTCACAAGAAGTAACAATTGGTGGCAAGAAATACACTGTTGAACTAGTTTCTGCATCAGACACTGCTGCTACAATTAGAGTAACAAATGAAGCGGGAACATCTGACAGCAGAGAAGTAAGCGAAGCTGCTTCAAAAAAGATAGCTGGCTTAACAGTTGCGGTAACAACAGCTGATGAAACAAATCAACAGTTATCTGCTTCTATAGTTGCTGGAGCTGAAAAGATAACAATTACTAACGGCTCTTCTGTAACAAAAGGAGAAGATGATACTGTGATTGATGGATCACATGCTCTTATCGGAGGAACACACCCAGTATATGGCGCTGCAACTTCAATAATTGTAAGCGCTGCTGCTAAAGATTCTGACGTTGATGCAATTCTTGCAGGACAGGCATTAGTTGATCCTGTATTCGGAAGTTTCAAAGTAGACTTCCCGGGAATGAATATTGCTGATGCAAGTACATCAAGAGAATCTATTGAAATAAGAACTAGCGGAGACGATAAAATGACTGTAAAATTCACTCCTCACGGAATGACTGAAGCAAAGACAATACAATATCTTGTTGAAAATGCTTCTGCAAACCCAATAAGAACTGGAGGTTATATGCAGATAGATACTGCAGGACATAACATTTCTGTATTTGAAGGAGAAATTATTTACAGAGGAGATTATCTTGTTGTTGGAAATGAAGAAGATGGCTATTTGTTGAAACTTTCACAAGTAAGCAATCAGACAACAGGATACAGCAGTGATAAAATACAATTCAGTGATACATTCAATGGAAATACCTATGATGCAACAATAACTGCTGAAGGTTCTGGAACTGTAAATATTGGAGGCAAGGAATATAGTGTAGCTTACGGAGGTGCTTCATCAAATCAAGATGCAGTTTCTGTAAGAGTTGGTTACCCTGATAGTACAGGTAATGACAGAGTTATTTATCCAACAATATCAACTGCAAGCGGAGCTAAATTAGCATTCTACAGGCCATATAACATTGTATTAAATGTTTCAGGAACTCTTACTGAGTTTAATGAGACAAGAGTTTCAGGAAGAGGTTATATGCTATTAGGATCAAACTTAAAATTCCCTGATGGTGATGGCTATACAAATGTAGCTATTGCTGCTGTAGATGGAGTTGGAGTATCAGTTGCAGGAAGTGGTAATTTATCTCTAGAAGATGTTAACATAACTGTAAATGGTGGCGCATTTAATGCAACTCAATCTAGTTCATTAACAGCAACTGTTGGAAGACTTGTTTATAACTTTACTTCGACAAACAGTACTTTTAACGGTGGAGTTAATGTAACAAGAGTTTACTTAAAGAGAGCAGCTAATGGAGTTAATATCCTAGAACCAGCCATAGTTATCTTTGAAGAAAAAGATGATGATAGTGACTACGAAGCGTTAATTGTTGTTACTGAAGTTGGTTTAGGCTCTGACGACGGAGTTGGAGTTGCTGATGTTGAAAGAACATGGGATGGCGATGCAACTGCATGGGAATACACTCTTTCAAGCAACAGTAAGTTGCTTAAAGAAGCTGATTTATGGGGATCAATTATAACAACTGATTCCTCTGATTCAGACCAGCAATTTGCTACAATAAGCTATCCTAATGACCAGATATATGCACAAGTGTATGTATCTGCAACAGATGCTATAGTTTCTGCTGGAGGCGCAAGTTCACTTGTACCAATGAAAGACAGCGAAGTTACAAGTACAACAACAAAGAACTTAATTGTTGTTGGTGGAAGTTGTATTAACAGCGTTGCTCAAAGACTAGTGAATCCGAGTGCTATAAACCCTGTATGTGGAGCTGATTTTACTGCTAAAACAGGAGTAGGCGCTGGAGAGTTCTTAATTGAAACTTTCACATCGCCATACGCAGCTGACAAGGTTGCTACTCTAGTTGCAGGATATGAAGCATCAGATACAACAAACGCAGCTAAGTCATTAACAGCTAATAAGCCTGACACAACTGTCGGCAAGAAGTTCAAGGGAACAACAGCTGAAGGCGCTTTAACTGCAGTAACTGCTTAAAAGCTAAACGATAAAATTCTTTTTCTTTTCTTTTTATTTTTTTAACATTAAGCCAGGGGCTTAAAAAATAGAAGACACCAAGGTTTCTTCTATAATAACTTCCTTTTAATAGACCAATGGTTTCTTCTATAATAACTTCCTTTTAGATATTAAGGTTTTCTTTATGAAATATAAAAAATTATCTTGATAAATTTTAGTGTCCATAGTCCAACTAAAGTTTTAGAATTTAATTAAAAATACATTAGATTAATTATATTAAAATTATAAGTCTCAGCAGCTTACCCGTATAAATTAGGTAAAGTTATGGCATGATTATCAAAACTTTTTCCATTATCTCCTATTGATTTAAAATTCAAAAGCTTTTTAAGATCAAAAAAGCTTTTCTAATAGGCATAAAATGAGAAAGATAGAAACTGCTGAAGAAATTAATAAGAGAAAACAAAGAAACCAGTTAATTGTTGGCGGGATTTTAATCTTAATTATGGTAGTAAGCACGGCAGGATTTGCCTTTTTCAGCAATCCTGATACAAATACTACTCAAACTACTGAAAAGATAAATTATAATGGATTAGAATTTGAAAGAGATCAGAATGGATTATGGAATTTTAATATTCAGGGACAGGCTTTTTCAACAGTTTATAATCCTGAAGAAACCAAAGATATTCAAATAGGTTTTACAAGTTCAATAAATGATTTTTATAATAAGCCGTTTTATTATGTTCTAAGCAATACAGAAGCTTCCGGAGAAATAGAAAGGAATATAGGAATTTATGCTGAAAGAACGCAGGAAATATGCCTTCAGGGAATTAACTGGCAAAATTGCACAAGCGAAATGGCTGTAAAAAACTGCACAAGCAATGTTTTTGTCTTCCGTGAAACATCTCAATTAAATACCACAAATATTTATAAACAGGAAAATTGTATTTTTATCGAAGCTGAGTATCCAGAGCAAGTAAAAGCAAGCGACAAAGTGGTGTTTAAAATTCTTGGAGTGCAGTAAAGTTAAACCTTTAGAAAGACAAGCAAAAAACCTTAAGGTTTTAAAGGTTTCCAAACTAACAAAAAATAAAAATGGCTGAAGAAAAAACAAAAAAAAGTGAGAAAATAACCAGTAATAGTGAAAACTCAAATGAAACAATTGAAAAACCTTTTGATTATAAAAAAGTAAATTATCAGGTTATATGGGTTATAGTTGTTTTAGTGGCAGTGTTAATATCATTTTTTGCAACAATGTGGATTTTGTCAGAAGCAAATAAATATGATTATATTGGATTGACTTTTAAAAAAGAAATGTTTGGGAATATTCCTTTGCATACAACACAGTATACAGGCTATGGAGCAAATGGCTGGCCTACAAGCTTTAAATTAGCCTTAAGAAATGACCCTAGAGAGTTAAGTGTTCCTATTGAGGGAAAGTTAAAATTTATAACAAGCAATTTAACTTATGTTTCAATTGACAGGGAATCTGGAATATTAGGATGCAGTGATTCAACTATTGCTTTATCTTCTTTAGGAATTTTCATGAACAATATGAAAATTATCATTAAATCAGCTGTCACCTCTCAAAATGCCTCTGTTGAATTAAATAAAACAATAGTTACTTGCAATAATAGCCTAGATAATACTGTTTTAATTATTACTGCAGGAAATGAATCTAAAATATTCCAGGACAAAAATAATTCAAATTGCTATACTCTTTCAGTTAATAATTGTGAGATAGTTCCTGTTATTGAAAGATTTGAGGTAGCAACTATTGCAGAAGTTAATGATGAAGATATTGATGGGTATGATGGCTAATAAGGGCAACCAAAGGTTTACCCTTATCAACCCTTCCTTTTAAGTGCCAATCTAATATTAAATTTAAAACCTTAATCTAATAATATGATTATTTAACATTAAATTATGTTAAATTTCTCCCGAAAGAGAAATTTAGTATTATAATAATTCAGAATTTTGAAAAATAATATAATATCCCTGGATAATTCAATATACTTAATTGCTAGCATTAATTTATTTTTATTCATTTATTTCTTTTATAAGTAAGATATTAAAAATTAGCTAATTATTTAAACTTACTTTCCATAGATTATTTATGGCAAAGAAGAAGGTGAAAAAGGCCAGTGTTAATGTGGTTAATTTATTTATTAGATATATATTATTAGTATTATTTGGTATTGGGAATCTTTTTATTATATATTTTATATTTACTCCATTGACTGTTTATCCAGTTTATTGGATATTAGATTTATTTTACAAGATAATTTTCAATCCGTTTTCAAAAACTATTTTTATAGGAAATTACCAGATAGAATTAATTAATGCATGTATTGCCGGAGCTGCCTATTATCTGCTTTTAATCTTGAATCTTTCAACTAAAATGAATGCCAAACAGAGAGTTTATTCTTTAAGTTATTCTATTATAATTTTATTAATTTTAAATATACTAAGAATTGTAATTCTCTCAATGCTTCTTTTAAATGATTCTCTTCTCTTTGATTTTACTCATAAACTCTTGTGGTATGCTTTGAGCATTATCTTTGTAATTGCAATATGGTTTTCATCAGTTTACTTATTTAAGATAAAGAATACACCTATTTACTCTGATTTTAAGGATATTATGAAATTAGTAAGAAAAAATATTTAATTAGAATTGTTTCAATTACTTTCTTGCAATTCTAACTGCAATAACAATTATTATAATAACAAGTATTACATTAATTAAAGCAATTGCCCAGATAAATCCGCTTCCGCTTGCAAGATTGCTTATTGAAAATCCAGTTAATCCAAATCCGCCGCTTGATGGCTCTATTTCAGCAACCAATCTTTTAGTTGCTTCTCCACCAGCATAAGTTGCCTTAACTGTGAATTCCTGAGCTCCTTCAACATCAGTATTTGGAAGCAATGTTATAAGAACATCTTTACTTTCTCCAGCTTTCAAACTAAGGCTTGTAGGCTGAATATTCTTTAATGAAGCCCATGATTCATATCCTGTTGGTTCTATTTGATAAATTGTATCGCTTGAACCAGTATTTCTTAAAGTAGCTTTAACTATTAAATCACTTCCAGCTTTTGAAGCTGAATCTTCTGATAATACAACTATAAGATTAACTGATTTAGGAAGATCACAAGTTCCGTCAGCAATAGTTATTGTTTCTCTTGAAATAGATTCATCTCCGTCATCATTTTCAAAGATATCATCATCTTTATTATAAGTTTTGAATTCAATAGTATATGACTTGTCTGTAAGGTTTTTAGGTAGGATTATATCAAATGATAATCTCTTGTCTTCAAGTATATCTAAATCTCCTACATCAATTCTTTTGTTTAATCCAAGCTTGCTGTTTGAAACTATCATGTAAGTATCTCTTTCATCGTCGTCTCCTATATTCCAGACTTTTGCTCTTGCTGTTATAGTTTCTCCGCATTGAACTTCGCTTGGAATTTCAATATCTCCAACAATTAATAAATGATCATCTCTAGCAACTGTTACATCTTTCCTGAAAAAGTCACACTGATTTTCCTCGCCTTCATCATCACTAAATGCCTTGACAATTAAAGCAAAATCATCTCTTGTATCATCTGCATCAAGATCTGCAGGGTCTATTGTAAATGTAAAAGTAACTGTTTCCTGATCATCATTATTTATATCCACGCTTTTTTCTTCATCATCAATTATGAACTCGCCTGTTCGCTTATTATAAAGCCCCCATGAAACAATTACATCATCAATATCATTATTTCCGTTGTTATCTACAGTTACTTCAACTTCTATTTCTTCAAAAGGATAGAAATTATCTTCATCTCCCAAATCTCCATTATTTGTTACATCAATATCAACTTCCAAATCTCCCCTTATACCTGCTTCACAGAATTGCCTGTTTAATTCAACTTTAACTGTCTTATTATTAGTAGATGAACCTACTTCGCTTATTATAATATCTGCAGAATATGTTTTTTCAAGGCTAAATCTTGAGAAATCAACATTTTGAGGTGTTACTGTGAATATACTTGAAGAGTTTATATTAGTTTGAGTTCCAGAAATGCTGAATACTGCAATATATCCATTTTCTCCAGTTATCTGCAGTTGTGATGGAACATTAACATTTAAAAGAGTTGAAGAATTTGAATTTGAAATTGTAAAAGTAGAATTATTTGTTGCAGGAGTGAAAGTTATTGCTGAAGGTGAAACTGTATAAGCTACAGCGCTTGCAAATCCGAATAGAAAAACTATCATTAAAACAGCAATAAACAATTTTGAATATTTATTCATCATTTTATTTGTTGTAATTCCTGAGTTACACTGGTTTATAAATGTTTCGGTTTTTGGGATTTATTAAGCGCATGGGCTGTTCTCCTTGGGATTATTGTTGCAATAATTCTTGGAATTTCTCAAAAAACACTTTTAAAAGAAGATACAATATGGATATATGCTGTTCTTGCAGTTCTTGGAGTTATAATAGGATTAGCTAGTGTGAGAGATGACTATAAAGATGCAACAACTTTCTTAATGGCAACTGTTTCTTTAGTGATTGTGAGTTATATGGGCAATACTGCACTCAAAACAGTTGGAAATGTTGGAGATTTTATTGGAGTTGTGCTTAATGCCTTGCTTGTCATGTTTATTCCTGCAACAATAATTGTTTCTATTAAAACAGTTTTCTCAGTTGCTAGCTTGAAGTAATTATAATCTCTAGAGAAAACTATTATTTACTTTAATACTATATAATAGCTGTTAAACTATCAGAATTAATACATCTCAAACTTATTTTTTTGATGCTGCGGATCTTCAGGTATTGTTGGGGCTGAAATTTCTGCAAATTGCGGAGTTGCAATAACAATATTCTCTCCAAATCCTGTAATGCTGCCTTCTAAAGCCTCTGTTGTCTTTTTTATCTTGGCAACCGCTCTTTTAAGCTCTATGACATCTTTCTTTCTTAGAGTAGCTATGTCAATTATAGCTATTGTATATCCTTCTCTTAAAGAATTAA
Organism: Candidatus Pacearchaeota archaeon; assembly: GCA_018304985.1. Lineage (GTDB taxonomy): Archaea > Nanobdellota > Nanobdellia > Pacearchaeales > GW2011-AR1 > JACPLR01. Next base: position 35,656 of record JAGVWP010000003.1, read on the forward strand.
GAACATCATTAACATCTTCAAATTTTCTTAATATAAAAGGCTTGATACTTACCTTTGGTTTTTTCTCTTCCAAGCCAAGATCAATCTCCATATAGTCTTCATTTGAACTGTCGCTTCCAAGAACATTTGAAAGCCCCTTTTTTAATTTATTTAACACCATAAGAAACTTAAAATGAACTGGTTTATAAATATTTCTATGCTAAAAGAAATGTCGACGGATTTTTGTTAAATTTTTGTTTAGCCGTGAATCTTGTTAACAATCTCTCCCCTAAGGCGTTCAATGTTCTCCCTTAAACTAAGATCCTGCTTTTCAATAGCCTTAATTCTTAATTCAAGAAGGTCTTTTTTCTCTTTAAGCTCTTTTTTAAGCTCAGACTTATCAGATTTGACCATTACCTGGCCTAAAACCCTAAAAACATCGCCTTTTGCCTTTCCAACTTCTTCTAAAGCAGTAGAAGTTTCATTAAGTTCAATCTGGAAAGCCTGCCTTTGCATTGAAATATTCTGAAAATTCTGCTCAAGAATCTGTAAATCCTGTATTTTCTGTCCTGTTTCCTGATCAATATCCACCATTATAAAAAATAAAAGACACCAAGGTTTCTTTTATGAAGCTTCCTTTTAATTCTTTTATGAACTCTCCTTTATAAATGTTAATCTGCCTTAATTTTTACAGTTGCAATTCTTGGCTTGTAAAATATTCGAGAGTTGCAATGCGGACAAGTAAATCTTTTGTCTAATTTCTTTGATGAAATTCCTTTTCCGCATTTAAAACATTTATAGTCAGCCATTATAAAGACAACCCCTGGTTTTCTTTATGAAACTTTCCTCTTACATGTCTACGGTTTTCTTTATGAGTTTTCCCTTCACTCAATTTTATAACCATTTTATTTATTATCATTTTAGTTTTAATTAATTTAAATATCTTTGTTTTAATTTTTATTTAATAAGGTGATAAGCATTTCCTGCGAAAGTTTTTTTGCATTTAGGGCATTGCCATATTCCTGCAGATTTTCTTTTTACCCCTAATTTTTTGCAAAATGGGCAAGTTTGCTTTTTCCTCTGTTTTGATTCAACAGCTACAAATTTTCTTCTTACATTTGTTCCGTATCCTGCTCCGTATTTTCCAGCCTGTTTTACTTTTTTTGTTCGTGGCATTTTTATATTATTGATTGTTTTTAAATGGGACTGCCCAGATTTGAACTGGGATCACAAGCTCCCAAAGCTCGTAGGCTACCAGGTTACCCCACAATCCCTTAGCCTAAAAGGAGTTTATGAGATTTATAAACGTTGTTAATTCGATTAATTATTTCTTTGCTTCTTTCTTTGCAGCAGGTTTAGCAACGCTCTTCGCAGTTTCTTTTCCTGCAGCTGGTTTTCCAGCAGGGGTTTTTGCGCTAGCATCCTTAGTTTCTTTTGTTTCAGTTTCTGCTGGCTTGGCTGCAGCTTCTTTTGTTTTTTCCTGTTCTGCAAGAGCTTTCTCTTCTTCAGCTTTTTTCTTCAATGCTTCCTGCTTTGATTTTATATCTGAGAAATATTTATCCAATGCTTTTCTTTTCTCGGGAGAAACTTCTGTTTTTTCTCCAGCTATTTCTTTGTCATAAATGCCTTCTTGAACTTCGACAGCAACCTTCTTGGCAGGCTTGTTCTCAATTAATACGCCAATGCTAACGCAGCTTCCAACAACTGTTTTTACAGCATTTTTAAGATTTTTTTCAAGCATTCCGGGAAGTTTTGTTTTTGCAACTTTAATTACCTGTTCAATAGCAAGATTTCCAATCTGTGTATTTTTATGATCTCCAGATCCTTTTTCAGCACCTAATTCCTTTTTTAGCAATTCTGGAATTGGTGGTGTTGAAACAGATATTGTATATGTTTTTTTAGAAGTATCAACATCTAATTCCACCGGAACTTTAGTGCCTTTGAAAGACATTGTTGCTTTATTCACATCCGCAATAACTTTCCCAATATCAATTCCTAAAGGTCCTAGTTTCTGCGCCAAAGCAGGCCCGGGAGTCATTGCTCCGCCGTCAACTAATAATCCTACTTTCATTCTTCATTTTCCTCCCCTGCATTTTCTTCATCTTTTCCTCTTCTAACAACTTTAACATTTTCTATTTTAATTGTTACCGGAATCTGCACTACAGCTCCAAGCAAACTAACAACTACCTCTCCTTTCTGTTTGTCTACTCTTAAAACTTTCGCTTTTTCTTTTTTGAAAGGTTCTGAGAGGATTTCAACAATATCTTCTTTCTCAATATTAATTGCCTCTATATTCGGCTCAAGCATATTTTTAACTTCGTCATAAGAAATTGTTTTTCCAATTATTCCTTTAACATAAGGAAGATTAAAGCAAGCATCTTCAGCAGAATCTCTGTCAGCTGCTTCCAGAATAATATATCCTCTCAAACCCTGTGGTTTTGCAACTGCATAAATATTAATTCCTTTTTTAACGATGTGATCTGAGATCATATCCATTACTTTTTCTTCTTTGTTCGTCGTGACTTTTATAACAAATATCATTTTATGCTCCTACTTGAGATTTCGCTCAATATTTTATATTAATATTACTCTCGCAAAATCTCTCGCTACCTCTAATACTCCAAGAAGTAGTATTTTTAAATGTAACTGATGGTTTATTAAGTTTTCGATTGCGAAAACTTATTGGTTATGTCGAAATTTTATTAGAATTTATCTATTCACAGTAAGCTTCATAATCAAAGAAATTAAAAATCCAATTAAACCAATAGCTAAAATTCCTAATGCTGAAACTTTTGCAACTGTCCAAAATTCTTCTTTTGTTGGCTTTTTCAAAACATGCCATACTCTTACACATTTATTAAAGAAACCAACAGATTTCTCTTTAATATTACTTAAACTAAATTTGCTTTTACTTTGATTATTTAATTCCATAATTTAGATAAAATTAGAGTGTATTTAAAAGTTGTGATTAGAAATAAAAAAATTAATCTAGAACGATTACCTATATAAATAAGGGAAAGATATTGTAATATTTTCAAAATTGTTCTGATATCACGCCATAACTTTGCCTAATTATAATGTGAAAACTACTGATTATCTTAAAATTAATTAATCTCATCAATAAACCAAGTTAAATTTTTATATAGAAAAATTTAGTATCATATTATTTTCAGAAAAAATTCTACTCACAGAAAACAACTACTGAAATCGTTGTTGTCCACATTCCGTCCTTATTTCCTTCAGCTGACTGAACATTGTTTGTTGTCTTGAATATATGCCCGCTTGCTTTGTAAATCTGTTCTCTTTCTTCCCATGCCTGATCAGGATCAAATTCAATGCCGAGAGTTGTTGCAAGCATTGTTGCTGCCAAATCCTCTGCATATTCTCCTGCTTTTTTTGCAGTTTCTCCATAGCTATGATGCTCTGAAATATATCCATACTGATCGTTATCTTTTGGTAGGGCTATTCCTATCGCCGAAGATATCAATCTATTAGGCTCGTTAGTTTCGCTTCTAGCCATTACACAAAAAGTAATTTGCCCAGGCCTTAATAATTTTATTCCATCTTCCCTGGCAATCATCTTGCAATTAGGAGGCATGATGCTAGAAACATAAACTAAATTACATTTCTCTATTTCTGCATTTCTTAAAGCAAGTTCAAACGACGCTAATTTATCTTTATGAACTCCAACTCCTTTTGTTAAAAATGCTTTTACTGGTACATCCATGGTTTAAATCAATAAAAAATCATTTAAAAGGTTTTTCCTTTTGAAAAAATTATTAAATTTTACCGACGATAGAATTAAACTGTAAAATAGAAAATTATCTGAAAAACTTTATTCCAAGTTCATTTGAAAGCTCGCCCTGAACTTTTTCTTCTTTTGTCTGTTTTACTTCGCTTCCGAGAATCTGCGGGCTTCTTACTCCTGTAACGATGACCATGACTCTCATTGTTTTTTCCATATCTGGAGAAATCTGGGCTCCCCAAATTAGTCTTGCATTGTCTCCAAGATGTTTTCCAATTTCTTCTATCACAACTTTCGATTCTTCAAGACTTAAATCAGGACCGCCGATAATATTTACTAAAGCTCCAGTAGCATTTGAAATATCCACATCTAATAACGGGTTATTTAAAGCTCTTTCAACAGCCTCATGGGCTCTTTGAGCTGAATCAGATTCTCCAACTCCTATTAAAGAGACTCCGCCATCTGACATAATTGTCTTAACATCTGCAAAATCAAGATTAACTAATCCTGCTTTTGTAACAAGCTCTGCAACTCCTTTAACAGCATTTGTTAAAATCTCATCAGCAACTTTAAATGCTGTTTGCAAAGGCAAGTCCGGAACAAGTTCAAGAAGTTTATCATTTGGAATTACTATTAAAGTATCAACAATGCTTTCCATTTTTTCCAATCCATTAACTGCGTTTTCAATTCTTTTTGCTCCTTCAATTGTAAAAGGCATTGTTACAACGCCTATAACTAAAGCCCCTGCTCTTTTTGCAAGATCTGCTATTACCGGGGCTGCGCCTGTTCCAGTGCCTCCTCCTAACCCGCATGTAATAAAAACCATATCAGAATTTTCAAGTCTTTTTTTAATTTCATGTTCTGTTTCTTTTGCAGCTTCTTCTCCTATTTGTGGATTGCTTCCTGCGCCCATTCCCCTTGTTAATTCCTTACCAATAAGTATTTTCTTATCAGCATTAGTATAAAGTAAATCTTGAGCATCTGTATTAACTGCAATCATTTCTCCACCCTTAACTCCTATCTCGTGTATTCTTGAAAGGGTATTGTTTCCGCCTCCACCAACGCCAATAACCTTGATTTTAGCTGTTTGTTTTTTAAGAAGCTCTTCTAATTCACGATCAATTTCAAGCAATTCGGGATCTACTTGTCCAGAATACCCTTCATCCTCTCTTTGAATGACTGCAGACATAATTTAATGACAAGAAATTGATTTATAAGTTTTGTTGTGGTATTTTAGCAATAAAAATTATGTTAATAAAAGGCTAATTCTGAAATAACACTAAGATAAATTTTGCTATATGAAAAATTTTAATCCTTATCTATTATCTAAATTTAATATATTTACATTTACATCTAATTTTCAACCTTGCTTTCTTCCTTACTTTCATTATTTCCCTCTTTTTTCTCCTTAATAACCATCTCCAGGTCTAGAATATCCTTAAATTGGTTATTGAGCATTTGTATTAGAGATTCATAAGCCTTTTCGCATTTTATTATTATTTTTTTGTCCTCATTTCTTATTTCAAATTCAAACTTATTTCTCAGAAAATAATCTGTAATTGCATTGATTTTTTCATTAATATCCTCAACTTTTCGTTTTATTGTAAACTCATAAATTACAATCTTTCCTGCCACAGGATTATTAAAATCAACAAGAACTCTTCCCCCTGAAACACTAATGACTTTTGCAATTGTATTGTCAAAAGAAAGAGTCAATCCAGGATAAACATTCATTTGTTTTTCTTTAAATAGCTTGATAGGCATTAATTTAATTAGGCTGGAATTTCTTTCTCCAAATGCTTCTTTAGGCTGCAACTCTACCGAATATTTTTTATTTACCTCTTTGTCTTCCAAAGCATTATCCAATCCTTGAAGAACCATTTTTTGCCCGATACATACAATAAACGGCTTATTTTCTATTTCCAAGCCTATTTTTTTGGCTTCTTCACTTATATTTGTATCAAAAACCTCTCCCTCTTTTGTTTTTCCAATAAATTCCAGCTCAATAAAATCTTTTTTCTGTATTTTTTCCATATATAAAATGATAAAAGGTAATCTTTATAAATCTACCTTATCATTGTTATAATTATGGCTTATAAGTTAATTGATGCTACTGCTGTGAGAATTGGAACAACAATAATGATTGATGGAGAGGCATGTGTTGTTAAAAGTATTGATATTAGCAAGACAGGAAAACATGGAGCTTCTAAAGTAAGATTAGAAGCAGTTGGAATTGTTGACGGAAAGAAAAGAGTAATGGCCTGTCCAGGTCATGAAAGATTTGAAGTTCCAATGATTGAAAAAAGAAAAGCGCAAGTTTTATCGGTTGGAGAGAAAAATGTTAATGTAATGGATTTAGAGAGTTTTGAGACAATGGATCTTCTGAAACCTATAGAATCTGAAGTAGCAGAGAGTTTAAAAGAAGGAATACAAGTAGAATATTGGGTTATTGAGAATGTTAAGGTTATTAAAAGAATACTTTAATCTCTTAAACAAAATAAAGCTATAAAAATTTTAAAAGATAAAATGAACTTATTTAAAATAATAAAACTAAAAAGAAATTATCTATATTCAGCTAAACACACCATATCTTTCCCTAATTTAAATGAGAAAGTTACTGATAAACTATTAATTAACAATTATATTGGCATATCCATAAACTAAATAAACATATAAAAACAAAAAATGGCAAAATTACCAGCAGCACAAAACAGGCTTTTCAAAAATGTTTTTTTATGCAAGAATTGCGGGGCTAGAATAAAAGTCGAGCCTAAAAAGATATTAGAGGGAAAAGTTAGATGCAGAAGATGCAAGAAAAGAGCATTCAGGGCAATTAAGAAGGATAAGTAATCTTTCCAAACTTTTATAAAACTACTTTAACTTAAAATAAAATGAACCTTTTAAGAAGAGTTCTCAATTATGAGAACTAAAGGATCCAAAATTAATTTAACCTAATAAAATGAGTTTTTTATTATATGATATAGTTTTTTTAGTTGTATTTACATCTTTTGTAGTTTGGTTTCTTTATACAAGAAAGCATAATTTAAAGAGAGAGGGACTTCTATATTTATACAGAACTAAATTCGGGATGATTGCTATTGATAAAGTCAGCAGTAAATACAAAAAATCCCTTAATTGGCTACAATACGTGTCTATTGTTTGCGGATACACACTTATGGCAGTAATGCTTTTTTTGTTTTTCCAAATTGTATATATTTATATTAAATACCCAAGTATTGTAAGAACTGTTAAAGTGCCTCCTATAATACCTCTTGTTCCTTATCTTCCCGAAATATTTAAGCTTGATTTTCTTCCGCCTTTTTATTTTACATACTGGATTGTAATATTAGCTGTTGTTGCAATAAGCCATGAATTTGCTCACGGCATATTTGCAAGATTTTATAAAGTAAAAGTAAAATCTACAGGATTTGGTTTCCTTGGACCTTTTTTAGCAGCATTTGTAGAACCAGACGAGAAACAAATGAATAAAAGACCTATAAAACAGCAGTTGGCTGTTTTGTCAGCAGGAACATTTGCAAATGTTATCATTGCAGTATTGTTTGTATTTGTCTTCTTTTTATTCTCTTATTTAGTCTTTGTTCCTTCTGGAGCGGTATTTAATGCATACCCTTTTTCAGATATTAATTTATCTCAAGTAACAATTGTAAACGGAAAAGAAGTTAATAATTTAAATTCACAAGGTATATTAGCAAATTTGAATACTACAAATGAAAATAATCTGACAAAAATATATATCGGCAATAAAAGCTACCTTTTGAATAATGTTTTTTTTGCAGCAAATATTGATAGAATTGATTCTATTGTAAGAGTTTACGATGATTTGCCTGCTGTAAATGTGGGATTAAGCGGAGCAATTATTGAATTTAATGAGCAAAAGACAAGCAATATAGCTGATTTCAAAGAAGAACTTCTAAAATATAAGCCGGGAGATAAAATAACTATAAAAACTAAAGATCAAAATAAAGTTATAAAAGAATATAGTTTAACTCTTGTTCAAAATCAGAGAGGAGAACCAGCTATTGGTGTGTTGTTATTAAATCCAAGCACAAGTGGAATAAAAGGAAAAATATATTATGTTCTTAATATTATTAAAGAACCTGGAACTTATTATGAAAGCAGGTTTAATACAGATTTAACAGATTTTATTTATGATTTGTTATGGTGGATGATTTTTATTAATATAAGCGTGGCTCTTGTTAATATGCTTCCATTAGGATTATTCGACGGAGGAAGAGTTTTTTACTTAACTGTACTGCACTTTACAAAATCTGATGAGAAAGCGCAAAAAGCATTTAAGGTTGTCACCTGGATTCTTCTTCTTGCACTTGGAGTGATAATGATATTTTGGTTTTTTTCAACTTTTTAATTTAATTTTTTATAAAATTTATAAAAATAGAAAGGTATATAAATCATATTTACTCATTAATATAATAAATTAAAAAAGAGGAAGACTGGCAAAACAGTCTAAAAATAAACAATGGCAAAAAAGAAAAAAAAGAGATAAATATTCTAAGTGATTTTTGTTTTTTATTTTATAATTTAACTTTCTTATTCTATTTTTATTCTTTTGTTTTTTACTTCAATATATTATTTTACAAATAAACTATTCCGTCTTTTGTTAAAGCAACAAATCTGACCCCTACAGGCAAAGACAGCAATGCTGAAATTAAAGCCATATGTTCCTTGCCATCTCCTGAGGCAATGCTTAACGCTGCTTCAGTATCGTTTATCTTTCCCCTAAGTTTTTCAACGATTTCTTTTTTTAGTTCAAGAAGCTTGCTATCCTGGTTAATTTTTATAAATTCAAATTTCTTATCTGCCTTGAATTCCTTGGCAAAATCTCCACCTATAACAATTATCTTATCCCATTCGCCATGTTTTATCAGCCCCGAGACCTGAGCCCATGTTCCTTTGCCCGAGCTTAATAATGCTACCAATTCCATTATAAAAATAAAAAGAACTAATAGTTCTTCTTATGACATCTCCTTTTTCATGTTATGACGCTTCCCTATTTAGATTATTCATAAAGTTAGTTGAATGATTATATTTATAAGGTTTTATATCTATTAAACTATACCTATAAAGTATATAAGATGGCTAAAGATATTCCGTTAAGCGAGATTATTTTAAGAAAATATGAAAGGCCTTACAATATTGATAAAAGGCAGCTAGTGAAGAAAATCTGCCTATCTCTTGGTTTATTGCAGCCCGGAGATTCAAGAGATGTTGTTGTTGATGTGCTAATGGTGCTGATAAATGAAAGGGAGAAAAAAGTTAAATTAACTTCTGATGAAGTTAAAGCCAAAGTTGAAGAGCTAAGAAAAAGCCACAATCTAGAGCTTAAAGGAATTGCGGAAAGCAATATCAGAAGGCAGTTAAAAAGGCTTAGAGATATAATGATAATCGATAAACAGAATAACTTGTATTATATTTCTGAATTTGAACCTTTGCATACTTTATTTGAGCAGAAAATTGAAAAACTTCTTGTCCAGCCAAGCATAGAAAGAGTTAAGGAATATTTGAAGGAATTGGAAAAATAATCTTAAAATAGCCCTATAGATTTAAGAAAAAGCAATAGTAAAATAATTAATAAAATCCATAATATTATTCTTGGATCAATATTTAATTGTCCTCTTTTATTATATAATTTATCTAAAAGTTTTTCTACAACATTCAATCTGATTTCCATATTATTAAATAATTCTTTAACCTTTAAAGCTTTTTGCATTTCTTCTATTTCTTTACTCATTCTCTTCCATCTTGAATATAAATATGTAAGAAAAGATCCTATAATAATGGACAGAACAATTATCCCAAATATAATCAATGTTTGATTAGTTATTTTATCTGGAGAAGATATTATAAAGAAGATAGTTGGAATAACTACTGATATAAAAGCTAATGCTAAACTTACTATATCTCTCAAATCTGTATTGTTATAATTCATTAATTCATAAAATATTTGATATTTTTAAGCATTCATATAATCCTAGGAAAAACAATAGATTTTTAAACCGTATTTCTATAGAATTTTATTATCACACTACATCATTATTGTTCATTTTCTGAACATATAATGCATAGGTAGAAAATAAAAAGAACCTACGGTTCTTCTTATGACATCTCCATTTAGGGAGATAAATAGGATAATATTGAAAAATGAAAATAGAAGAAGCACTACTAGAGATTAGAAAGCAAGAGAAAAGAAAATTTGAGCAAAGCATAGATTTAATTATAAATCTAAAAAAATTTGATGTTAAAAAGAACACAATTAATCTTTTTGCAAATCTTCCCCATAGAATAAAAGACAAGAGAATATGCGGGTTTATTGAATCAAAAACAAATTTAATAAATACAATTCCAAAAGCTGAATTTTCAAGATATAATGATAAGAAAAAATTGAAAAATCTGATTAAAGATTATGATTTCTTTATTGCTTCAGCTCCAAATATGCCCTCAGTAGCTACAACTTTTGGAAGAGTTTTAGGACCGGCAGGAAAAATGCCCTCGCCAAAACTGGGAATACTTGTTAGCGAAAATGAAAAAGAGATAGGAAATCTTATTGAAAAAATTAACAATGTCACAAGAGTCCAGGCAAAAGAGCCTTCTATAAAAATTATTGTCGGTAAGGAAAAGATGAAAGATGAAGCCATTATAGAAAATATAAAATCAATTTATCAGGCAGTTTTGAATGAACTTCCAAATAAAAAAGAGCAGATAAGATCAGTTATGATTAAATTGACAATGGGCAAGCCGGTAAAGGTGGAGATGTAGCTAAAATAAAAATGGCAAGCAAAAAAAATTCAAAGTTAAATGCTAAAGAAGCTGCAAAGAGAGCTCCTGCAAAATACAAATTGCAGCAGGTAAAAAAGCTAGCCATGCTTATAGATGAGAATAAAACAATAATGTTTGCTTCCATTAAAAGCCTTCCTACAAAGCAATTTCAAAAAATAAAGAAAAACCTTGAAAAAGAGGTATTTTTTATTGTTGCTAAGAAAAATATTACAACAAGAGCTATAGAATCTTCAAAAAAACAAAATATCCATGAATTAAAAGACCATATTAAAGAAGATAATGCTATTTTAATCTCTCAAATGGATGCTTTTGATCTGGCAGGAAAGCTGGCAGAAAGCAAAAGCCCGGTAAAAGCAAAAGTCGGGCAGATTGCTGAGATGGATATTCATATTGAGCCAGGACCAACAGAATTAGTTGCAGGACCTGTTGTAAGTGAGCTTGGAGCATTAGGATTAAAGATTGAAATTAAAGGCGGAAAGATTGAAATAAAAGAGGCAAAAATAATTGTTAAAAAAGGCCAGGCAATAAGCGAGGCTGCAACAAATATCATGGGAAAATTAAATATTCTGCCTTTTTCAGTCGGTTTTATACCTTTAGTTGCTTATGATTCTCAGTCAAATAAAATTTACACATCACTAATAATTGACAAAAAAGAAACACTAATTCAAATGAAGAATTATTTTGCAAAAGCAAAAGCTTTTGCTGTTTTAATAAATTATATCTCAAAAGATACTATTGGATTCTTGCTTGCAAAAGCTGCAAGCCATGAAAGAGCTATAGAATCTATAATCAATGTTCCTCAAACAGAAACTAAATCAGAGGAAAAAAGTGAATAAATAAAATGGAATACATATATGCAGCTCTTTTGTTGCACAAACTCCACCAGGAAGTTAATGAATCTAACTTGAAGAAAGTAGTTTCAGCTACAGGATCAAGTGTTGATGAAGGCAAGATAAAAGTTCTTGTCGCAAGTTTGAATGGTGTGAATATAGACAAGGAACTGGAAAGCGTCGCTTTAATGGCAGCAACTCCAGCAGCACCTAGCGCAGGAGAGCATAAGAAAGAAGAGAAGAAAGAAGAAGAGAAAATGTCAGCTGCAGCTGAAGGTTTATCATCATTATTTGGATGATTTTAGATTTTTATATTTAATCTAAATAAAAGATAAACCTTTTAGTAGTAATAGCTAAGCTGACATTTCTAATTATGATTCTAAAATGTTTTGAAAATAAGTCAAGATTTTTTAATAATAGAATATAAACCATAACCTATTGCTATTAATCCTAAAATGCTCATTGTAAGATAAAACAATCCGGCTTCATATCCTAAGTAATTTACATAAATATAATTACGTATGATTATTAATAACCCAAATATTAAGATTAGAATATTTGCACTTTTTTTAAGTTTATTTAATCTATTTTTTACCATTTTGTTTTTTTCTTTTATGCTTATTTACAAAATATATTATCCCAAAAAGCAGAGCAATAATTACAACCTCTATGATTAATAACCAATATGATACTGACTTATTAAAGAGAACTTTTAATATTATAACCATTGTTAAAACTAACATGCCCAACATTAACAAAACCAAGATAGTTATATAGATTGTTTCGGATAAGCTTATCTTACTCTTTGAAGAATTTTTTAAGGCCTTGGGGACGAAAAATCTAAAATAAAGATAAAATAATGCTATAAACCCTAATGCTACAAAAATACCTAAAATATCCAGTTTTCTTTTAAACATAATATAATTTATAATCCACTGCAATATTGCTAAGATAGTTATGTAAATTGTCCATTCTTTTGCAAATTCTTTAGAACCTATTTGTGATTCTTTTCTTGGAAATAAAGACTTAAGAATTAATCCTATTACCCCAATTAAGAGAAAAGTTATAGCAATAGTAGATTTATTAAATAACCATAATAATAATCCTATTAATAACAATAAAGCACTGATAATATAATTTGTAGATTTTGCCATGATTTAGGCATATAGGACCTATTTATAAAATTATATATCTTCTAAGAGATTAAGATGAATATTTAAAAACTAAAAAACTATCCATTTGTATGCCGACGTGGGACAATGGTACTCCACCTGCCTTGAGAGCAGGACCCTTACGGGTTTCCCGGTTCGATTCCGGGCGTCGGCGTATAGAAAAAGTTGTGTGCCGTTCAGAAGGCGGATTTTAATAGCCAAATAAAGTATATAAATCAGAGAAATATTTATGGTAAATGATTGAGACTCTAGAAGAACTAAAAAATTTCTTTAAGGAGATTGAAAAAGAGAGTATTATCTTTAAGAAGCACTTCTATGATAAAAAAGAAAGTGAAAGAGAATACCTAAGCGAGAAACTAATTATAGATAACATTAAGAATATTAATAAGATTATAGGGTTTCAAAAACAATTAGTTAAAAATGAAACCTTGTATAGAATAGGCATTAAATTAAGTAATAAATATACTTTAGTCGTTGTATTCAAGATTGAAGATAAAGATTTATATATTATAACTGCCTGGAAAACATATAGAAAATGGCAAAAAGCAATACAAAATTAAGTTATGATAGAGAAGAAGATATTTTAAATTTATCTAGAGGCATCTCTTCCCAGGCATCTATTGAAGTGGGAGACTTTATTATTGATATAGATTCTAATGGATTTGTCTCTGCATTGGAAATCTTAAATGCAAGTGAAAACCTTAATTTTAATCCAGAATTGCTCAATAATCTTGAAAAAGCCAATATGAGTGTTTTATATAAGCCCGATTATATTCAGATTATTCTTACCTTTTACTTTCAAGGCAAAGAAAAAGAAGTAGTTATACCATTAACTGTTGACCTTGGACATAAGCATTCTCATAAAGAAGAAATGATTTTTGCTTGATATTCTTATAATCCCAACTAAATCAAACCAGTGCATGACTTTCTTCTGGGGCAGGGCGTCGGCGTTCTCGCCCGGAATATAAGTTATATTTTAAGTTGTATAAATCTTTAAAAATAAACAATCTATCTAAGTAGATGGGCATTGTTACTGAATTTCCATTAACAAATGATGGAGATGTTAGAATATTTCAAAGAGATGAAGCAACTGGAAAAGATGTAAGGAGATTTATTGCTCATTATGAATTTAGATCGGATTTGTTTACTCATACTCTTTTATATTTCTTACAAACAAGAAATCCAGTTCCATATCAGAATGATTGGAATAAAGAATGGTATAAGGGAGGATTTGAATATGATGAATTAGAAATTCCTAATAATGTATTAAATTCTATATTAAGAAATCATGAAAAAGGGAAATTATTAAGATTAATGCATGATGGAAGAAAGTTTGATTGTACATTAGAAAGAAAAAGTTGGATAAGAAATCAAATATTTGGTAAATTAGTTGTTCCAAAAATAGATTCTAAAGGAAATTTAATCTATATCGATGCTCAAACATTAACAGATTTAGGAGAACCTTCAATAACACTTGATTTAACAGGAGTTAATGCAATGCATAAGGCTCTTCTTTGTCATATGTTAAATAATTGCAGGGGACAAAGAGATGAACCTGGAAATATTTACTCTACCTTCCCATTTCAAGCTTATTCTATTAATCAATAACCTTTTTATATCCAGAAAAGCTATATTTTTAATAAAAGTTTGATTAAACAAAAAAGAGGTTACAATTCTTAAAACAGTAATTTTTATAAAATGATCAAAAAATTCTCCAATTTCAAATATCCAAAACTTACTATGCTTATTTTAGTGATAATTCTTGCATATATCTTATTTAGCAACCCATCTGTCCAGAACTTTATATCTAATCTTGGATCACTTAGTTATCTAGGCATATTTATTGCAGGAATGTTTTTTTCTTTTGGTTTCACAGCCCCTTTTTCTGCAGGTTTCTTTTTAATATTAAATACTCCAAATATCTGGATTGCAGGAATAATTGGGGGATTGGGCGCTTTAATTTCAGATTTATTAATATTTGAGTTCATAAAGATTTCATTTAAAGATGAATTTAATCTATTGAAAAAAACTAAGATTATGAAAAGTACTGGTTTCGTAATTCAAAGAATCCTTGGAGCAAAAATTACAAACTACCTTGTTTATTTATTTGCAGGTATTTTAATTGCATCGCCTTTACCTGATGAAATAGGAATAATTATATTGGCAGGCCTTACAAGGATTAACTTGAAAATTTTAACTATTATAAGTTTTGTATTAAATACTATTGGAATTATTATTTTGCTGGCCTTATAGTGTTAAATGAAATCAAAGAGACTTCCTTAGCTCATTAGATAAAAATATTTTTTAGGCAGATTAAATGGAAAAGGTGAGATTTTTAAACTAGAACATTTTTAATTATAAGGAGTAAATAAAAAAGATGGAAAGCATATTTTTGCAGATAAGCATAGCCTTACTTGTTGTCTTAGGAATTTCTTTTTTAATGAGATTGTTAAAACAGCCCTTAATAATCGGCTATATAATCTCAGGCATAATTATTGGGCCTTTTTTATTTAATCTTCTTCCACATAAAGAGACTTTAGAAATATTCTCTCAATTTGGAATTGCCTTTCTTTTATTTATTGTAGGAATACATTTAAATCCAAAAACAATAAGGGAAGTGGGCAAGATTTCTTTAATAACTGGGATAGGGCAGGTTATCTTTACCTCTATAATAGGTTATTTTATAGGCATCTTTCTAGGTTTTTCTCCTATAACTTCGATTTATATTGCCGTTGCTTTAACATTTTCATCAACAATAATTATAATGAAGCTTTTATCTGACAAAGATGCTTTAGATAAATTATTTGGCAAAATTTCAATAGGGTTCTTGCTTGTCCAGGATCTTATTGCAATTGTAATATTAATTATTATCTCTTCATTTTCAAATGGGGGAAGTGCAACAAGTTTAATCTTCTCTACATTAGTTAAAGGTATTATTATATTTGCAGTTTTATTTCCTTTTAGCTATTTTATTCTTCCAAAATTAAGCTCCTTCTTCGCTAAATCTCAAGAGTTTCTTTTTGTTTTTGCAATATCCTGGGGATTAGGCCTTTCTGCATTATTTTTATATATTGGATTTTCAATAGAAGTTGGAGCTTTAATTGCCGGCATAATGCTTTCCATGTCTTCTTATAGCTATGAAATTAGCTCTAAACTTAGATCTTTAAGAGATTTCTTTATCATATCCTTTTTTATTTTATTAGGCTCCCAGATGGTATTTAGTAATCTCTCTTCTCTTTGGCTACCTGCGGTTATCTTTTCTTTATTCATTCTTATAGGGAATCCGCTCATAGTAATGATACTTATGGGTATTTTTGGGTATAGTAAAAACACAGGTTTTATGGCAGGCCTGACAGTTGCTCAAATAAGCGAATTTTCTTTAATCCTAATTGCATTGGGGGTAAAAGCAGGCCATATTACAAACGAAATTCTCTCATTTGTTACTTTAATCGGATTAGTGACAATTGCTGGATCAACTTATCTTATTATATACTCTGATAAAATCTATCCTTTTGTATCAGGATATCTTAATATATTTGAGAAAAAGAAATTAAGGGAAAAAGAAATTAAAATTAAAGAATATGATTATATTTTGCTTGGAGAGAATAGAATTGGATTCTCCATAATGAAATCTTTTGTAAATTTGAAAAAAAACTACTTAGTAGTAGACTTCAATCCAGAAAGAGTTAAAAGATTAAATTCAAAAGGCATCTCTTGTATTTACGGAGATATTTCAAATTCAGAATTTCTTGAAAGTATAAAAATAGAAAAGGCGAGGATTATAGTGTCAACAATTCCTGAAATGGAGATAAATATGATGCTCATAGATGAAGTAAGAAAGAAAAATAAAGGCAGCATAATTATAGTTACTGCAAGACAAATTTCTGATGCATTTGAATTGTATAAAGCTGGAGCAGATTATGTTATTCTTCCACATTTCTTGGGTGGAGAACATACTGCAAGAATTATTGAGAAGGCAAGAGAAAACAAAAAAGAGTATGAAATAGAAAGAAAAAAGCAGATAAAAGAGCTAAAAGAGAGATTAAAAGAGGGGCATGAACACCCAAAAGTTGAGAAGGATAGACGATAAATGAGATTAGTATTGTATAGATTCAAAAACATCTTGAAATCATGCCATATCCTTGCCTAACTTATTATATGAAAGTGCTTGATTATAATCTAGACTAGTTATTTTAATTTTAATAAACTATTTTAGTATTAATATATTTTCAAATGATCTTTATCTCACAATTATAACCTTATTCTTCTTGTAAAAATCAACAGCGTCTTTCAGCTTTTTATCTGAAGAAGAATATATTGTTAATATTTCCTCTCCTTTTTTTATCTTTTCGCCAAGATGCTTCCAAAGATATAACCCTGCTTTCTTGTCATTCGGCGAGCCGGCAACTCTCGCAAGAAGATTTATTCTCTTATTATCAATATCAACAATCTTTGCATTTTTTTCTGAATAAATTATATGAGAAAATTTGGCAAGCATTAGTTTATTTTTTGAGAGATTTCCTTTTTGCGCTTCAACAATCTCTTTAAATTTGTCAAAGGCCTTTCCTGAAACTAATACTTCTTCAGCCATTTTATAGCCCTTGCCTTTCTTAGCCTTATTACATAATTCTAAAATTTCTCCTGCAAGAAAAACTGCTTTTTTCCTCAAGTCTTTAGGATGTTCTGGCTGATTTTTCAAAATAGAAATAATATCTCTTAATTCAGGGATCGGACCAATTCCGTGGCCTATTGGCTGGCTTCCGTTTGTTATAACACACTTAATTTTAAGATTAAATCTTTTTCCAATTGTTTCGAATTTATTTTTTAATTTAATAGCCTGTTTTTTATTGACTTTTGCATATTTTCCGTATGGAATATCTATCAAAACATACTTGCTGCCTACTGAAAGCTTTTTTGCAAGTATTGATGCAATTAAATTTGGTTCTGGATCAATACTTATAAGATTTTCAACTCTTATTATTTTATCATCTGCTGGAGCAAAACCTAAAGCTCCGCCCCAAACCATACAGGCGTTTGTTTTTCGGACTATTTTTTCAATTTCCTCTTTAGTAAGGTTAACTTTACAAATAGCCTCCATAACATCTGCTGTTCCGGCTGCAGAAGTAATTGCTCTTGAAGATGTTTTTGGCATAATTAATCCGGCTGCAGCGCATATTGGGACAACTATAGGAGTTGTTCTGTTTCCTGCAATACCTCCAATGCTGTGTTTATCAACAATTAACTTATTTTTTAAATTAAGGTTCAATTTTTTCCCGGTATTAAATACTGCTTTTGTCAGCCAAGTTATCTCATTTATATCCATTCCTCTTTCATATATCGCTGAAATAAAAAATGCAATTTCAGTTTCTGGAAGAGCATTATCAACAATATCTTTCACTATCTGATAAATCTCTTTTTCATTTAATTTTTCTCCAAGAAGTTTTTTATTAATAATCTGGTTTGCACTTTGTGTTGCCTTAGCTAAGGATATTTCAACAAATTCGTTATTTTTTATCCTAAGAAAATCAATTATTTCTTTTGACAGCACAATATGCCCTTTCTCCGCTATGTTAGAAGATAAATCAAAAAGAGAAATAAGTTTCCCATGCTTTGAATTAATAATTATTCTTTCATCAACTCTCACGCCAAGTATTTTAGCATCAATTTCATTAATTATTGCAATAGGCCTTCCTGCGGATAATCCAGAGGATTTTACTTTAAGTTTCATCTCTTTTTATAATAATTAATTTAGATTGGTTACGCTAAAAATAAGAAATTGGGGTTTTTATAATTTGTTTAAATTATTATTAAAGTTAGATAATCTCTTTAGTCATTATTAATCATGATTTCTATTAACATTCTCCTCCAAATAAATTTCAAACAAAACTACAATATAAGCAACTATCAGTGGCCCTAATAGGATACCAAATATACCGAATGTGATTATTCCCCCTATAATGCCAATTAATGTTAAAGATGTTGGAAGTTTTGATCTTTTTGAGACAAGTAATGGTGTGGCTAGGTTCTCAAAAACAGTTACAAATATAATTGAGTAAAATAAAAGAAATATTGCTGAAGTTGTATGTCCTGCAACAAACAAACCCACTACAACGGGAATCCATATTGCCCAAGGACCTATCATTGGAATGATACTAGCAATAATTGCCAAAAAAGAAAGAAGCAAAGCACTTTTTACACCTGCAATAAAAAATCCTATTCCTGCAAGAATACCTACAGCTATTCCAATAACAACTCGGCCGTAAACAACTGAAAAAGTAACATCTTTTGATTTTTGGATGAATCTATTTGTTGTAGCTTTATTAAAAGGAAGGGAGTCTTTCAAGAGATTTATCAGTTTATCTCCATCTCTTAATCCGTAAAAAAAGGTTATTAGGACAACTAGGGCTTTTAATGCCAGTGAAGGAAGATTAATAAGGATACTTGTAAGTTTTTCCAGGCTAATTTTGGCGGAATTTGATATAAAATTATTATATGCCGCTACAAAATTAGCGCTTACTTGGGGAGAAGAGAAAAATGGGGGGAATAATCTTTTTAATAAACCTATAGTATCAAAAGTCTGCAATCCGACATATGCATCAAATATCTGGTTAATTAAAAGAGGAATTGAAAACCATAAAATGCCGAATATCACTGCTAGAACAACTAATCCGGTCACTAAAGCAGAGATAGTTTTATTTTTTATTTTTAATGAAAGATATTTATGGATTGGGTAACAAGCATAAGCCAAGATAAGGCCAAGAACTATTGACATAAATATCGGCCTGATTAAAATAAAGGTAAAAGCTAGCAAAATAACGATAAAAATTCCTGCAATAAACTGCTTAACTAGCTTTTCGTCAACCATAATTTTATGTATACTGTGATATATATAAAACTTTGCAGTATTCCTTTATCTTATTAGTTTAATTTATAACTCATAAAGTAAATATTTATAAATCTAATTTAAAGAATATAATAATGGATTCATTTATAAAAAAGATTTTTGATGGAAAAACAGATAATTTTGTTCATCTTCAATTTCAAAAATTCAGCAAAGGGGAGTTCAGAGACAAGGCATTAGTTTCTGTAAATAAAATTGGAAATAGATTCTCTATAGGAACAACCTATGAATATGCAAGCGGACTTATAAGAAGTGTGGCTGAAAAACTAAAGGGTGGAGAGAAAGTTAAAGTTACAGGAGTTGTTGTTTCAACAAGGGATTTAAAGGGGCAGCTAGAATTTGAAAATATAAAACAGTTTATGGGAGTAAAACAATATGTAATTAATGGTGAATTAAGCAAGGAGCAAATTTTGGAAATTTGTGATAAATTCCAGGCCTCTTTTCTTGGGCTTTCATTTTCAGTTGGAGATACTGAATTAAAAATAAAGGCAAAAGCTCCAAAATCTGCAAAGCCAAGCACTTCTAGAGATAAGGCTCCTTCAGCAGATTTCTGCAAGCTGAAAACATTAGATGTAGAACTAGTGATGGGCCTTTTATTTGATGTTCAGAATCTTGAAAGTATTAAAAAAATATTTATAAGGCATGATTTTATAATTACAGATATTGATATTCCAAAAAATGAAAAAGACCCTGCTAAAATAAGGGAAATGGCAATAAGAAAGGGTAAGGTTATAAGGAAAATAAGCATTGATGGTAAGGAAACATTAAAGGAAACAAAATTAGAAGCCTGATCGACCATGTTTTATATAAAAACATGCAAAAGATAACCTTTATAAACGCATTTTTTCTGAATAAATTAGACTATAAAAATGCAACAAGTTTTTATAGTGATCCTTAGTTAAAGGGAGATAAAATGGTAATGATTACCTTTGTATTTAAAAAATGGCAAAATTATCGAGACCTCGTAGGGGAAGTCTGCAATACTGGCCGCGAAAGCGGGCAAAAAAAATTATTCCTAGTGTGAACTGGGGAGCTATTTCTTTAAAAAATCAGGATAAAAAAATCCTTGGTTTTATTTGCTATAAAGTTGGTATGATGAGTGCCCATGCAAAGGACAATACTCCTGATTCTATGACGAAAAATAAAAGAGTTGTTTTTCCTGTAACAATCCTTGAATGTCCTCCTTTAAAGATTTCTTCTGTAAGATTCTATAAAAATAAAAAAATTGCAACAGAAATATTGTCTACTAATATTGATAAAGAATTAAAAAAAATTGCTAAATTCCCTAAACAAAGCCAAGATAATTCCAGCAAATTAGACACTATAAAAGATTATGATGATATGCGAATTATTGTTTATTCTACAATTAAAAAAACCGGATTGAAGCATAAGCCAGATGTTATTGAACTTGCAATTAGCGGAAATTTGGATGAGAAAATGACTTTTGTCAAAGAACATCTTAACAAAGAAATAAAAATTTCTGAAGTTTTTGGAAAAATGCAAATGGTTGATGTGCATGCCGTAACAAAGGGAAAAGGATATCAGGGAGCTGTGAAAAGATTTGGTATTGGATTGAGAAGTCATAAAGCTGAAAAAGGAGTAAGAAGGCCTGGAAGCTTAGGACCTTGGCATCCTGCAAGAGTTACTTTCAGAACACCTGAAGCAGGACAATTAGGATTTTTTACAAGAGTTTCCTACAATAGTAAAATTATAGATTTTGGAAATATTTCTGAGAAAAATATAAATCCTTCAAGCGGATTCAAGCATTTTGGGAATATAAAATCAGATTATATTATATTAAGGGGTAGTGTGCATGGAGTTGTAAAAAGGCCTATTATTTTAACCCATACTTTAAGAAAAACTAAATATCAAGATAAGAAAAATTTTGATCTTATCGAGTTAAGATAAAAATAATAAAATGAAAACAGAAATACTATCAATTGAAGGAAAGAAAATTAAAGATGTTGAACTGCCTAGCCTTTTCTCTGAAAAAATAAGGCAGGATATTGTGCAAAAAACATTTGAAGCTGAAAAAACAATTCAACCATATGCTCCTGACCGTGAAGCTGGAAAAAAACATTCAGCATCCGGAGTTATAAGGCATATAAGGCATAAGTGGAGAAGCCATTATGGAAGAGGTATTTCAAGAATACCAAGAAAAACAATGTGGAGAAGAGGAACACAGTTTTATTGGATTGGGGCTGAAGTATCTGGAACAAGGGGTGGAAGAAGAGCACATCCTCCAAAAATAGCCCATTTTCTAAAAAATAAAAAAATAAATAAAAAAGAGTATAATATTGCCTTAAGATCAGCTATTTCTTCAACAGCTAAAGAAGACTTGGTAAAAAACAGGTATAAAAGAATTTCTGATAATACTAAAATAGAAAAATTGCCTATTGTTGTTGAATCAAAGATAACTGAATTGAGAACGGGGCAGTTAAATGAAAGCTTAAAAAAAATTCTTGGCAATTTATCATCTATAAAAATTCTTATAATCACAGGAAATAGTGAAAAAATAAAAACAAAGGCAGTTGAAAATAAGAAAGTAAAAGAGATTAAAATAAAAGACCTTTATCCTTTGGGAAGATTAACCATTTACACTGAAAATGCAATTAAAGATCTTGAAAATATTGGTAAAGAAAATAAATCTAAGGAGAAAGAAAAATGATAAAAAAACCACTTACAACAGAGAAGGCAATAAGACTTATTGAACTTGAAAATATAATTGTATTTGAAGTTGACTCTAAAGATACTAGAACAAATATAAAAAAAGGTGTTGAAAAAATATTCAATATCAAAGTAGATAAAGTAAATGTTTTAAACAAAGGGTCAAGAAAATTCGCTTATGTTAAATTAAATAAAAAAAATCCTGCAATTGATATTGCAACTAAATTAGGGATGATTTAACTATAAATTAAAATGGGAAAAACAATAATACAACAGGCACGAGGGCATGGAAGCCTAACATATAGAGTTAGAAGGAAAGCTTTTTCTTATAGAATAAGATATCCTAAAAGAGAAGCAAGCGGAGAGGGTGAGGTATTAAAGCTTATTCACTCCGGAGGACATTCATCTCCATTGGCAAAAATAAAGCTAGGCGATGAGGTATTTTATAATCCGTCTGCACAAGGATTATATGAAGGCCAAAAAATTTTAGTGGATAATGATCCTGAAGCCAAAACTGGAAGTATTTTGAAACTTAAAGATATACCTACTAAATCCCAGGTGTTTAATATTGAATCAAGATCTGGAGATGGTGGAAAATTTATAAGAACTGCTGGAGGATCTGCAATAATTACTAAAAAAGATTTTGGAAGTGTTACTCTTTTAATGCCCTCAAAACAAGAGAAAACCTTTAACGATGAATGCAGGGCAACAATAGGAGTAATTGCCGGAAGCGGAAGAAAAGATAAACCAGTATTAAAAGCTGGGAAAATGTTTTATATCAAAAGGACTAAAAGCAAGCTATGGCCTAGAACATCTGCTGTTAAAGTAAATGCAATAGACCATCCGTTTGGATCTGGAAGAGGAAAAAACCTTGCTCATGGGGGTCTTGGAAAAATACCTAAAAGAAATGCTCCTCCAGGAGCAAATGTTGGAAGTATAAGGGCGAGAAGAACTGGAGTTAAGAAAGGAGGAGGGAAATAATATGAAAGAAAATAAATTGGTTGCTGGATGCATAGAAACCCGCTGGAGGTTTTTATAATGACAGAAGATATAATTGAAAAGAAAAAGGAATTTATATACAGGGGGAAAAACCTTGAAGAATTAAAAAAGTTAGATGTCAGAGAATTTGCTAAATTACTTCCTTCAAGAGAAAGAAGGACTATATTAAGAAACAGTGATTTAATTGAAAGATTTGTCGCAAAATGCAAAAAATATACAGAGAATAACAAGAATATAAGAACACATAAAAGAGAGATAATAATTGTCCCGGATATGACTAATTTAACAATATATGTCCATAATGGAAGAGTTTTTGAGCCTGTAAAAGTGGTTCCAGAAATGCTTGGACATAGACTTGGAGAATTTACACAAACAAGAAAATCAGTTAAACACGGAGCAGCGGGCATTGGAGCAACAAGAAGCTCTGCTTCAAGGAGCGTAAAGTAAAATGAAAGATGTAAAAATGGAACCTAAATATTGTACTCTTTATTATAAGGAAGATTTTGATAATGTTGAAAATATTGGAGCTATTGTTAGAGTGATAGAATTTCCAGCAACACCTAATAGTATGATATTCGAGGGTAAAATCGGAGAAAAATATGGTTTTATGGAAATAGATAGGCAATCAAGAAGGGGTGAAAGGAAAGATCAACAAATAATCTTAAGTTTGAGATGTCCGCTTAACGAATTAAATTTATCGGATGATAATGAAATTATATTACATCCAAATTGGGAGATGGTAGAATATAGGCCTGGTTCAAAAGAATATAATGATAAATTTGAGATGGTAAGAAATCTTTATAGGGAAATATAAAATGGCAGACGAACAATTAAAACAGCAAAGAATTCCTAAGGAGAAAGCAGGAAAAGAAATAAAGAATAAGGAATATATAGCTCAGGCTTCAAAAGCTGCTGGAAAGCTTGAAAAAGAAAATGTTAATGATAAAAAAATTGATAAAACAGAAGAGAGTAAAGCTGAAGAAGTAAAAGAACAAGTCAAGAAAAAAGATGAAAAGAAAATAAAAAGAACAGAAGCAACTATTTATGGAAGAAATTTGCCGATATCATTGAGACATAGTGTTGCAATAGGCAGATTTATCAGAAATAAAAAGATTCCTGCTGCAATATCTGACTTAGAGAAAGTTATAAAGAAGAAAGTGGCTATTCCAGTAGTCGGAGAGATGGCTCATAGAAGAGGAAAAGGAATGATGTCTGGAAAATATCATGTTAATGCTTCAAAGGAATTCATAAATTTGCTGAAAACACTTTCTGCAAACAGCAGTGTTAATGGCATGGATTTGGATAGAACAATAATTTATGAGACCATTCCAAATAAAGCTCCAGTACAGCATCATAGGTTTGGAAGCACAAAATTCAAGCGAACTCATGTTTTAATAAAAGCAAAAGAAATGGAGAGAGAAAATGATAAAAAATAATGTGGTTGCTGGATGTATAAAAGTAAATGAAAGGAGAGTTCATAAAGAAAACCATTGGCTATTAAAAGGAAAGTTTGATAAAGAAAACCTTGGTTGTCTTTATTTTTTATAATGGAAGAGAGAAAATTTGTCAGCTTCAAAAAAGATGAATTTAAAGTCAAAGAATTTGTAAAATTATATTTGGGAAAAGGAAAAGTAAGCAAGGTTAATATCGAATATACTCCTGTAGGAGAAAAAGTGGTTATGCTTACAAGCAAGCCGGGATTAATAATCGGACGTGGGGGAGAAAAAATAGAAAAGCTTACAGAAGTTTTAAAGAAAAGATTTAATTTAGAAAATCCCCATATTGAAATTCAGGAGATAAAAGACAGAAACCTTGATGCGCAGGCAGTTGCAGATGAAATTGCAATAGGCCTTGAGAATACAGGGCCTATAAAATTCAAGATAGTGGCATATAAGCTGCTTCAGGAAATAATTAATGCTGGAGCATTGGGAGCTGAAATAAAACTGGCCGGAAAGCTTCCAAGCGAGAGAGCTAAAACTTGGAGATTTAAAAAAGGATATTTGAAAAAAGTTGGAGACAGCGCAAAAGTAGTTGATACTGCAACAGCTGTTGCAAGAACAAGGCCTGGAACAGTCGGAATCAGTGTAAGCATTCTTCATCCAGATGCAAAGATACATGATCAAATTAAATTGGTAAAAATTGATCCAAATAAAAAATGACAAAGTTTAAAGAGCTATCAAAGCTGACAAAAGATGAAGTAAACAATGAAATAAATGAAATAAAAGTAGAACTTATAAAAGCCAGAGTTGCAGCAAAGAAGGGCGGAAAAGTAAAGATAAGAGATATTAAAAAAACATTATCAAAATTGTTAATGATCCAAAAACAAAAAACAAACATGATTAAAAAATCATAATATGGATATATGTCCAAAATGCGGCCTGCCAAAACAGGCATGTGTGTGCGAAGAAATCGCAAAAAGTGAACAGAGAATCCAAGTTACAACAATAAAGAAAAAATTCGGAAAGATTGTAACCTTGGTGTCAGGAATTGAGAAAGGAATTGACATCAAGAAAATCGCAAGGGAGCTAAAAGAACAGCTAGGATGCGGCGGCACAATAAAAGACAATGTGATTGAGCTTCAGGGAGATCACAGAAGAAAAATAAAGCCAATCCTGGTTTCACTTGGATTTTCAGAAAACACAATAATAATATAAACCTCACACAAAAAACAAAATGGAAAAAAACAACAAAGTTAAAGGGAAAGATGGAAAAGTGAAAAACTTAGTTGAAACTATGGAAAAAGTTCAAGTATATTCTCTTAGAGGAAGAAAATTTGAGGGTTATGTAATAAGAAAGTTTGACAAAAGAGTTACTATAGAATTTGAGAGAGTAAAATTTGTCAGAAAATATGAAAGATACCTTAAAACAAAAACAAAACTTCATGCAAGGCTTCCTGAATCTCTTAAAAATGAAATTAATATTGGAGATTACATACAAATAATGGAATGCAGGCCATTGAGCAAGATAATACATTTTGTTGCTGTTAAAAAAATAAGAGAAGCCGATGATAAAATGAAAAAGAAAATGCAAGAAAATAAGGAGAAAAGAAAATGAAAGCAATATCTGCAAGAATAACGCGTGGATTAAATATTGGAAGCATGCTCACTGCAGCAGATAACAGCGGGGCACAGATAGTCAGAATTGTGGGAGTAAAAAAAGGAAAGACCACAAAAAAAAGACAGCAACCTGCAAAAGTTGCAGACTGGGTTAAGGTAAGCGTAAGAGTTGGGAAACCAGAAATTAAAGGTCAGGTATTTGATGCTGTTGTTTTAAGGCAGAGAAAGCCATGGGTAAGAAAAACCGGAGAGAGAATAGCCTTCAGTGATAATGCTGTTGCTTTATTAAAGGATGAAAAAGGAAATCCTAAAGGAACACAGATTAAAGGGCCTGTTGCAAGAGAAATTTTAGAAAGATGGCCAAGCGTAGCTAAAATTGCGAGGATAATTGTATGAACCTTTTAAAAATAAACATTTAAAAAGACAAGCAAAAAACCTTAAGGTTTTAAAGGTTTCCAAAATCAATAAAATAAAAAATGAAACAAAAATTTTCAGCTTCATGGAAAGGAAGCAGACAGGTAAGAAAACAGAGAAAATACCTAGTAAATGCTCCAATTAATGTTAGAAAGTTGATGAGCGCTAATTTAAGCAAAAGCTTAAGAAAGGAACATGGGAAAAGAAATGTGCCGATAAGAAAAGGAGATGAAGCAAAAGTTATGGTAGGAGAATTTAAGAAAAAAACTGGAAAGATTAATATTATTGATTTTAAAAATAAAAGAGTTGCAATTGAAGGTATACAAAGAAAAAAGAAGGATGGAGCAAAGCTAAATGTATGGTTTAACCCCTCAAACCTTCAGATTCAGGTCTTAAACTTAGATGATAAGAAAAGGCTTGAAATGATCAAGAGAAAAGCTACTCAACAACAGATAAAAAATACTGAAAAGAAAAAACCGGAGAAAAAATAAAATGCAAAAGACACAACATGATGGAGATTGTACAATATATTCAGTTTTAGCAAATCATCTCCCAAGAGACGGAATATGCATTTGTGGATATGGGTTAGAATTATTAAGAGAAAAAGTTGATGTATCAGAATTATATTCAAAAGAATTACAAAGTAAATTATTTTTAAATAAGGAAATAAGATAATAAAATGCATATAACAAGGCATAATACAAGCAAGAGATGGCCAATACCTAGAAAAGGCACAAAATATTTAGTTTTTCCAAGCAGAGGAAATAATGATTCCATACCATTATTAATTATTATGAGAGAAATACTTGGGATTGTTAAAACAAGAAAAGAATTAAAAAAGATATTAAATGAAAATAAGATACTAGTAAATGGAAGAATAATTAAAGAGGATAAAACCTCTCTTGCTCTTTTTGATGTTATTTCAATAGGCAGTTTAAATAAAAATTATAAATTAATATTCTCTGATAAAGGAAAATTCTCCCTTGTTGAAATAAAGGATAATGAAGCGTCAAGCAAGATATGCAAAATAATTGGAAAAAATATGCTTAAAGGAAAGAAAATCCAAATTAATTTCAATGATGGAAGAAATTTGATATCCAAAGAATCAGTCAATATTGGTGATTCTGCTATAATCGGTTTCAAAGAGAAGAAAATAGAAAAAATACTCCCAGTAAAAGAAAAATCAAAAGTTCTTATCATAAAAGGAAAGCATCTTGGAGATATTGGAGAGATAATCAGCATCAATAATAATAAAATAACTGTTAAAAATAAGGAAAGAGAATTTGAAACAGTGAATAAGGAGGTAATTGTAATAAATTGATTGTTATGGCAAACAAAGAAAATTCAATGAGGGAAGTAAGAATAGAGAAGATAATACTATCGTGCGGAGGAGTAAAAGACGAGCTGGAAAAATCCATTAAACTATTGAAAAAAATAAGCAAAAAAACTCCTGTAAGAAAAATGACTTACAAAAGGATACCCACATTTGGCATAAGGCCAAAATTAGAGGTTGGATGCATGGTTACAATTAGGGGTGATGAAGCAATAGCATTATTAAAAAGGCTATTAGCTGCTGTTGAAAACAATCTTAGAAAGAAACAAATTCAGGAAAATTTTTTTTCATTTGGCATAGCAGAATATATTGAAATCCCTGGAGAAGAATATGACCGAGAAATTGGAATGATTGGATTCAGCACAACAGTAGTCTTCTCAAGAAAAGGCAGAAGAGTTTTAATAAGAAGGATTAAAAAAAGCAAAATATCAAAAAAACAGCATGTTTCAAAACAGGAAATAATCAAGTTTATGGAGGAAAACTTTAATACAAAAATTAAATAAAAATGAACCTTTTAAAAATCAAAAGGTTCCCAAAATAATATAATAAAATTAAATAAAAATAAACGAAAATGACTGCAAGCGACTGGAGAAAATTATACAAACAATTGAAAAATAAGCCAGCTATAGCCAGAAAATTCCTTAAGCATAACAAGCCAAAAGACAGGAAATTTGGAGCATCAATAAAGAAATGCGAAAGATGCGGAAGAATAGGGGCGCATGTTGGACAATATGGATTAAATTACTGCAGGCAATGCTTCAGAGAAATAGCGGAGGAAATCGGATTTAAAAAATATTCATAGGATAAAAATAAAAAACAAAATGAGCCAAGATATTATTGCAGATACACTGAACGAAATTATGAATGCTAAAAAAAGCAGAAAGGAAACAGTAGTCGTAGACAGGCATTCAAAACTCCTATTAAAAGTCTTGGAAATTGGGAAAAAAGAAGGCTATATAGAAAGCTATAAGATTAATAAAACTAAATTAGAGATAAAAATGGCTAATATAAATGAATGCAAGGCAATAAAGCCAAGATTTTACGTAACAAAGGATGAAATAATGAAATATGTAAAAAGATTTCTGCCTGCAAGAGGTGTTGGAATAATGATAATTTCAACAAATAAAGGAGTTATTACACATGATAAAGCAATAAATGATAGCCTTGGGGGGGCTTTAATAGCTTATTTTTATTAAAATGAAAATAGAAATTAACGAAAAAATTGAATTTCCAGAAGGTTTTGAGTTTGGCATTAATAATAGTGAGATTTATGTAAAAGGCAATAGCAAAGAAACAAAAAAAACATTCAATCTAAGGGGAATAAATGTAGAAAAGTCAGGAAATTCCCTAACATTAAGTGTAAAAAACGGAACAAAAAGGCACAGAAAGATTATAAAGACAATAGCTGCACATTTAAAAAATATAATTCAGGGATTAAAAGAAGAATTTGTGTATAAACTGGAGATTGCCTATGTTCATTTCCCGGTAACTTTAGAGATAAATAAAGAAAAAAGAGAGTTTTATATTAAGAACTTCCTTGGAGAGAAAAGGCCGAGAATTGCTAAAATTATTCCAGGAGCAGAAGTAATTATTGAAAGAAATATCATAACTATTAAATCACATGACAAGGAAATTGCGGGACAGATGGCTGCAAACCTTGAAAAGGCCACTAAGATAAAAAACAGAGACAGAAGAAAGTTCCAAGATGGAATATTCATAACAGAAAAACCAGGGAGGAAGATTTAATGGCTAATAAAAAATTTCTCAGAAGAAATACAACACAATACTTAAGGCTTGGAAAAAAAAGAAAAAAAGTTAGAAAATGGCAACGCCCAAAGGGAAGGCATAGCAAAATGAGGCAGAAAAGAAAGGGTTACCCTGTTAATGTTTCAATAGGTTTTAGGAAAGACAGCAGAACAAGAGATAAAATAAACGGAAAAAAGGTTATGTTAATAAATAATCTTGAAGAATTAAAAAAAGCAAATAATGAATCTGTTTTGATTCTTGGAAAGATTGGTGGAAAAAAGAAGATAGAAGCAGCTAAGATTGCCAAAGAAAAGAATCTGAATATAATAAACTTCAATTATAATAAATTGCTTAAAAAAATTAGCAATAATAAGATAAAAAACGAAGAAAATAAGGAGAAGGAAAAATGAACTTAAATAAAAAGAAAAGACTTGCTGCAAGAACCTTGAATGTTGGGATAAAAAGAATTATCTTTGATACTAGCAGATTGGATGAAATAAACGAAGCAATTACAAAACAGGATATAAGAGATTTATATCAAGGCGGAGCTATTAAAATAGCAGAGATTACTGGAAGAAAGGCTCAAAAGAAAAGAAAAACAAGAAAAAGAGAAGGAAAGATAAGATTAAAACCTAGCAAAAGAAAAGAAAAATATGTAATAATCACAAGAAAGCTTAGGCGACATTTAAAAGAATTAAAATCTCAGGGCAAGATAACTAACGAGGAATTTAAAAAGCACAGGATGCAGATAAAAATGAAAACTTTCAAAACTAAGAGGCAGTTAAAGGAAGTTTTAGATAAGTAATATAAAAATGAACCTTTTAAAAATAAACCTTTGAAAAGACAAGCAAAAAACCTTAAGGTTTTAAAGGTTCCAAAAATCATATAAAAATGAAAACAATAAAGAAAAGAAAACAGCAGGGAAAAACAGATTACAAAGCAAGATTTGGATTTCTAAAATCCAATCTCCCAAGAATTGCTATAAGAAAAACAAACAAATATATTGATATTCAGTATATTAAAAGTGAAAATGCCAAGGATAAAGTTATTCTTAATGTTAATTCTAAAGAATTATTAAAAAATGGCTGGCCAAAAGAAGCAATCGGATCATTGAAATCAATCCCTGCAGCATATATTACAGGATTTATAGCTGGTAAAGAAATTAATGAGAAAAATAAGAATGCAAGAGTAATATTAGACATTGGATTACAAAGGAATATTCATGGATCAAGAATTTATTCTGCGCTAAAAGGTTTAGTAGATGCCGGAACTAATATTTCTTATGATAAAAAATGTTTTCCATCAAATGAAAGAATTGAAGGAAAAAATTTGAGCAAGAATGTACAGGAAGCATTTACAAAAACTATTAAGGAGATAAAATCAAAATGAGCGAAAATAATGAAACAATAAAGCCTGGATTTAGGAGAAAATTTGATAGAAAGAGGTATCCAAGACAAAGGGAAAATGAAGAGGCAAAATTAGCTGAAAGAATAGCTTCATGGGTTCCTAAAACAAAGCTTGGAAAAATGGTAAAAGAAGGAAAAATCAAAGACATAGATGAAATACTTAATAATAAATTAAAGATACTTGAGCCAGAAATAGTTGATTCTTTGATTAAAACAGAGAATGACCTGTTATTTGCAGGACAGTCTAAAGGAAAATTTGGAGGAGGAAAAAGAAGAGCTTGGAGACAGTCACAGAAAAAAACAGAGGAAGGAAATGTAGTGACATTTTCATCAGTGGTTATTATAGGAGATAAAAATGGGCATGTTGGAATGGGAATTGGAAAGGCCAAAGAAACTCTTCCAGCCAGAGAAAAAGCAATAAGAAAAGCTAAATTAAATATTATTAAAGTTAAAAGAGGATCGGGAAGTTTTGAAGGCTCTTCAAATGAATTGCATAGCATTCCTTTCAAAGTTGAAGGAAAATGCGGAAGTGTAAAAATGATATTAATGCCGGCTCCTCAAGGAACAGGTTTAGTTATTGGAAAAGAAGGAAGAAAAATTTTAAAATTAGCCGGAATAAAGGACATTTACAGCAAGTCATGGGGGCAGACAAGAACAACTATAAATTATGCAACCGCGATTATGAGTGCTTTAAAAAAATTAAATGAGTTTAAAATAAATAAAGAAAAATAGTAAAATGAAAAATAAAATTTTAAGTTTTGAAAATGAAGAAAACTATGATTTAATTAACTCAAGAAGAAATATTGATTTAGTAAATAAAATTATTGATGAAAATAAAGATTTAATTATTAAAATGAAAGGCAATTCATCATCAGCTTCAATAGTTGTAAACTTTAATGTTAATAACGGCATGATACAATATCAAACAGAGGCTATATCTTAAAATGAAAACAATAATACGAATAACAGGAATGGTTAATATGAATAGAGATAGTGAGGAAACACTGTCAAGATTAAGATTGAGAAGAAAATATTCCTGTGTTGTAATTAATGAAAACAAAGAAATAATGGGTATGCTAAAGAAAGTAAGAAATTTTGTTGCATATGGAGAAATTGACAAAGAAACACTTAAAGAAATGATAATAAAAAGAGGCAAATCAATTGAAGGGGACAAGAAAAAATTAAAAATCAGTGATGATAAAGCATCTAAACTGGCTGAAGAAATTATAAAAAAACAAAGCCTTAATAATCTAGAAATTAAGCCTTTTTTCAGGCTGCATCCTCCAAGAAAGGGGATAAATACTAGAGATCATTTTCCTAAAGGTGTTTTAGGGGATAATAAAGATAAAATAAACGAATTAATTAGGAGAATGTTATAATGAAACTTATAGCCCTTAGTAAATTAAATGTAAAAAATCATGGAAATGGATAAAAAAATAGATGTACTTGATTTCAAAAAAGGAGTATTTGTAGTTAATGTAATTGGAATTGTATTTGATACAAAAACAAGAACAATTCTTATTGGAAAAAAAGAAAATGATCCAAATGTCCCAAAGTTAAGCTGGTGCTTTCCCGGCGGAAGGCCAAATCATAATGAAGAATTGGAAGCTGCTGTAAAAAGAGAAGTAAAAGAAGAAACAGGAGCGATTGTTGAAAGTCTTGGTCCTATTTTTGCAAGAATACTTCCAGAGCACAAAAATATCATAATGATATATTACTTATGTGAATTTATCAGTCAAAAAGACAAGAAAGATGATGAGTTTACAGAATTAAAATGGGTTAAACCAGAAGAAGTGGAAAAATATTTTACAACTTCATTTCATCCAACATTAAAGGAGTATATATTAAATCTGAAATGAAAATTTTTAAAATAACAAAACAAAATAGAAATTTGACATTTAAAGGAGGGGTTGATAAGGGCGAACCTTGGTTCCCTTTATTAGCTAAATACACAATATCTTTACCTGATTTAAGTGAGAAAGCTGCTAATACTTCATTAATTAACAGTTATGTATTATTATATTCATAAATTATATACAATACATCAAATAAGATAAAAAATGAAACTCAAGAAAAGAAAAAAATCAAGCAGGTTCAAGGGAAGGCATACAGCTGCAAGAGGGGGGAAGAAAAAAGCCAGAGGAAGCGGGCATAGAGGAGGATTTGGTATGGCTGGTACAGGAAAAAGGGCTGACCAAAAGAAGACTTTGCTTCTGAATATGCCTGAAGATTATTTTGGCAAAAAAGGATTGAAAGCCAAGAAAAAGAAATATAAAATCATCAATTTGTATGAATTGAGTAAAATGGCTGAAGGAAAAAAAGAACTGAAATTAGACAATTATAAAATACTTGGAGAGGGAGAGATAGACATGCCATTAAATATAACTGCTTATGCTGCATCAAGTTCAGCTATCAAAAAAATAGAAAAAGCTGGCGGGAAAGTAACTCTAAAGAAAAAAGAGGGAGAGAATGAAAAATAAATATAAAAGGATAGATGGGAAATCGTTATTTGATATCTTTAATATAAAAAACAATTCAACTAGTAAACATTGGGATTATAATGATAAATTAGTTAGATTAAATAATATTAATAACATTAACCAAAGCAATAAATTTAATTTAACAGGTGTTTGCAATGATTCAATATTATTTAATTTAAAAAACCTTGAAAAAGATGAGAAAAATGAAAAATAGAATATTAACAAATAGATGGGAAATCAATATCTAATATCTTGAATATAGAAAAAAACATAATTAATAAAGCATCTATTATCAATAATACTATATCGGTAAATGATGATAAAATAATTGATTTGGTTAATTCAACAATATAATTACAAAAACAATAAAAAATGAACCTGCAAAGTATACTTAAAAATCTTCCAGAAATTGAAAAGCCTGTAGAAAAGAAATTAAGTTTTGGAGTGAAGGCAAAATGGACTATTATTATATTGGCTGCTTTTTTTGTTTTGGCTAATATTCCTCTTTATGGATTATCAAACAATGCCTTGGAAAGATTTGATAATCTTGCAGTAATTCTTGGAACTGATTTTGGAAGTATTATTTCCCTAGGAATAGGCCCGATTGTTATGGCTTCTATTATCTTACAATTGTTAGTTGGAGCAAAAATTCTTGCAATAGACTTGACAAGCCCTGAAGGCAAAAGATATTTTCAGGGATTGCAAAAACTTCTAGTATTATTTTTTATAGTTTTTGAAGCAAGCATTTATGTTTTGATGCGAGGATTAGAAGCAGCTCCAGGATATGCCGGAATTGTAATTCTGCAATTATGTCTTGGAGGACTGGCAATTATGTTTATGGATGAGATTACCAGCAAATGGGGATTTGGTTCAGGAGTTTCGCTGTTTATCGCTGCAGGAGTTTCATGGAGGCTATTCACAGCATTATTCCAGTTTATAGGGCCTCAAGGAGGATTTGATCCAAGTGGTAGAGTTCTTGTATTATTTTCCTCAATAATCGGAGGAAATACAACTGGAGCTATTTTAGCTGCTGCTGCGATTTTAATAACTATTGCTATATTCTTATTTGTAGTATGGATGCAGTCTTTGAAAATTGAAATACCTTTAAGTTTTGACAGAATTAGGGGATATGCTTTAAAATGGCCTTTGGCTTTTTTCTACACTTCTGTTATGCCTGTTATATTGGTTTCAGCACTTGAAGCAAATATCCAGTTAGGAGCAGGATTAGTTGAAAAATGGCAAGGACATGCAACAATTTTAGGCGGATTTTCAGGAGGCACCCCAATATCTGGATTAGCTTACTGGCTTTCAGGAGTTAATTTATTGCAGGCAACTATAACAAATAGTTTTACAAGCGATATGATATTAAGAGTTGTAATTCATGTTTTATTCTACATATCTTTTAGTGTTTTATTTGCAACATTTTGGGTTAAAACTTCTGGAATGGATGCGCAAAGCCAGGCAAAGAATATCATGGCTTCTGGATTAACAATACCTGGGTTCAGAAAAGATGAAAGAATACTTGAATCAGTTTTAGACAGGTATATAATGCCTTTGACAATAATGGGGGGGGCAACAATTGGGCTGATTGCAGGAGTTACAAATGTTGTTGGGGGATTAATTGCAGGAACATCTTTCTTATTAGTAATTATGGTTATCTACCAATTATACCAAAGTATCGCAAAGCAGCATTCAATGGATATGCATCCTGCTTTGAGAAAGATAATAAAGGAATAAAGGGAACCAAGGTTCACCCTTATCAACCCCTCCTTTAGATGCAATGGTTTCTTTTATGAAGCTTCCTTTTAATAGTTATTTTTTGAAACGAAACATTTATATATTTAGATATATAAGATATATCAATTGATATTAATAATATATAAAAATGGTAAAACTGCAAAAAATTGAAATAAATGATTTTGAAATGATAGAGAAAAATAAAAAATATATTCGGAGATATCCCAATTTAAATACAGTACTAATGGTTGAAGAATTTCTTAAAAAAAATAGAGATATGCCTATAACTATCTCTGAACTGAAAAAAAGGCTTCCTAAACAGGTTATGCATCAGACTCTTAAATTAATTTTAATCTACCTTTGGAAAAGCGGAAAAATAATTTATGGGCCAAAGGGCATTCAATGGATTTATTCAGATCCAGAACATTTAAAGAAAATGTTTGAAGATACTTTAGAGATTTAAATATATTATTTTATAATTAAAACTATAAAATGTTTTTTGGAAAAGAAGTTAGAATACTTTTGAAAGGACAGGCAAAAGAGGCTTATATTGAATTGAAAAAGAGAGGCGATAAAGAAGCGCGAATTCTGCTTAATTCAATTGAAAGAATTAAGAATATTCTAAAAGATAACCCTCATTATGGAGATCCGGTAAGAAAAGAATTAATCCCTGAATCATTGAAAAGGCTTGGAATCAATAATTTATACAGAGTTGAACTTTCAAATTACTGGAGAATGCTTTATACTTTAGAAGGAAATAAAGTTGAAATATTTGTTCTTGTGCTTAATATTTTAGACCATAATGAATATAACAAGATGTTTGGCTATAAATAATGCTTAACAATTGTTAATCGCTCTTAAAATATTAAGAAAACTCAACCAAAAGATATATATATATCATTCCATTAAATTCTAAAATTCCTAATCGGAATTTACATTTAATAATAAAAAGAACCAATGGTTCTCTTTATGAACTCTCCTTCAAGGAGAGCTTGAGTGAAAGGAGGTGTGATGACAAAAAATAATATGGCAAATAATAATCAAAAGTGGTTGCTATACGGATTTATTATACTTGCTATCTTGAATATAGTTCTGCTTGGTTATATTGTAATGGGCATTGGTGGAGTTAGTTTGGGAAAAGGAAATGTTGGGTTGAGCCCGAATTCTGGAGATGATTGTTCTGGA
Source organism: Candidatus Pacearchaeota archaeon (assembly GCA_018304985.1). Taxonomy (GTDB): domain Archaea; phylum Nanobdellota; class Nanobdellia; order Pacearchaeales; family GW2011-AR1; genus JACPLR01. The sequence goes on from JAGVWP010000003.1 coordinate 72,122, forward strand.
GTATTTTCAAATGGAATATGTTTAAATGGGGACCCTACGGATATAAACTTACTATCTCTTGGTAATTCACAGATTATTGGTACTACTGATACTAATACTCCATTAAAAATTCTATCTGGACCTAAAGGTATTAGACTAGCAGGTAAATCCGGTAATAATGAGATCGCAACAAATGTTGAGATTAATGGAAGTTTAAGTTTAGTCGGAGATAGTCTTTTTCCAGGTATTACAAATAATATAAGAATTCTCAGAAATTCTCTTACTTCAGATGATCCTAGTAGCATGGTTACATTGAGTGTAGGTGGGAATAATCAAGAAATACTTTATAGAAATAAAGAACCAAATTACTATTCTTTAACTAGTGGTGGTAATGGATTAACTCTTTCTCACGGAAATACAACTATTACTAGTTTTGATCCAACTCGAACTTTTGGGTATGGGGTATACGGGCAATTAAAACTTAATAGCACTGCTTTACAGATATTACAGATCTATCCATCTCCATCTGGACCATCTGATCTATCAAGTGGAGGTACGATGTATACAAGAAACTACATCTTAATGAATGGATGGAAGTGTGCTCCAACATCTGCTACAAATGCAACTTGGAAATGTATTAAGTAATTTCTGTTTTCCCTTTTTTCTTTTATTTTTACGCTTCTGTAAAGTCTACTGGGATAATTTATACCATAGAAAAGTTTAAATATATGCACAAATTATAGTGTTTATACAAAATTAAGTATAAGAACAAAATGGTAACTTTTACTATATCAATACCTGAATATTTAAAGAAAAAGATAGATGAACATCCAGAAATAAACTGGGCAGAGTATTTAAAAAAGCGTTTTGAGGTGAGAATTAGAGAATTAAGTAAATTTGAAGAGCTAAAAAACTCTGGGAAAATATAAAATGGCAAGTTTAACATTATCTGTATCTGATGAATTTAAAAATAAATTAAAAACTTTTATGTGGGTAAATTGGAGCGAGATAGCAAGAGAAGAGACTATGAAGAAACTAATATTTGAGAATTATATAAAAAAGGGAAGCATAACAGATGAAGAATGGGAATTTTGTGAAAAAATTGACTGGCATCCAGTTGATGAGCTTCCTTTAAAAGAAGAATTTAAGGAAGAGATGGAAAGAAGAAGAAAAGAAAAAGGCATTAAATTTAAGAATATAGCTGAATTAAGAAAGACTATTGAACAAGATGTATAGCTATGAAATTGTTCCATCTTTGCAAAAAGAGTTGAATAAGCTGTTTAAGAAAGATAAAAAGTTGTATGAAATAGTCATGAATAAAATTGAAGAAATTCTTGAAAATCCACAACATTATAAGCCGTTAAAATATGATTTTGCAGGAGAACGCAGAGTTCATATTATGAAAAGTTTTGTCTTGAAATTTGAAATTGATGAACAAAACAAGATAATTATCTTCTTTTTCTTTGGGCATCATGATGAGGCCTATAAAAGATAAGCCGTTATTTTTCCGTTCATAAGGGGCACTTTTCTTTCTTTATCTTTACCAAGATTTAAAAACCACTTTTAACTAATCTAAATTACAATAAAAAGATGGTATTTACAGAAATATTGCAAAAATATCCCGAGGCTAGCATTATAGTTTTAGCAACTGCTGTAAGCCTTATTTCTATTCTGGTTACAAAGTATATTACAAATCAAGCTAGATTAAAAGAGCTAAAATCCAGGCAAAAAGAGCTTAGCAAACTTTCCAAGGAATTCAGGACAGATATTAAAAAAGTTACTGAGATAAACAAGGAAATGATGGAGTTGAGCATGGAAATGATGAAACACTCATTCAAGCCGATGATAATAACTCTTATTCCTTTACTGCTATTATTCTGGTGGGTCGGGCAGACATTTTCAACAGTTTTGCCTAAATGGATTTGGTATTATATCATTGCAGGTATTGCTTCCAGCTTGATTTTCAGAAAGCTGCTGAAGGTTGTGTAAACCGCTGCTTCGCAGCAATTATCTATTTTTGAAAATATAAAGAACAAATTATTAAATTGTTTTAAATTAAATAAATCTAACCTTAAGGGCTTTCTCATTTAAATTATGTAGAGATATTGAAGTATTTTCAGAACATTTTTATGAATCATTGCTATCCTAAATTTTTCTATGTGAAAAATTTTGCATAAGTTATCTATGAAATAATTAAGATTAGAATTATAGCCCGTAATTTTTTATTAATATTTATGTTTTGATAAATGGCCTTTAAAATCATTTCCTAAATCAGACAAGCTTTTTCCTATGTTTCTTGTTCTTTCTTCTAACATACCCAAAGTCCTTCCCTGATTTACTAAAAAACCTACAATAACAAATAAACCAGCAAGTATTATGCCCATACCGGCAATAATTATATTTTCAGCAGCCCAAGTTCCTCCAAATATTGCTTTCAAAACTTGGTAAGCAACATAAAGCATTATCAAAATAAAAATTGCCCTAAATATCCATAAGAAAGCTTCTTTTAAATCTAAATTGCCAGCCATCCAAGCTTTTTGACTAACCATAAAAAGAAAAGAATAGCAAGCACCAAAGATAGCCATCTGATAATCTGCAAAAATAAAATCCTTTTCCTGTTAATTTTAGCCATTTTAACCTCTTTTATACAATTATATTAAACATTGGCCATTTTAAGCATTTCGTTTTAAGGTTTTTAATAATTAAAAGTTTTAAATCAAATAATTTATATACTCTTTATTGATTAACTTATTTAAATAAATATAATTACGACTTCTTTTAGGAGATGTCGTAAGAAGAACCTAGGTTCTTTTTACTATGGAACAGCAAGAATACCTTTTGAAACTGCAGATGCTTGAACAGCAGGCAAATCAGTTTGGAGAGCAGTTAAATGTTATAAACCAGCAGATAAACGAGCTAAATTTGCTGAAAAGCAATTTACTGCATTTAAATAAATCAAAAGAAAAAGAGATTTATTCTGAATTTGGAAAGGGCATATTTATCAAGGCAAAACTTGACAGCAAGGATTTTTTGGTTGATGTAGGAAATAAAATTTATGTTCCCAAAAATTTTAATGAAATAAATAAGATAATTGATGAACAAATTGATAAATTTGAAGAGATAAAGCCAGAAATAGCAAAAAGAGTTGAGCAGATAAATAAGCAATTAAATGGCTTGATTGAACAAGCAAGAAAGGATAAAGGGAGCAATAAAGCGGAAAAAGTAGAAAAGAGTAAGGAAGCTAAAGGAAAAAGAAAATAAAACTTAAATGAGTTATAAAATTCTATTGACACATCTTTAATTTAAAACAAACTTAATTAAATCATGCTAAATTTTTTATATAGAAAAATTTTATTATGTGATTCAAAATTATTTATGAAATATTATAATACTTTTATCTAACTTTTCATACTTATCTGCTGAACTTTAATTTATTTTTATAAGAGATATACTTAAACTTGATATGTGTAGTTCCAGAATTTCTTGACATAAACAATGTTTTTGCTTAATTTAGTTTGAGAAAGTTACTAATTTTATCTTAATAATTAATTCTTACTCTCTTTACAAACTCTCTCGGACTTAAAACTCCAATTTCTGAGATAATTGCAGTAATATACTTACAATCTACTTTTTCAAAAGCGGGGTTTTTAATTTTAGCATGTTTTGGAGCTTTGTTCCAAACTTCTTTGAAATCCCTTTGTTCCAAACTTATTTTGTTTTTTGAAAATTTCCAGGAGTCTGCAATTATATAAACCGGAATTTTGTGGGTTTTAGCTATTTGGGCATACATCTCGCTGCCAATCTTATTAATAATATTGCCCTTTGGAAGAATTGCATCAGAACCAAAGAATATTTTATCCACTTTTTTAAATCCCTGCTCACCTTCCATAGCTACTTCTGCTGCGGAATCAATAATATTTATTACCTTTATTCCTGATTTTCCAAGCTCTTTTGATGTTTTCCTTCCTTGAAATAATGGCCTTGTTTCAGTATTGTATACTTGGAATTTTTTTCCTTTTTTCTTGGCATTAATCAGAGCTTTTATAACATTAGTTGAATGGCAATGCGTGAAAATAACGTCGTTGTTCTTTATTATTTTTAAAACATGATTATTTATTTTCTCCTGCGCAAGTTGAAAATGAGAGAGAATGTTCTCTTTATTATTTCCACTTTTATCCAGTTTATTTAAAACATTTGCCAGCATTGGTTCTGTTGGGCGCAGTGAAAGCAGTTTTTTCTTGGTTTTTGATGTTGGAGAGAGCGAATAAGCATAAAGCGCTGATTTTGCAATATTGCTTGCCCCCTGTATTTTAATATTTTTAATATCTGCAAATATATTATCCAATTTTCTATCTACAACCTCTTTTTTCATAGTATTAATAATAAATTAATGTATAAAAATCTGTTGATTCATTTTTCTTTTTAACAATCGTTAATCATCTTTAGAAAACTCACCGAAAGATATATATATATATCATTTTCCTTTATTAATTTTATAATTAAGTAATTGAAAGGGGGTGAAAAATGAATAAACTAACTAAATCTACTGGAATAATTTTATTGATGATAGTATTATCCGCGTTTGTTGTATTTGCGTGGGTAAAATATTCTTCTTGGGAAGTAAAAACTTGCACCGATAGTGATGGTGGATTAAACAAAACAATTCAAGGAACAGCATATGGTTTACTTTTAGATAATCAGAATTATAGCTTTACTGATTATTGCACACAGAATAATACGGTTTTAGTAGAGTTTGCTTGTTCGTATAATAATCCTGTATATAATAATAGCAATACATCTTTAGAAATGTGGTTTGAACCATGCACATGCTCAAATGGAAGGTGTATTTAATTAAACATAATTTATTTTTTCTTCTTTTTAATTTTTTACATCAAAGATTTTTACATGTAAAAATCTTTAAATACATTGGAATTTTATAAGAAACATGCTAGAGATGATATTAAACCCAAGAAGGTCTGAAAGAAGGCCCTGGGAATTATTTTTCGTTGGATTTTTTTATGCAGCCCTTTCAGTGCTTCTTGTAAACTGGATTTTCTCTGGAGATGTTGTTCTTGCAAAATATGCGGGAATTCTGATTGTAACTTTCGCAGTAATGTTTTCTATGCCGTTTGTATATTACACAATTAAACTGGAAGAAAAAAAGGACTCTGAAATAGACAGCGCATTCAAACTTTTAAGAGAGCATGGAAAGGCAATTCATGCATTTCTATGGCTATTTCTTGGCTTTATAGTTGCTTTTTCAATATTTTATATTGTTCTTGGTTCAACAGATAATTACAAAGCTCAAATAGAGACTTATTGTGCAATAAACAACCCCAGCAATTACGATGGCTGTGCTGCGCAATACGGAGTTAAAGACAAAAGAGCAACAGGATTAGTAACCAGCACAGAGTTGCTGGGGGGAATATTTACAAATAATCTTTATGTTTTAATTTTTACAGTCATTTTTTCCATAATATTCGGGGCTGGAGGAATATTTATCCTTGCATGGAATGCAAGCGTTATTGCAGCAGCCATGGCTATATTCTCACAATCAAATCTTTCAAGTCTACCCATGAGCTTATTAAGATATATGATTCACGGATTGCCTGAAATTGCGGCTTATTTTATCGGAACTTTAGCTGGAGGGATAATTGGCATTTCAATAATAAAAAAAGAGTTTAAAACTGATAAATTCTGGAATATACTTCATGATTCTTTATTGCTTATAATCTGTGCTATAATCATAATATTATTGGCAGCTTTAATGGAAGTGTTTATTACTCCTAAACTTTTCTAATAAATGATATATCTTTAATTTTAATTAATTTAAACTGCGAATGAAGTATAGATAACTGCATTAATTGTGTGACAAAGCTTAAATAAGACGATTTCTTATTGAATAGATGAAAAAAGAAGGTGGAAGGAGTATAAACAGAATTGCTTTAGAATCTCTTAGATTTAGAGCAATTGAATTATATAAAGAGAATAAAGAAATAAATGAAATCGCTTATTTTTTTGGAGTTCATAGAGGAAGTGTTTCTAGATGGATTACAACTTATAAA
>JAGVWP010000028.1 GCA_018304985.1 Candidatus Pacearchaeota archaeon
GAAATGACAACAATCTGAGTGAAACTCAGATTGCACTGAAATAGGTTTCTATTTTTCATTAGACATTAAAAAACTAAGTTATTCAAAGTCGTCTATATATAATATGAATAAAGATATGTTAAAACCAGAGTATATTGTTGGATTTGCTGATGGAGAAGGAACATTTAATTTTGTAAGATATCCTGATGGAAGAATAAGACCTCAATTTCTTGTATTTAATACAAATAGAGAAATATTAGAAAAAATAAAAGAAACTTTAAATTTGAATTGCCCTATATTTGAAGTTGTAAGATTATTTGATATGATTAAAAGAAGAAAAAAGTGTTATAGATTACAGGCTCGTTCAAGAGAATATATAGATAAAGTTGTAGATTTTTTGATAAAAATCTTCCAATAGTTAAAGAAAAGGATTATCAAACATTTAAAATAGCATATAGAAACTGAAAAAGAAAGCTTTATAAACAAATTACAGAGTATACTCTTGTGGGATGAGACTTTTGGTACTCGGGATCTAATTATAGCGGAGTAGAGCAAGACATCTAAAGAAATTTAATGTCCTCTAAGCCTGGAGTGCTCGCAGGGCCCATATAAAGGAAACCAATGGTTTACCCTTATCAACCCTTCCTTCAAGAAGAAGAGATAAGAAACAATGGGGAACCCTGAGGTCGCGTGGTTCAAATCCCGCCTCCGCTATTTTTTATTTTTTAGAAGGTTTAAGAAAGTCATTTACTATATCTATAGCAAGGGCATGTGCATGATTAGGTTTTAATCTTGGACTCACATCTCTAATACTGTCCTCAAATGTAAAAAGTAAATGCCTATCCATTTTATTTTTAAAATCATCTGGCAATGTCTGATGATTCTTATAAACCCATTTCTTTCCAAATGGATCAAAATATGCCTCTTTTTCCTCTAAGAATTTTTTTAAAAAGAAAACTGAATTCCCTTTAGGATCTCTTCCAACAATTCTTTCAAGATCAGGATTAGATAGGGAAAAGGAAACATAATTAATATAGTGCTCTTCATCTTTCTCTTGAGGTATTTCTGTAAATTCATCATGCCCTTCAATTCCAACAACCCATAAACTTCTTCTTGTATCATATGCTACTCTACTATAATTAAACTGCAATTCTTCAGGTCCCAGTTTAGGATCATCAATTTTTGGAACATATCTTGCATTGGTAATATCCACTATTATTGGCACATATTTATTAAAATGCCTAAAACTTGCCATAAATATCCGATATTCTCTCTGCTTAAAAACAATATTATCCTTGAGTATACATTAAGTTTGGACTACTTTTGGTGAATAACAACTTTTAAAAATTAAGAATAGCTGGATATTTTATGCCCAGATCGCATAACGGTATTGCACAAGGTTGCTAAACTAGTCCAACAAAATAGGGCAGTTAGTAAACAATAACAAAAATTATTAATAATAATCAAAAAGTTTAAATCACCAAAAGAACACAAAAACAATATGCCCTGGTCGCATAATGGTATTGCACGAGATTGCTAATCTCGGCCCTTCGGGGCTCGCAGGTTCGATTCCTGCCCAGGGCGTTTTGGTGAAAAGAAAAATGCCAGATGACCCAATTAAAATTTTCGGAGTAATATTAGTTTCATTTATTGGGATAATCTTATTTTTATCATTAATTCCTCTTATAAATGATGCTTTTTCTCCAAAAGAATGTCCTGCTTGTGATTGTTCCTCTTACTCCAATAATTTAACAACGTGTTTACAAAATCTAAGTAATCTAACAAAAGATTTGGAAGAAAGACCAGTAGAATACATCCAAAATGTAACTTATGTAGATGTTCCGATTGATAAACCAATTTACAAAGATAATCCCATTTCAATTACAATTATCTCTTTTACATTTATTTTATCTATTTTTTTAACAATAAAATTATTTAAAATAGAAATAAGATTATCTAAAAAATTGGAAGAAAAATTAGAGAGAATTGATAAATGGATTGTTAGATTAAAATGGATTTCATTGGTAGTTACAATATTAATATTAATAAAATTGATTTTTATTTTGTTTTCTCTTTTCTAAACAATAAATAAATTGCAACTATATCTAAAATTAAAGTTATCCAAAAAAAGAAAGAAGATACTAATGAATAGCTCTTTCTTTGGTTTATAAATAAAAACAAATTAGAACTACATTCCTCCCAATAAGGTCTCATTAAATTTAAATTATCTATCTCATCAAAAAATCTTTGAGTGTTTAAATCTTTATTAAAAAACCACTCCAGGTTTGATTCGTCCACATTGTTTGTTTGATTTAATATGATATCATCATAAATACTATACCTATTAAGATATTCATTTAAATCTGCTCTTACATCTAATACCTTTATTTGAACATCTACACATTCAATTAAATCGTTAGAAACTTTTTGCTCTTTATAAGAATAAAAATTACTTAACAAAAGTGTTAAAACACTAATTGCCACTAATATTTCAATTAATCTTTTATTCTCCATACAAAACCAATAAAATAATACTATTTAGAATTTGCTATCTTTCTTTTTCTTAGTTTGAGTATGTTTCCACTTTTGAATTTTTAAATAAAGCATCTTTGCTTCTTTTTCATTCAATTTCGGATATGCAACTCGTAAGTCTTCTTCATCATACTCGGCTCTGTCTTCCAATAAATCTTCTTTTTTAAGAGAATCAAATAGTTTATTCACTTCACTTTTATTTGGTTTTTGTTTATTAATAGTTATCATAAAATAATAAAAAGAAATAAGAATATAAAGGTTGTTCCGACGAGAAAATTAAATCTAACATCTTGACTTCTTAAGATTAAGTTTATAATCACCTAATTATTAATAAGATTAATATGGGTTTGAATATAGAAAAAGAAATGATAAAAAAGAGCAATCCTAAGAGACTTAGTGAAATGAAAAAATATGGGCGGATTGAAACTTATAAAAAAATAAATTCTCTTTTGCATAAGGACTTGCGAGAAGGTTTTATTCTTATAAATCATGTCTTGGCTATAATAGATGATTTGCTAGACAATCAGAATACCTACTCTTTAGATAAAATAGAGGCTATCTTTTGTAGAAGCTTTAAAGGCGAAAACCTTGCAATAGAAAATAATAGTTTAAAACAAATTCAAAAATTGGGAAAGGTGTTGAGAAGTCTCCATAATAGAAGATTTTATAATGCTGATAAAATATATCAAGAGGTAATTAGATATTGGAAGATTGACCGAAAAGATAGAATCAGAAAATTTAAAATTTTGTCTGCAAAAGAGTTAGATAATTTGAATAAAAATATTGGAGGTTCTATAGGGAAACAATTTTTGTTATTTTTAACTCCTAATTTAAACCAAAAATTAATATTTAAAATAGCAAATTCATATGGTAGAGCCATAAAATATGCTGACAACCTATCAGATTTAAATGATGATTTATCTAGGGGATACATTAATATCTCTAAAGAAGATCTAAAAAGATATGAATTAATTGTCGAACGAACAAACCCCAATCAAATTATTATCAAAGGCAACCTAAAAAATTATAAGCAATGTGAATTTCAAAAAATTGAACGTATATTTGAAAAATCTCAAGAAATAACAAAAAAAGTTATTCTAAAAAATAAACAAGAAAAGATAATGATAAAGCTATTTGAAGATGTTGCTATATCCTGGTTGAATCAAGCCAGAGAAGCATAACTTCTATTCTATTATTTTTTCACACCGATATAAAGCCCCCTACCCCTATTAAGACCATTTTTTATAAATTTCGATTTTAATCCAACACCATTCATTATTTTCAAAAAAGTTTTTAATTCAAACATCCCTAATTCTTGTCTGCTAAAACAATATTTCACGTCTTTATTTTTTTCAGCTATTAAAAAATGAAAATCTAAAATTGCTATGTCTCCCTTAATTTTTGATACGTTTGTTCTAGATATAACAATATCCTCATCTTTATATGTTGTTAAATCTAACCTCCCTTTTTTATATGCTTTCTTTGTAAACCAAGGTTCAATAATGACAATTCCTCCAAAATTTAAGTGTCTATCAAAAGTCTTTAAAGTCTTTTTTAAATTTTTAATGGTTTTAACATGTCCAATTGCACTAAACAGGCAAATTATTATATCAAATCTTTTATTTAGTTTAAAATTAATCATGTTTCTCTGATGAAATATTATTCCTTTAATCTTCTTTTTTGCTAGGGAGAGAAGTTCTTTGTTTAAATCTATTCCTTCACAATCAAAAGCTTTATGGAGATACTTTATATGTCCACCAGTTCCACAACCAACATCCAATAAGGATTTACCGTTACTCCTTTTATTTTTATTTATTATGCTTTTTATTATTTCACTCTCTTTTTTATAATTCTTTTTAGAGTAAATTAAGTCATAAACTTTTGCCCAATTATCATAAGAACTTGTATTTTTCATTTTCTAATTAGGATTAATTTCTTTCCTTTTCGTTAAGAAAGCTACTAAAACATAAGTAATAAAACTTAAAACTATTCCCGGAATAAATGCTTGAACAGGATCAATGAACAAGAAAGCCGTTACTCCTATTAACCCGATTATGATACTCCAAACTGCTGCTTTAGTATTTGCTCTCTTCCAATAAAATCCGAAGATTATTGAAGGAGTAAGAACAACATAAAAACTAATTGCTTCTATTGCCAAATGGACTATATTGAAGATGATTAATGCAACAATAAGTGCAATTATCCCTAAAATAAATGTCACCCTTCTACTTAATTTTAATGTTTCTTCTTCACTCATTTGTTTGTTCATACCTTTCCGGTATATATCATGAACAAGAGTCATACTCGTAATTAGCAAGACTGTATCTGCTGAGGACATTACTGCAGCAAAAAATCCTGCCAAAACTAAACCATAAAGCCCTACAGGTAAAATTAAAGTCATTAAATCGGCAAGAACAGTATTTGAAGTAGAATTTGGAAGCAGTATATGACCATAAACCCCCAATAAAACAGCCATTACTAAAAAAAGAAAAGCCAATATTCCTGAGATATAAGCTGCCTTCTTTACAGTTTTTTTAGATTCTCCAGCATATGCTCTTTGCCATAAATCTGCATATGTAAATGTTGCGATACCAATAAAAAGAAAAGCTAAGATAATCACATAAGGCGGTGCAAAGTCAGTTCCCAATAAGAATGATGAGGGTAAAGATTGTAACGCACTAAAACCGCCACCCTTAAATATTACTATTGGTAAGAACATTGTTAAAAGAAGAATCATCATAACAAATTGAAATACATCTGTTCTTATATCTGCTCTTAATCCTCCAACAGTTGTGTAAGTTATAACCACTAAGGCTCCAACGATTGTGGCTATGATTGGACTAAACCCTGTTAGGACATTAACAAATATTCCCATCCCTACAATCTGTAAAGCTAAATATAATCCATAGCTAATTAAATTGACAAAAGAAGCCAGAATTCCAGCACCCTTAGAATATTTTACTGCAAAGAAATCTGGAAGAGTGTATGCTTTATGTTTATCTCCGAATTCTTTTATTTTTGGAGCAATAAATTTTGCATAAAGCATTAAATAAAAAAGAAATGAGAACGGGATAGCTAAAGCAATTAAACCTCCCCCATTAAAAGCAATTCCAGCAGTTCCTAAAATTGCACCAACACCAATGAAAGTTGATAGAACTGTTGCAACTAAAAAGAAAGTTTTAGTTTTTCTACTATTCACCCAATAGTCTTCTAAAGTAATCTTCTTTCTTTCTATAAATCCTATAATTATGATTATTAGAAAAAAGATAGCAACAATAATAATGTCTATTAATGCCATATTTAAACTATGATTTTAATCTTTAAAAATCTTAACATCTCCCACTAAGTATTAATGAAGTTCCATCTTCCATACACTTACAACCTTTCCATTCATAACCTTTAATCTTAGACGCTAACTCTACAACCTTATCAACACTGCTATCCAAATCTTCATCTTTTGTAGTGATTATTATTTTCATCTTTCACACCAACAACTACAACCATATTCTCTTAACATGCTGTTACCAACTTGTGTTGAAGCTCTTGTTAATTCACAATCCTCAAAACAATTATATGAGTATCTTCTTTCATACTCCTCTATGCAGTCAGATGTAGATACACTAACCATTTTTTCATTAGTTGCATCAACAACAAAACTTTGATGATTATATTTGTTTTCTATTTGAGTTTTGTTTAACATTATCGAACCAAAAAATAAACCCACAATTAAAGCAATTACAATCAATCCAATCCAAATTATTTGTTTCATTTTTATTAGTTTTGTTATACTACAATATTGTGGAATACTACTTTATATACTTTTCCACAATATTGTTGATGAAGCGAACATTCAAAGAAGTAAGAAAAGCCATACTCCGAATTCTAAGCGATAATCAAGAACATGTGTTTGGTGATTTGGAAAGAAAAGTTAATACTAACTGGCAGACCATCCGCGAACACTGCAAAGACTTAGAATTGTTTGAAGCAGTTACCATATCCAAAGATAATAAAGTTAAGATAACTAAGAAAGGTTTAGAATTATTAAAGAAGTTAAATTAAACATTCCCATTTTTCTTAAAACCAGTTACTGCAGGCAACCCCCTATTAAAACAGGCTTAACTTAGAGTTTAATAATTAATAGCTACTTTCCATCGAAGTTTTTATGGTATACCATAAAAATTGATTTGGTATACCAAATCTTATACCATAAGAATAAACATTATCTTCTTTGTTAAAAAAATTAGTTGTTCTATTTTGTTTTAAAGAATACCTTCCCCTAATTTAATCCTATTGTAAAAACAAAATGAATTTTTGAAAATCGTAATCTTTTATCATAAAGAATACCATACTAAATTAGCAATGTAATACAATATGCTCAGACATCCATTCAAAATGCTTTCTTTTAAATTCTCCAAAATTTAAAATAACATAAGCATATCCTTTTTCTTTCCAATAACCAATAACCTCTTTTTGTTCTTCCATATAAACTAATCTATCTTTTACTACAACTAAAACAATTTTCTGCATTGTGTCTATAAAAGAATTAGGTTTTAGGGTTCTAAAGTGAGAACCATATATTTTATTGAATTGTTTAATTAATCTTATTCTCATCTTCCCCCTCACTTAGAAATATGAATCCAGGAATGCTAAAGCGTAAGAACATGGGAGGTGAAGACAAACCCTTTACATTCCTGGCTCTAAAATTTATATCAAATATTAGTATAATAAGATTGCTCCGATTAAAAATCATCATCGTATATCTCCTCTATTTTAAATAACTCACAATAAACATTATCTTCAATTACTCTCTCATCAATATCGTTTTCCTCATACTCAAAATCCTCATCCCATCCAACCTCTTTATTAAATTCCTTTCTTAGATCATCAACCAACCTTAAATTTATTTCAAATTCTTTTATGAATTGAAGATTATGCCCAAAATATTTCAAGTGGGTTACTTCGTGAACCATTGTGTCCCAAACATTAAAAGATAATCTATCTTTTTTGTAGCTTAGTGAATTGTAAGTTATTATTTTTTCTTTTGAATTACACTCTCCACTAAATATCCCTTCATCATTAGAATAATCATCAAAACAAATATCAAAATTAACTTTCAAATTTTCAACACCATATAACCTCTTAGCAAGAAGTTTGGTGTAATTAATAATCACTTGTTGCAGGTTCATCTTCCTCACCTCCATCGTCATTATCTTCATTAGCTTCAGATTCTTCAGCAGGGGCAACTAATAACCGATATTCTCCAGTATCAACTCTCTCAATCTTGCTGTCATTAACTAAAACCCTTAATGCTCCTTGTATAATTTTTCTATTAGCTTCAGAGTTTTCATTAAATGTACCTTCAAACCTTTCCCTTAGCTCAGAAGTTGTAAAAGTTCTAATAATTGGATTATCCCATTCCCTATTTAACAGCCACCTAAGAACCTCATTAGCTGCTCTTGTATGCCTATTATTAACTGCTATAATATCATTAGTTATTGAAAATGATAAACTGTTTTCCTCACTATTTGATTCTGCCTGGACTATGAATGGTCCAATCTCCTTATCAAATCTATTCTTTTCCTGTGTCACTTTAATAAATGGAGCTTCTGCCTTATCTCTATCAAATAATAGAACAACATCAACAGCATTCACAATGTCGCTTGAACCCCTCACTCTATCTATGCCCTGCCTGTCAGGTGTCTTATTCATGTGATGAATTACAATAAATGTAACATTAAGCTCATTGGATATTTGCCTAAGTGTGTTAAACACCCCACTCATATCCGTAGCAGTATTCTCATCAGTATTTGTTAAAAATCTAATAAGGCTATCTAATACTACCACATTGGCATTAAAATCTTGAATGAACTTTTTTAATAATAAAATATCATTCTCTCTAGTTAGTTTAAGCCCTGTATGTAACAAATATCCAAAATCCTCTGTAGGTGGAATTTCCAAACCTCTCCTTATTAAAGAATTTCTAAATTGTGTTATTCTTTTAGGGTTTTCCTCATCAATATACAACCATCGTGACTGCTCTGTTATGAATCTATCTAAAAATGTTTTTCCCCAACATGCAGAAAATCCCATTATAGTTGCGAAAAAACTTTTCATTGAACGTGTTTTCCCAACAATTAAAACTAAACCTTCTTCTGGAACTAGGTCTTGAACTATATACTTTGTTTCTCCAAAATCCATTTCACACAATTCAGCATCAGTAATAATCCTCAATTGGTTAAGATTGAGATTCAACATGAATTCATTAGTAGAAATATTCTTATCAAAAATAATATTATATTTCTCCTTAGCTGTGTTTATGGTTTTCTTAAAATCATCTCCTCTCAACTTCTTCCCATTAGGAGAAAAATCCTCACAAGTACATATTCCTTCTTTGACAGCAAGATAGGATAATGAGTCGCCTCCGCTGTTGCATCTGTAGCAGTGCCAGAGATTTTTAGCAGGATTAATAAAAAAATTCATGCCTGTTGTTGAACCGTGTATTTCATGGCTTCCATAAAACTCATTTTTATATGACTTTAACTTACTCATATCAACTAATGAGGTTATTGGGATTTTATCACAAAGAGGAGTTTTGCTATAAACCTTCCAATTAGGTGATTGAACCACAAAAGTTCTACCTCCCGCTACTGAATCACCAGTGCTAGCGTATCTTTGTTTTATGAGGTTTAGTTTTTCCTTAGTTAATGTAGCGATAAAAACATCTTTGTAGATTTTATACTCCTCTCCATTTTGGTTTTTAGACCCTGGAAGCACCACCTGCGTCCCCTGTGCTTGTAATTCTCCTAGGTGATTAGTTTCTTTTTCCAAAATGATTTTATTTAGTTTAGTTGGGAATTTGAAATAAATATGGAAACCTTTAGGAGTTTCAACAATAAATGTTTCCCCTACTATCTCCAAAAACTCATTAAGAATGGACTTATCATCAATATCAATAACATAAATATCGTCACTACCACACAAAAATCCAACATTACACCCTTTTTGGATATGTTGTTGTATTTCTTCACTATCCCACTTAAAATTATTAGTTGTAGTCCATCCTAAATCTAATGGTCTTTTTAGGTTATCTTTTAACCTTACAAATCTACAATTTTCATTCTTTAGTTGGTTTGGTATTATTACTCCCATTTTTGATTGTATATGTTCATTTTTAGTTGTCCACTTGTCTCATACCCCTACACATTTTACAAATGAGACAAGTTAGGATACCCCACAAAACAATGTGGTGTTATGTTTCACACACCACATTTTGTTGTGTCTTTGTCGTACCTGTCCTGAAAGTCCCACAAGACACCACGCGACATCTGGACAGGTTTATTCATCTTCTTTTTCAGGGGTTTCAGCAGATTCCTTCTGTAGCATAACCTTTCCCTTTTCCTTAAATTCATTAAGGTGAAATACAGCTTTCACTCGATTTTTGAAGGCTCGCCCTCCATACCAAGTTGCATCAAAAAGTTGTTTTTTCATTTGCCCGAAAAGAAAGGGTCTACCTTTCTTTCTTCTTATATATTTTTTCAGCTTTTTGTGGATGTCAGCTCGAAATTTGGTTTGTCTTTTTTCCATTTTGTTTCCTCCCGGTCAAATTTATTTATTTGAATTAGAGATTCATCTATGTATTGAATGAGGAGTTTGATACTTACTTCAATTTTCTCTAATGCTTGTTGCGGTTTGTCTTCCATTTTTTATCAAAGGTTTTAAAAACCCTCAATACCTCTTAACTAATAAGATATTTAGAATAATAAAATAACACTCTCTTATAAATATTTTTGATTGTGTTATACATTATTAATAATAGAAAATGGTAGATGTAAGAAGAATAAGAACGAGAAGAGTTACAAATAGAACAACTTCTTTAAGAATTGTCGACGAGAAAGTTTGGAAATTATTTAATCTTTATTATATGGGAAAAGTAAAGGGAGTTTCCAATATTACAAAGAGCGAACTTATTGAAAAAATTTTAAGAGATTTTCTAAAACCAAAAATTGATAGTGGTGAATTTAAAACTTCACATGCAGACCTACTTACAACATTTGATGACTAACACACTCCTTATTTTTTAATTTGTAGATTGTATCTCTTAGCGATTCTTAAAATAGTTTTCTTACGCGGCTCAACTTCCATAAGAATCTCACTAAGTGTTTTCCCCTGCCTTATCAAATCAGCTATGTTTTCCTTAAGCTCCTTGCTATATTTTTTATAGCCAGGTTTTTTAACCTTAACTTCTTTGTCGTCACTGGTTTTTTTAACCTTTATTTTTGGATTCATTTTACCTCCTTTTTGAGTAATTTAATTTACCCTATGTAAACCCTTAGGGAGAGGTTTTTTCTTTCCCTATGGACTTATATGGACCTATTTTAAGGTGTTTTTATTAATACCTTAAACCTAATTTATCGTCGATAAATTAGATATTTTTAGAACCAAATAACACTTTTTAAACTTAGTTCTAGTATAGTAGATATGTCAAAAATCATAACAACATGTATAACAAAATATTTAAAAGTAATAATATTGTTATTATAGTATGAAAAAACGAAAGATTGGTCAAAGAAGTGGCGTATTAATAGATGACGTTGATATTGAAATTTTAAGAATTTTAAACAAAAATAAAAAATTATTATCTATTGGAGAAGTCCAATCTCTCTTAAATATGACTCATGTTAGCTTTAAAATCCATATCAAAAGATTGGAAAAATTAAAATTCATATTTAGAAAGAGAGTCCCAAAAATGTTTAAGTTCAATCTAATCATAACAGATGAAGGAATAAATCTTTTAAAGATATTTGAGAGAATTGGGAAGAAGTAATTTTATTAATATTAATTTTTAACAATAATCATCTCTCCTAACATCTTCCTTAATTCCTCTTTGGTTTTCAACATTATGTTTTGAACTTCTTGCTTTAATTTATCTTCTCTAATTTTTGATTGTTCCTTAACTTTTTGTAACTCTTCTTTTAAGTCATTGATTGTAGCTTTCTCAAACTTTTCATCAATTTCTCTATTTTCCATTCCATCTCTTGCAATATATCTATCTGGCATAGGACTCCTAAACTTCCAGCCATATCTTATACATAATTGTTGCCGATTTAATTTTGATGCATAATAGGTTGCGGAACTATGCCTAAATAAGTGATAGTAAATATTTCGATTTAAAATTCTTAATCCTAATCTTTGTAAGAAAGCCCTACTTGACTTATAATTCTTTTTGAAAACTTGGTCTTTAGGATTAATATTATCTTTCATTCTTTCTTTCAAATAATCACTAACAGCTTCAAAAGAATATTTCCAATATAATCCAATACTCCTACCTTTAGTTTTTGAATATTCTTCTTTAAGAGTTAACCTAACCTTATCATTGTTAATTTCAATGTCTTCAAATCTTATATTATGAAACTCTTCTGCTCTTGCTCCAGAATCAAAAAGAACTGCAACCAAAAATCTTTCTTCTGCAGTTTTACATCCTTTATATAATTCCTCAATCATCCCTTCTTTCAAATAATCCGGAGTTCTATCTTTGATTCTTGGTCTTACTTTTAGAATTTTAATAAAAGAAATAGCATCGTCTTTTAATTTCCAACCTAAATATTTTATTAAAGAATCTTTGATTTTTAGTTTAGTTGATTCTGTGTAGGGTCTATTGTGGATTATTGTCTTTTTGGTTTTATCTTTCTTTTTAAAATCCCAATGAAGTTTATTTTTCAAAAGTGATTCACATAATTTATCAATATCTTTCTCCTCTACTTTTGATATTGGTTTTTTAAGGAATTCTAAACTAATCCTTAAATTAATGATGTAAGTAGATAATGTCCCTGGCTTCATAATATTGCCTGTAACCTTGCCTATCTCCAAATCCTTAAAAAAGGAAAATAAATCTTTTTTATCTTCATCACTTATTTCCCAACCTTTTACTTTTGATAATAACTTCTCTATGTTGATTTCTCTTATTGGTATTTTAATATTTCTTGACATCTTAACTAATAATATAACTTGATGTTTTATTATAATATTTAGACCAAAAGCTTATATATAAACTTTGCTACTAAGTGTCATAGAAATATGGACTATCTTGCTAACCTTGACCGCTTCGGCGGTTCCCAGGTTCGACTCCTGGTCTGGGCGTCAAACCAATTCCATTAAGTTAAGAAATTTAACGAGGTGAAATTTCTTAAAGATAATCCTCTAACTCGCGAGATTTCAAACCAAAAACTTTCCTAAATACCA